>NZ_JBIWOW010000067.1:0-1069 GCF_044767945.1 Kitasatospora sp. NPDC101183 | reverse complement strand
CTAGGTGTTCTGTCCCGTGAGGTTGGGGATGCGGCTGGCGGGTGGCTTGCCTGCGAGTGCGGTGTGTCCGCGGTGGTGATTGTAGGTGTGGAGCCAGTCGGGGTAGGCGTCTCGGCGTTCCTGTTCGGTGCGGTAGGGCCTGGCGTAGGCCCATTCGTCGAGCAGGGTGCGGTTGAAGCGCTCGACCTTGCCGTTGGTCTGGGGCCGGTAGGGGCGGGTGCGTTTGTGCGCGATGCCCTCGGCCGCGAGGGCATCGCGCCAGGCGTGCGACTTGTAGCAGGCCCCGTTGTCGGTCAGCACGCGTTGGACGGTGATCCCGGCCCGGGCGAAGAACGCGTTCGCCCGGGCCCAGAACGCGGTGGCGGTCTCCTTGCGCTCGTCGGGGAGGATCTCGCTGTAGGCCAGCCGGGAGTGGTCGTCGACGGCATTGTGCAGGTAGCTGTAGCCGGTTCCCGAGCGGTTCCTGCGGCCGGCCTGGCGGCCGAGCGCCTGGTGGCCTCCTCCGTCGGGGATGTTGCCGAGCTTCTTGATGTCGACATGCACCAACTCGCCCGGTGCGGCGCGTTCGTAGCGCCGCACCGGGCGTCCCGTGGCGCGGTCGAGGTGTGAGAGGCGGGCGAGCCTGTAGCGGACCAGGACCCGGTGCACGGTGGCCGGGTTCAGGTGGAGCAGGTAGGCGATGCGGGCCGGTCCCCACCGGCGGAGCAGGCGAACCTTGACGATCCGCCGCTCGGTGCGGGTCGCGGTCCGGCGCGGGCTGCGATGCGGACGGCTGGAGCGGTCGCTCATGCCGGCCTCGCCCAGTGTGCGGTAGCGGTCCGCCCAGCGCTTGGCCGTGGTGGGCGAGACCTGGAAGCGTTCGGCGGCCCGGCGAAGCGGCCAGCCGTCCTCGACCACACAGCGCGCCAGGCGCAGGCGCCCGGTCTCGGTCAGCGGTGCGTTACGGTGTGACATGAGGGCCTTTCTGAAGCCGGTGCAGATGTCGCAATCCACACCGAGCCAGAAGGCCCTCACTCATTTCAAGATCACCCGACCGTGAGCCCTGTCACCAACCTCCGTGGTCAGTACA
>NZ_JBIWOW010000066.1:0-1171 GCF_044767945.1 Kitasatospora sp. NPDC101183 | reverse complement strand
AAACGGGCCGAACACCGCAACTGGCCGCCACCCGCTCCGGCAATCGTCACGATTGCCGGAACGGACACGACCTAAGTCATAAGTCACCGGCATTGCTCCTAGAACCTGTCAGCGCCCGTCCGGCCCCGTGCCGGGCGGGCGCCCCGCCATCCAGTGGAACAGGCCCATCCCGACGCTGGTCGCCAGGTTGAAGCTGGACACCCCGGGGCGCATCGGCACCGCCACCAGGTGGTCCGCCCTCGCCTTCAGCTCCGCCGAGACGCCGTGCCGCTCGGTGCCGAAGGCCAGCAGCGCGTCGTCCGGGAACGGCAGGCCGCGGATGTCCTCGCCCTCCGGGTCCAGCACGTACAGCGGGCCCCCGGGCAACTCCGCCGGGTCGACCCGCTCGACGGCGGTGGCGAAGTGCAGGCCCGCGCTGCCGCGCAGCACCGTCGGGTGCCACGGGTCCACCTCCCCGGTGGTCACCACCCCGGCCGCCCCGAACCCGGCCGCCAGCCGGATCACCGCCCCGACGTTGCCCAGGTTGCGCGGGTTCTCCAGCACCACCACCGGCCCCTGCCGGGGCCGCCTCGCCAGCGCCTCCCGGTTCGCCTCCGCGAAGGGCCGCAGCACCTGCGCGATCACCCCGGTCGGGTGCAGCCGGGGCACCAGCGCCCGCATCGTCCGCTCCGGCAGCGCCACCGCCAGCCCCTCCAGGGCCGCCTCGACGTCCGGCGCCAACTCACGGGCCAGCCCGAGCAGTTCGCTCCGGTCGGCGGTCACCACCCGCCGCACCTCCCCGCCGAACCGCAGCGCGTGCTTCAGCGCGTGGAACCCGTCCAGCACCACCACCCCCGCCTCGCGCTCCCCCGCCCGCCAGGCCCGCTCCACCTCAACCTCGTCCATCCCCCCACTCTCCCCCATCCCGGTTAGGGCGTGTCTTTCGGATCACGTCGGATCAGCGGGCGGCGTTGGGGTGCGTGCATCGGCGGCGCCGAGGATGGAGTCCATGCGGAGCATCGGCGACTGACGAGAAGCCGTCGAGGTGCGTGCCCCGGCGTCGACCGCCTGGCGTGATCCGAAAGACACGCCCTAGCTGTACTGACCACGGAGGTTGGTGACAGGGCTCACGGTCGGGTGATCTTGAAATGAGTGAGGGCCTTCTGGCTCGGTGTGGATTGCGACATCTGCA
>NZ_JBIWOW010000065.1:0-1443 GCF_044767945.1 Kitasatospora sp. NPDC101183 | reverse complement strand
CAATGCCGGTGACTTTGGTGCCTGAGCCTCGTTGGTTGTGGTGTGGCGAGGGTGGGGCAGGTCAAGGCGCCTGCGGGTGAGCGGTTGTCGGACCGGATCGCGATCGGGGTGCTGACCCGGGCGTTTCCGCCGGGGCTGGTCGATGAGGTGATCGCTGAGACCGGGCGGGGTGAGAAACGTAGCCGTCTGCTGCCGGCGCGGGTGGTCGTGTACTTCGTGCTGGCGATGTGCCTGTTCTTCGGGCAGGGCTACGAGGAGGTCGCCCGGCTGCTGGGCGAGGGACTCGGGGACGGGCGGCGGTCGTGGCGGGTGCCCACGACCGCCGCGATCGGCCGGGCCCGGCGCCGGCTGGGCGTCGAGCCGCTGAAGGTGCTGTTCGCCCGGGTCTGCCGTCCGGTGGCCGTGCCCGAGACAACGGGCGCCTGGTACCGGCGGTGGCGTGTGGTGGCAGTGGACGGCACCTGCCTGGACCTGGCCGACACCGACGCCAACACCGGGTTCTTCGGCCGGCACGTATCCGGCCGTGGGGCCAGTGCGTTTCCGCAGGCCAGGATGGTGGGGCTGGCCGAGTGCGGCACTCATGCGATGTTCGGTGCCGCCGTTGGCCCGCTGTCGGTCAGTGAGCAGTCGCTGTCCCGGCAGCTGTTCCCTCTTCTGCGGGAGGGGATGCTGCTGCTGGCCGACCGCGGCTTCTACGGGTTCGAGCTGTGGCAGGCCGCCCGGGCGAGCGGCGCGGACCTGCTGTGGCGGGTGCGCAAGAGCGCCGCCCTGCCCGTGCTGCGGGTCCTGGACGACGGCTCCTACCTCAGCACCGTCCACGCCGAACCGGACCGAAAGAGCCGCCGCAACCCGGTGACCGTGCGGGTCGTCGAGTACACCCTGGCCCCGACCGGCGACCAGAGCGTCTACCGGCTGGTCACCACCATCCTCGACCCCGAGACGGCACCGGCGGCCGAGCTGGCAGCGCTCTACGCCCAGCGCTGGGAGATCGAAACCACGCTGGACGAGATCAAGACCCACCAGCGCGGCCCCAAACTCGTCCTGCGCTCGAAGTACCCGTGGGGAGTGGAGCAGGAGATCTACGGACTCCTCCTGGTCCACCACGCCATCCGGCAGCTGATGCACCAGGCCGCCCTGAACGAGGGCCTGGACCCCGACCGACTCTCCTTCACCCGCAGCCTGCGGGTCGTACGCCGCCAGGTCCCCGCCCAGGCGGCGCTTTCCCCCCGGCACACTCGCCAGGGCGCTGACCCGCACCCTGGCTGAGATCGGCGAACGCCTCCTACCCGAACGGCGCCGGCGATCCTGCCCACGAGTCATCAAACGCAAGATGTCCAACTGGCCCCTGAAACGGGCCGAACACCGCAACTGGCCGCCACCCGCTCCGGCAATCGTCACGATTGCCGGAACGGACACGACCTAAGTCATAAGTCACCGGCATTG
>NZ_JBIWOW010000064.1:1531-3290 GCF_044767945.1 Kitasatospora sp. NPDC101183 | reverse complement strand
GTTGAGGGTGTGTGACTGGTCGTTGTTTGAGAACTGCACAGTGGACGCGAGCATCTGTGGCCAAGTTTTTAAGGGCGCACGGTGGATGCCTTGGCACCAGGAACCGATGAAGGACGTGGGAGGCCACGATAGTCCCCGGGGAGCCGTCAACCAGGCTTTGATCCGGGGGTTTCCGAATGGGGAAACCCGGCAGTCGTCATGGGCTGTCACCCATACCTGAACACATAGGGTATGTGGAGGGAACGCGGGGAAGTGAAACATCTCAGTACCCGCAGGAAGAGAAAACAACCGTGATTCCGGGAGTAGTGGCGAGCGAAACCGGATGAGGCTAAACCGTATTGGTGTGAGACCCGGCAGGGGTTGCCAATGCGGGGTCGTGGGATTTTTCTTGACCGGTCTGCCGGCCGGTCGGCGAGTCAGAAACCGTATGGATAGTCGAAGGACATGCGAAAGGTCCGGCGTAGAGGGTAAGACCCCCGTAGACGAAATCTGTACGGCTCGTTTGAGAAACTCCCAAGTAGCACGGGGCCCGAGAAATCCCGTGTGAATCTGGCGGGACCACCCGCTAAGCCTAAATATTCCCTGGTGACCGATAGCGGATAGTACCGTGAGGGAATGGTGAAAAGTACCGCGGGAGCGGAGTGAAATAGTACCTGAAACCGTGTGCCTACAAGCCGTGGGAGCGTCGTCATGTTCTTCGGAGCATGGCCGTGACTGCGTGCCTTTTGAAGAATGAGCCTGCGAGTTTGCGGTGTGTAGCGAGGTTAACCCGTGTGGGGTAGCCGTAGCGAAAGCGAGTCCGAATAGGGCGTCTGAGTTGCATGCCCAAGACCCGAAGCGGAGTGATCTAGCCATGGGCAGGTTGAAGCGCGGGTAAGACCGTGTGGAGGACCGAACCCACCAGGGTTGAAAACCTGGGGGATGACCTGTGGTTAGGGGTGAAAGGCCAATCAAACTCCGTGATAGCTGGTTCTCCCCGAAATGCATTTAGGTGCAGCGTCACGTGTTTCTTGCCGGAGGTAGAGCACTGGATAGGCGATGGGCCTTACCGGGTTACTGACCTTAGCCAAACTCCGAATGCCGGTAAGTGAGAGCGTGGCAGTGAGACTGTGGGGGATAAGCTCCATGGTCGAGAGGGAAACAGCCCAGAACACCGACTAAGGTCCCTAAGCGTGTGCTAAGTGGGAAAGGATGTGGAGTCGCAGAGACAACCAGGAGGTTGGCTTAGAAGCAGCCACCCTTGAAAGAGTGCGTAATAGCTCACTGGTCAAGTGATTCCGCGCCGACAATGTAGCGGGGCTCAAGCACATCACCGAAGTCGTGTCATTGCAACATATAGGGCCAACGCCTGTTGTGATGGGTAGGGGAGCGTCGTGTGCCGGGTGAAGCGGCGGTGGAAACCAGTCGTGGACGGTACACGAGTGAGAATGCAGGCATGAGTAGCGATACAAGAGTGAGAAACTCTTGCGCCGATTGACCAAGGGTTCCTGGGTCAAGCTGATCTGCCCAGGGTAAGTCGGGACCTAAGGCGAGGCCGACAGGCGTAGTCGATGGACAACGGGTTGATATTCCCGTACCCGCTTTGAAGCGCCAACGTCGAACCAGGTGATGCTAAGGCCGTGAAGCCGTCCCGGAGCCTTCGGGCAAAGGGAAGTGGTGGAGCCGCCGGCCCAAGTCTGCAGTAGGTGAGCGATGGGGTGACGCAGGAAGGTAGTCCAGCCCGGGCGGTGGTTGTCCCGGGGTAAGGGTGTAGGACGTG
>NZ_JBIWOW010000064.1:0-1439 GCF_044767945.1 Kitasatospora sp. NPDC101183 | reverse complement strand
AGTCTGAGACCTGATGCCGAGCCGATTGTGGTGAAGTGGATGATCCTATGCTGTCGAGAAAAGCCTCTAGCGAGTTTCATGGCGGCCCGTACCCCAAACCGACTCAGGTGGTCAGGTAGAGAATACCGAGGCGTTCGGGTGAACTATGGTTAAGGAACTCGGCAAAATGCCCCCGTAACTTCGGGAGAAGGGGGGCCATTCCTGGTGACGGCACTTGCTGCCAGAGCTGGGGGTGGCCGCAGAGACCAGCGAGAAGCGACTGTTTACTAAAAACACAGGTCCGTGCGAAGCCGTAAGGCGATGTATACGGACTGACGCCTGCCCGGTGCTGGAACGTTAAGGGGACCGGTTAGCTCCATTTCGGTGGGGCGAAGCTGAGAACTTAAGCGCCAGTAAACGGCGGTGGTAACTATAACCATCCTAAGGTAGCGAAATTCCTTGTCGGGTAAGTTCCGACCTGCACGAATGGCGTAACGACTTCTCGACTGTCTCAACCATAGGCCCGGTGAAATTGCATTACGAGTAAAGATGCTCGTTTCGCGCAGCAGGACGGAAAGACCCCGGGACCTTTACTATAGCTTGATATTGGTGTTCGGTTCGGCTTGTGTAGGATAGGTGGGAGACTTTGAAGCGGCAACGCCAGTTGTCGTGGAGTCGTCGTTGAAATACCACTCTGGTCGTGCTGGATGTCTAACCTGGGTCCGTGATCCGGATCAGGGACAGTGTCTGGTGGGTAGTTTAACTGGGGCGGTTGCCTCCTAAAGGGTAACGGAGGCGCCCAAAGGTTCCCTCAGCCTGGTTGGCAATCAGGTGTTGAGTGTAAGTGCACAAGGGAGCTTGACTGTGAGACTGACGGGTCGAGCAGGTACGAAAGTAGGGACTAGTGATCCGGCGGTGGCTTGTGGAAGCGCCGTCGCTCAACGGATAAAAGGTACCCCGGGGATAACAGGCTGATCTTCCCCAAGAGTCCATATCGACGGGATGGTTTGGCACCTCGATGTCGGCTCGTCGCATCCTGGGGCTGGAGTAGGTCCCAAGGGTTGGGCTGTTCGCCCATTAAAGCGGTACGCGAGCTGGGTTTAGAACGTCGTGAGACAGTTCGGTCCCTATCCGCTGTGCGCGTAGGAGTGTTGAGAAGGGCTGTCCCTAGTACGAGAGGACCGGGACGGACGAACCTCTGGTGTGCCAGTTGTCCTGCCAAGGGCATGGCTGGTTGGCTACGTTCGGGAGGGATAACCGCTGAAAGCATCTAAGCGGGAAGCCTGCTTCGAGATGAGCACTCCCACCTCCTTGAGAGGGTAAGGCTCCCAGTAGACGACTGGGTTGATAGGCCGGGTATGGAAGCCCTGTGAGGGGTGGAGTTGACCGGTACTAATAGGCCGAGGGCTTGTCCTCAGTTGCTCGCGTCCACTGTGTTGTTCTGAAACAACGACCCCCAA
>NZ_JBIWOW010000063.1:0-4491 GCF_044767945.1 Kitasatospora sp. NPDC101183 | reverse complement strand
ATGGTGTGGTCGGCGAGCCAGGGGTGGGTGGTGAGGCTGAGGGTGCCGGTGTAGGTGGTGGTGCCGTCGGGGTGGGTGGTGGCGGTCCTGAGGAAGAGGTGGTCGGTCGGCGCGAGTCCCAACGCCGACGGCGTACCGCTCCCCGTCTGCGGACTGATCCAGTGGCGGGTGCGCTGGAAGGGGTAGGTGGGCAGATCGGTGGGGGTGGGGGTGCGGTCCTGGGTGGTCCAGCGCTGGACGGGGGCGCCGGTGGTCCAGGCGGTGGCGAGGGCGGTGAGGAACTGGGCGTGGTCGTCATGGTCGCGCCGCAGTGTCCCCAGCACGGCGACGGTCCCGCTCGGGTCGACCTCGTCGAGCGTCTGCTGGATGCCGTAGGTGAGCACGGCGTGCGGACTGCTCTCGATGAACAGCCCGAAGCGGTCGCGGTGCAGGGCGCGCACGGTCTCGTCCAGGCGGACGGTCTGGCGCAGGTTGCGGTACCAGTAGTCGGCCGTCAGCTCGGCGGTGTCGAGCACGTCCCCCGTCACCGTCGAGTAGAACGCGATCTCCGTGCTCTTCGGCTGGATGTCGTGGAGGAGGTGGGCGAGCTGCGGTTGGAGGGGTTCGACGTGGTGGCTGTGGGAGGCGTAGTCGACGGGGATGCGGCGGGAGTCGGGGTGGTGGGCCTGGAGGGTGTCGAGTTCGGTGGCGTCGCCGCTGATGACGGTGGTGGCGGGGCCGTTGGTGGCGGCGATGGCGAGGCCGGGGGTGAGGGTGATCTTGTCGGGTGGGAGGGGGATGGAGAGCATGCCGCCGTGGCCGGTGATGGTGGTGATGGCCCGGGAGCGGAGGGCGACGATTTTGGCGGCGTCGTGGAGGGTGAGGGCGCCGGCGGTGTAGGCGGCGGCGATTTCTCCTTGGGAGTGGCCGAGGACGGCGTCGGGGTGGATGCCGTGGGTCTGCCAGGTGTGGGCGAGGCTGGTCATGACGGCGAAGAGGACGGGCTGGACGACGTCGACCCGTTCGAGGGCGGAGGCGTTCCGGAGGACGTCGAGGAGGTCCCAGTCGGTGTGGGGTGCCAGCGCTTCGGCGCAGGCGTGGATGTGGTCCCGGAACGCGGGGGAGTGGGCGAGCAGGGCGCGTCCCATCCCGATCCACTGCGAACCCTGACCCGGGAACACGAACACCGTCCGCACGCCGGCCGCGCCGGCCGTCCTGGTCAGCAGGGCGCCGTGCGTACGTCCCTCCGCCAACGCGTCGAGCGCGTCCCGTAGTTCGGCCCGGTCACCCGTCACGACGGCGGCCCGGTACGGGTGGGCCGCCCGGGTGGTCGCCAGGGCGTGGGCGGTGTCGGCGGGAGCGGCGCCCGCCGTGTCCAGATGCTCCCGCAGCCGGACGGCCTGCTCGGCGAGGGCCGTGGCGTCCCGGGCCGACAGTGGCCAGATCAGCGGCCCTTCCTCCACCTCGGCAGGCTCCAACGCCTCGACGGCCGGGGCCTGTTCGAGGATCAGGTGCGCGTTGGTGCCACTGATCCCGAAGGAGGAGACGGCGGCCCGTCGGGGCTGACCGGTCTCGGGCCAGGGGCGGTGATGGGTGAGGAGTTCGACGCGCCCGGCCGTCCAGTCCACGTGCGGCGAGGGCGCGTCGAGGTGCAGGGAGCGCGGCAGTTCGCCGTGCCGGAACGCCTCGATCATCTTGATGACCCCGGCGACCCCGGCGGCCGCCTGGGTGTGCCCGATGTTGGACTTGATCGAGCCGAGGTAGGCGGGCGTCTCGCGGCCCTGCCCGTACGTGGCCAGCAGGGCCTGGGCCTCGATCGGGTCCCCCAGCGTCGTCCCCGTGCCGTGCGCCTCGACCGCGTCGATCTGGGTGCCGGTCAACTCCGCGTTGGCCAGAGCTTCCTGGATCACCCGGCGCTGGGACGGCCCGTTGGGTGCGGTCAGCCCGTTGCTGGCGCCGTCCTGGTTGACGGCCGAGCCCCGGATCACCGCGAGCACCGGGCGCCCGAGCCGCCGCGCGTCCGACAGCTTCTCCAGCACCAGCACGCCGACGCCCTCGGAGAACCCCGTCCCGTCCGACCCGGCGGCGAACGGCTTGCAGCGGGCGTCCGGCGCCAGGCCCTTCTGCCGGCTGAACTCGGTGTACACGCTGGGCCGGGCGATCACCGTCGCCCCGCCCGCCAGCGCCAGGGTCGACTCCCCGGAGCGCAGCGACCGCAGCGCGTGGTGGATCGCGACCAGTGAGGAGGAGCAGGAGGTGTCCACCGTGACCGCCGGGCCCTCCAGCCCCAGCACGTACGCGACCCGCCCGCTGGCGACGCTGGTGGTGTTGCCCGCCAGGAAGTAGCCCTCGTACTCGCCCGGCGCCTCGCCCGCCCGGGGCGCGTACTCCTGCGCGATGAGCCCGGTGAACACCGCCGTACGGGAGCCGCGCAGCCCGGTCGGGTCGATGCCGGCCCGCTCCAGCGCCTCCCAGGTGGTCTCCAGCAGGAGCCGCTGCTGCGGGTCCATCGCGGCGGCCTCGCGGGCGCTGATGCCGAAGAAGGCGTGGTCGAAGTCGGCGGCGCCGTCGAGGAATCCGCCCTCGCGGATGTACGTGGTCCGGGGCTTCTCGGGGTCGGGGTCGTAGAGGTTCTCGAGGTCCCAGCCGCGGTCGGTGGGGAACGGGCCGATGGCGTCGACGCCGTCGGCGACGAGTCGCCACAGGTCCTCCGGGGACTCCACCCCGCCGGGGAAGCGGCAGCCGATGCCGACCACGGCGACCGGCTCGTGGTCGCGGGCCTCCGCCTCGCGCAACCTCCGCTTGGTCTGGCGGAGTTCGGTGGTCGCGCGCTTGAGGTACTCGCGCAGGGTCTCCTCGGTGCTGGCCATCTGTGGCGTCTCTTCCTTGGCGTGGGTCGGTTCGGGTGCGCGGGTGCTCGGCCCCGGGGTCGTGCTGCGGCGACTGCGGTCAGTCCGAGCCGAGTTCGCGTTCGAGCGCGCTGAGGAGCTCGTCGTCGTCGGCGGTGTCGAGGTCGACGAGGGCGTCGAGGTCCTCCTGTACGCCGGTGCCGGACCGGGCGTCGTCCCAGCCGCGCAGCAGGGCGCGCAGTCGGGCGGTGACCTCCTCCCGTCCGCGCGGACCGCTCGCGCCGTCCGGCTCCCCTGTCGCGACGGTGAACTCGCCGAGCAGCGCTTCGAGTTGCTCGATCCCCTCCAGGACGGCCGTGTTGGCGGAGGCCGGCTCGGGTGCCAGTTCGGCGAGCACGGCGGCGGCCAGGGCTTCGGGGGTGGGGTGGTCGAAGACGAGGGTGGTGGGGAGGGGGAGTCCGGTGGCGGTGCGCAGGCGGTTGCGGAGTTCGACGGCGGTGAGGGAGTCGAAGCCGAGGTCCTTGAACGGCTGGTCGGGGGCGAGCCGGTCCGGGTCGGGGTGGGCGAGGACGGCCGCGGCCTCGGCGCGCACCAGGTCGAGGACGAGGCGCCGCTGCCGGGCGCCCGGCAGGCCGGTGAGGCGCTCCTTGAGGTCGGGCCCGGCCGGCGCGCCGGTCGCGGTGGCGGCCTTACGCAGCGGCGCCCGCAGCACGCCCTGGAGCAGGGCGGGGACTTCACTCGCGCCGCCGTCCAGCCGCAGCGCGGTGACCACCGGCTGGTGGGCGGCGAGGGCGTCGTCGAGCAGGGCGAGGCCGTGCTCGGTGCTGAGCGGCAGGACACCGCCCCGGCTCATCCGGGTGTGGTCGGCGTGGGTGGTGAGGGTGCTGGTGTCGTTCCAGAGGCCGTAGGCGATGGAGGTGGCGGGTTGGCCGTGGGTGTGGCGGTGGTGGGCGAGGGCGTCGAGGGCGGCGTTGGCGGCGGCGTAGTTGGCTTGGCCGGGGGTGCCGAGGGTTCCTGCGGCGGAGGAGAGGAGGAGGAAGGCGGTGAGGTTGTGGTGGCGGGTGGTGTGGTGGAGGTTCCAGGCGGCGTCGATCTTGGGCCGCAGGACGGTGTGGAGGTGCTGGGGGGTGAGGTTGGCGAGGGTGGCGTCGTCGAGGATGCCGGCGGCGTGGACGACGGCGGTGAGGGGGTGCTCGGCGGGGACGGTGTCGAGGGCTGCGGTGAGGGCGTCGAGGTCGGCGGCGTCGGCGGCCAGGACCGTGGCCACGGTGCCGAGTTCGGCGAGTTCCTCGACGAGTGCCCGGGCCTGCGGGGCGTTCGGACCGCTGCGGCTGAGGAGGAGCAGGTGGCGGATGCCGTGGCGGGTGGTGAGGTGGCGGGCGATGTGGGCGCCGAGGGTGCCGGTGCCGCCGGTGATGAGGACGGTGCCGTTGGTGTCGAGGGGCTGGGGGATCGTCAGAGCGAGCTTTCCGACGTGCTGACCCGCCGCGAGGTGGCGCAGGACGGAGTGCGCGCTGTGCACGGACCGGCTGAACGTCGGCAACGGCGGGAGGTCGCCGTCCTCGAGCAGTTGGGTGAGTTCTTGGAGCATGTGGTGGATGTGGTCGGGGCCGGTTTGGTGCATGTCGAAGTGGGTGTAGGTGACGCCGGTTTGTTGGTGGGT
>NZ_JBIWOW010000062.1:0-5301 GCF_044767945.1 Kitasatospora sp. NPDC101183 | reverse complement strand
CCGCGACGACGATCTTCGCGGATGTGGTGGCGCGGGTGGGTGCGGCCGCGTTAGAGCTTGCGAAGTCCACTGAGGACCCTTTCGAGCAGCGTGACGTCGGGCTGGGTTCCGGATTCGCCGCCGGAAGCGGGCTGGTGGATCGCGACGAGACCGGCCTCGGCCAGGTCGGCGACGAGGATGCGCGCCACTCCCAGCGGGAAGGAGAGCAGGGCCGACACCTCCGCGACGGACTTGACCTCCGTGCACAGCGTGCAGATCCGCTGGTGCTCGGGGAGCAGGGTGGCCAGGCGCTGGGGATCGACGTCGGCGGAGACCAGGGCCTCCAGCGCGAGTTCGTATCGCGGGCGGGTGCGGCCGCCGGTCATCGCGAACGGTCTGATCAGCGGGCCGGAGTCCGGTTCGTCGTCCAACTCCTCGACGTGCCCGGGCTCCTGCTCCGGCCGGAAGCCGGGGGGCGGGGCCTGCGCCGGGGTCGGGTACCCGGGGGCCGGCGCGCCGTAGGAGGGCTGCTGCCGGGCGTACGGGTCGTACGAGCGGTACTGGTCCTCGTGCCGGGCGTACGGCGTCTGCGGCTGTCCGTACTGCTGCCGGTCGTATGGCTGACCGTGGCCGACGCCGGGTGTTCCGAAGGCGTCATGGCCTGTGCCGGGGTACGGAACGCCGTACTGGCCGCTACGGTCGTCGGGCGGTGTCACGGTTCCTCTCCTCACAGGGTGCGGCGGTGCGGTGCTGACCCCGGGTGTGGTCCGGGGCCCGTGGTGCGGGCCGTACTACGTCCGAACCCGAGCCCGCCGAAGCGGGCCCGGGAGGGGACGCGGAGGTGCTTCGAATACCTGGACGGTATCCGACGAACCGTCAGTGCAGGAGACTGCCCTGGAGTTCTGCGCGGAGTGCGGGGGTGAGGACGGCTCCTGCGCGGTCGACGAGCAGGGCCATTTCGTAGCCGACGAGGCCGATGTCGGAGTCGGGGGCGGCGAGGACGGCGAGGGCGGAGCCGTCGCTGACGGCCATGAGGAAGAGGAACCCCCGTTCCATCTCGACGACGGTCTGGTTGACCTCGCCCCCCTCGAAGATCCGGCTGGCGCCGGAGGTGAGGGAGGTGAGGCCGGAGGCGACGGCGGCGAGCTGGTCGGCGCGGTCCCGGGGGAAGCCCTCGGACATGCACAGCAGGAGGCCGTCCGCGGAGACCACCACGGTGTGGGACACCCCGGGGGTGTTGTCCACGAAATTGGTGATCAGCCAGTTCAGGTTCTGTGCGGCCTGGCTCATCTGAGTCAACTCAACGCTCCTGGTGGTTCGAGCCGCCGAAGAGATCGGTGCTGCGGTTCTGTCCGTTGCCGGACTGGTCTACCTGATCGGGGTCGATCCGGAAGCTTCCGGTGTTGCCGGCGGTGCGGCCCTGCTCCACGCCGCGGCGCAGGTTGGTGAGCCGGCCGCGCACCTCCTCCGGGTTGCGGGAGACCTGGGGGCCCTCCGCCGGAGTCGACTGGGCGCCGCCCGGGACGAGGTTCTGCTTGGGCGTGCGCCGCGGCAGACCGGAGTCGGTGGTGCCGCTGGAGGCGGGCTCGCGCAGCTGCTCGGCCCGCTGCCAGTCGCCGTCGTTGGGCGACTGCCAGGGGGAGGCGGTCGGGCCGGTCGGGCCGTAGCCGCCGAGGGCGGACACGTCGTGCCCGTCTCGCTGCTGGGGGGAGGCGGTGGTGTCCTTGGCGCCGGCGAACCAGTTGGGGGTCTCGCCGGTGGACGGGGAGCCGGCCGGCGCGGTGCCGGGGCCTCCGCCCGCCAGCTGCTGGCCGGGGCGGCGCTGCGGCAGCCCGGACGGCAGGGTGGCGGCGGGCTCGGCGGCCGGAGCGGCGGGCAGGGCGGGCGGCTCGGGGGCGTACGGGTGGCCGGCCGGGGACTCCTCGGCCTGCCGGCCGTACTGGTCCTGGTAGCCGTCCTGCTGGTACTGCCCGTACTGCTCGTCGGCGTACCCGTCCTGCTGCTGGTACTGGCCGTACTGCTCGTCGGCGTAGCCGTCGTGCGCGTACTCCTGCTGGCCGTACTGGCCGTACTGGTCCTGGTAGCCGTCCTGCTGGTCCTGCTGGTACTGGCCGTACTGCTCGTCGGCGTACCCGTCCTGCTGCTGGTACTGGCCGTACTGCTCGTCCGCGTAGCCGCCCTGCTGGTAGGCCTGCGGCGCGAAGCCGTCGTAGCCCTGCGGGCGGTCCTCCTCGACCTCGGCGTCGACCACGGGCTCGTGCGGCGCGCTCTCCAGGGCCGCGCGGCGGACCTGGTCGAGGCGCTGGGAGCGCTGGACGGACTCGAGGGCGGGGCTGAACCCGCTGGAGCCGGCGTTGCCGCTGCCGGTCAGGTGGTCGTCGAAGCCCAGCTCGGCGGCGCTGGGGCCGCGGCCGTCCTGGCTCCACTCGGCGGTCGGCTCCTGCTCGGCGAAGATCCGGGAGACGGTGAACTGCTCCTCCGGCTCCGGGGCGGCGCCGGACTGCGTGACGAACGGCGGGAGCATGACCAGCGAGGTGGTGCCGGCCGACTCGCCCGAGGGGCGGAGCTGCACGCGCACGTCGTGCCGCTGCGACAGACGGCCGACCACGAACAGGCCCATGCGGCGGGAGATGGTGGCGTCCACGGTGGGCGGCTCGGCGAGCTTCTCGTTGATCTCGGCGAAGTCGTCGGCGGTGAGGCCGATGCCCTTGTCGTGGATCTCGACGAGCACCCGGCCGTCCGGCAGGCGGGTCGCGTTGACCAGCACCCGGGTCTGCGGGCTGGAGAACGAGGTGGCGTTCTCCAGCAGCTCGGCGAGCAGGTGGACGAGGTCGGTCACGGCGGCGCCGACGACCTCGACCTCCGGGATGCCGGAGAGCTCGACGCGCTCGTACTGCTCCACCTCGGAGGAGGCGGCGCGCAGGACGTCGACCAGCGGCACCGGGGTGTTCCAGCGGCGGCCGGCCTCCTCGCCCGCGAGGACGAGGAGGTTCTCGCCGTTGCGGCGCATACGGGTCGCGAGGTGGTCCAGCTTGAAGAGGTTCTCCAGCTGGTCCGGGTCGGCCTCGTTGTTCTCCAGGTCCGTGATCAGCGCCAGCTGGCGCTGGATCAGGCTCTGGCTGCGGCGCGACAGGTTGGTGAAGATCGCGTTGACGTTGCCTCGCAGCAGCGCCTGCTCGGCGGCGAGCTCGACGGCCTGGCGGTGGACCTGGTCGAAGGCCCGGGCGACTTCGCCGATCTCGTCCTTGCCGTACAGCGGGATCGGGGTGACGGAGGTGTCCACCCGCTCCGGGTCGGTCTTGGAGAGCTTCTCGACGAGGTCCGGCAGGCGGTGGTCGGCGATCTCCAGGGCGGCGCTGCGCAGGGTGCGCATGCCGAGGACCATGGAGCGGGCGACGTAGCCGGTCAGCACACCGGCGAGGACGAGCGCGACGAGGACGATGCCGGAGTTGAGGATGGCGTCGTAGAGCGCGTTGTCCTTGAGGTCGCGCGACTCGACGAGCACGTCGTTGAGCAGCGCGACTTCGGTGTTGCGCAGGGCCTGGATGTGGGTGTTGGCGGCCTGGTTCCAGTTGTCCGGCGTCAGACCGGAGTTCTTGGCCTCGGCGTACGCCGCGTCGGCGGCGCCCTTGCCCTTGCTCTGGCCCTCGGCGGCGGCCTGGCTGTAGGCGGCGCCGAGCGCGAGCAGGCCCTGCATGGTCGGCGCGGCGCCGTTGGGCATCTTGTACGCCGAACGCTCCTGCGCGGTGGCCAGGGCGACCTGCGCGTCGGCGTACTTGCGGGCGTCCTCGGGAGCGCTGCCGGTGTTGAACTCGGCGAGCGAGACGTCCTCCAGCTTCTGGGCGACCAGGATCTGCTGGATCACGTCGGTGTTCTCGTACCGCGTGGTGGCGTTCTGCGAGATGCCGACCAGCAGGTGGAGCATCAGCGCGCGCTGGGTGGAGGCGGAGGCCTTGGCGAGGGACATCGCGTAGATCGCGCGGCCCTTGCTGGTGGCGTTGGTGGAGCCGAGGCCGACGGAGTTGTCGTAGGCCAGCAGCGGGGCGAACATCACCGAGTACGCGTTGGCGGTGGCGCTGGCGAACAGCTCCTGGCCGTAGGCGTTGGCGCGCAGGTGCGGCAGGTTGAGCACGAGGGCTTCGAACGCGTCGTGGCGGCGGGGAAGCTCACCGGACTTGTCGGAGGCCGCGTAGGCCGCCTCGTACGCCTTCAGGGCGGCGTCGGTGTCACCGCGGCGCTTGGCGACCTCGCCGTTCGGGTCCTGCTTGGTCAGCAGCGGTATCAGGGTCTTGTCGCGCTCGTTCTCCAGCGCCTCGGCCAGTTCGGTGGCCGACTTGGCGAGTTCGGCGGTCTTCTCGGCCCGGGAGGCCTTGATGAAGCCGTCGATGGAGGTGTTGACGCGCAGACCGCCGAAGACGATCGAGATGATCACGGGGATCAGGAGGATCGCGATCAGACGGGTCGGCACGCGCCAGTTGCGAGGGCGGAGGAAGTCGTACCGGGTCGACCCGCTGTCGGTCGGGTCGACCGCCGTGGGCTCCTTCGGCTTGACCACCTGCTTCGGCGCGGGCGTGTTCGGGCCGCGCTCCTCGGCGGGAGCGAACGCGGAGAATCCGGCCGGGGCCGCGGCGTCACCGTTCGGCTCGCTCTGGCGGGGCTCGGAGCGCCGCTGCGGGGCGGGTTGCTGCTTACGCCTCACTCGACAACTACCTCTCGGCCGACTGCCGGCCATGGATCAATCCAGCGCTACCCCCGGTCCCCGGGGCGTCGCCTGGTGGGCCGACACGGGAAACGGCAGGGGTAGCTGGAATTTCAGCACGTGCGGGGATAGGGGACAAACAGACCCTGGTCGGGGCGTTCGCCGGAACAATACGGACATTCATCGACATGACGGAGCAAAACCGTGGTCATCCGGCGCTGAACGACGCTGATCGGGCACGCTCAGTCATAGTTGATCACCAAATGCCTACCGAACTGTTATCCGCCGCTTATACACGGGACTTGCGCCGGGCCCGTGGAGGACACCTGACGGCAACACGACGGCCCCGGCACCCCGCTGACCAGCGGGACACCGGGGCCGCGGCTACTCGCGCGCTCGACTCCGGGGCGCTCCCGGCCCGGAGTCGACGGCCGGCGGGCAGTGTGCCACCTGCCTCGTCGGCGGCTCGGCCCTTCTCCCCTTCGACACCGGCGCGCCCCATCGGCCCGGCGCGGGTGCGTCGGTCATCGGAGTCGGGCGAGGAGGGCGTGTTCGACGAGGGTGATGAGGGCGCTTTTGGCGCTGTCGCGGCGGCGGGCGTCGAGGGTGATGATGGGGGTGTC
>NZ_JBIWOW010000061.1:0-8790 GCF_044767945.1 Kitasatospora sp. NPDC101183 | reverse complement strand
CGGTCCGACAACCGCTCACCCGCAGGCGCCTTGACCTGCCCCACCCTCGCCACACCACAACCAACGAGGCTCAGGCACCAAAGTCACCGGCATTGCGACTAGGACGCATCAGGCTGCTCAGGGCATCACGCCGAGCTGGCGCATCAGGCCGGTGACGTCCCACTGCCACCAGCCCTCGACGATCTTCCCGTCCTCGCAGCGGAAGGTCGTCGTGCCGCGCCCGACCACCGACTTCCCGGTGTTCGGCACGTCCCGGAAGTCGGCCTTCTGCGTGGCGTGCCAGGTCCAGCGGGTGGCGACCTCGTCGCCCTCGGCGATCTGGCTCTCGACCTCGAAGCTGAAGTCGAAGGCGTCCAGGTAGCCGGAGCAGCGGTGCTTGAAGGCGGGGATGCCGACGGCGTCGCCCGGGCTGCCGTAGTCGTGGTCGAGGTAGCCGTCGGCCATGCACTCGTCGACGACCCGCAGGTCGCCGCGGCCCAGCCCGTCGAGCACCCGGCCCGCGAGGGTCTTGTTGAACTGCGAGTCGCGGACGACGTCGAGGTCGGTGAAGGTGGGCGGGGCGTCGCAGAGCGCCACCATCTCGCGGAAGATCCGGTCCGTCTCGGGGAGGCCGGAGTTGCGCATCGCCTCCTCGTAGGAGGGGAACTCCACGATCTCCACCACGTGCGTGGTGTCCGAGCGGTCGGTGGCGACCATCGCGTGGGAGGCGGTCCGCTTCCCCCGGGTGGTCGCGGCCCAGGTGTCCATGAGCCGGTTGAGGTCGTCGAGCCTGTCGGTCTTGCAGTCGATGATCTGGACGAACGCCATGGCGAGCCTCCTGACCCCCCTGGCCTCGATCGTCCGCCGACCGTGCTCGCCCTCGGTCACCACTGTCCTCTCGTGGAGGCGGACCGGGCAAGCGCTGGGGGGAGGGGGCTGCTCGACTACTCGGCTACACGGCTACTCGGCCTTGGCGTAGCTGACGCGCTCGGCGGCCAGCAGCAGCTCGGCGTGGGCGGCCAGGTCCTGCCCGCCGGTGCGGGGGGCGCCGACCTGCGGCTCGACGAGGGGCTCCGGCTCCGCCTCGGGCAGCGCCTTGAACACCCAGGTCCGGTACGAGACGAAGCGGAACACCGTGCCGAGGGCGAGGCCGACGACCTTGGCGCCCATCTGCTCGTAGTGCGAGTCCAGGCCCAGCAGGTAGACGGTGCAGGCGAGCACACCGGTCTCGATCAGCATGCCGATGCCGCTGAAGATCAGGAACAGCGTGATCTCCCGCTTGCGCGAGGCCGCGTCCCGCTCCCGGTACAGCCAGTAGCGGTAGCCGAGGTAGTTGGTGGCGATCGCGATGACGGTCGCCGCGATGTTGGACCGCAGCGAGGCCAGGCCCAGGCCGTTGATGCAGACCCAGAACACGGCGAAGTTGACCACCACGCCGCTCAGGCCGACGATGCCGAACTTCACGACCTCACCCGTGAGCCCGCGCAGTTTCTGCACGAGCCGGGGTTTCGAAGCTTCGGTCGTCGTCATACCGGGCTGCCTCCGTGTACCTGCGGGACGAAAGGGCGTCCCACCGGGCCGGGGCCACCCCTTGAGTCCTGCGTGCACGCACATGATCCGACCGCGCGGACGAGGACCTAGCCGTCCAGGCTACCCGCTTCCGTCGAACGGCTCAGCCGTCCGGGGAGGGGGTTGACATCTACGCGCGTCCACAACTCACGGCCCGGACGCGGCTCCACCACCTCCCACCGGCCCGGATATCCTGGGCCGCGTGACTTCCCCGGGCAACGTTAATTTTCCAGTGGTGGGCATGATCGGCGGCGGGCAGCTGGCCCGTATGGCACACCAGGCGGGCATCCCGCTGGGGGTCAGGTTCAAACTCCTCGCCGACACTCCCCAGGACTCCGCGGCGCAGGTCGTCTCCGAGGTCGTCCTCGGCGACTACCGCGACCTCGACACCCTGCGCGCCTTCGCCGCCGGCTGCGACGTGATCACCTTCGACCACGAGCACGTGCCGACCGAGCACCTGCGCGCGCTGCAGGCGGACGGCATCGCCGTGCGCCCCGGCCCGGACGCGCTGGTCAACGCCCAGGACAAGGGCGTGATGCGCGCCACCCTCGACTCCATCGGCGTGCCCTGCCCCCGCCACCGCCTCGTCGCCGACCCGGCCGACGTCACCGCCTTCGCGAACGAGGGCGCGGGCTACCCCGTCGTCCTCAAGACCGTCCGCGGCGGCTACGACGGCAAGGGCGTCTGGGTCGTCGACGACGAGCGGGAGGCCCAGGCGCCGTTCCTCGCCGGCGTCCCCGTGCTGGCCGAGGAGAAGGTCGACTTCGTCCGCGAGCTGGCCGCCAACGTCGTCCGCTCGCCCAGCGGCCAGGCCGTCGCCTACCCGGTCGTCGAGAGCGTCCAGGAGAACGGCGTCTGCGCCGAGGTCACCGCCCCCGCGCCCGACCTCGACCCGGCCCTGTCCGACGAGGCCCAGCAGCTCGCCCTGCGCATCGCCGGCGAACTCGGCATCGTCGGCCACCTCGCCGTCGAGCTGTTCCAGACCCGGGACGGCCGCATCCTCGTCAACGAGCTGGCCATGCGCCCCCACAACTCCGGGCACTGGACCCAGGACGGCGCCGTCACCTCGCAGTTCGAGAACCACCTGCGGGCCGTCCTCGACCTCCCGCTCGGCGACCCCCGGCCGCGCGCCCGGTGGACCGTCATGGTCAACGTCCTCGGCGGCGACTACCCGGACATGTACCACGCCTTCCTGCACTGCATGGCCCGCGACCCCGGGCTGCGCATCCACATGTACGGGAAGGACGTGAAGCCCGGCCGCAAGGTCGGCCACGTCAACGTCTTCGGGAACGACCTCGACGACGTCCGCGAGCGCGCCCGCCACGCGGCCGCCTACCTGCGAGGAACGATCACCGATTGACATCCTCCCCCGTGCGAACACGGGGGATTCCCCTCAGCCTCGCGGCTGAGCCGCTGCGCGTGTGCGCTGCGGCGGGACGACTTCCTGCTTCGCCGACGACTGCCCGCCCGGAGTGCTCCGTTGAGGTCTGACACCGTCTCCACAGGCTGCAACCGCCAGCCCGGCGGCCAGGATGTTCTTCGCCGCGTTCACGTCCCGATCGTGGGCCGTTCCGCAGCCGCACGTCCACTCGCGGACGTTGAGCGGCATCCTGCCCCGCAGGGTGCCGCACGTGCTGCACAGCTTGGAGGATGGGAACCAGCGGTCGACCACGACCAGGTCCCGTCCGTACCAGGCCGCCTTGTACTCCAGCATGCTCCGCAGCTCGGACCACGATGCATCGGCGATGGCGCGGGCCAGGACGCGGTTCTTGAGCATGCTGCGGACAGTGAGGTCCTCGATCACGATCGTTTGGTTCTCACGAACGAGAGCGGTGGTGACCTTGTGCAGGAAATCCCTGCGGCGGTCGGCGATCCGGGCATGTGCCCGGCCGACTTTGAGTCGGGCCTTCGCCCGGTTCTTCCCATCCCCCGCGGCCTTGCGGGCAAGGTCGCGCTGCGCCTTGGCGAGGCGTCGGCGGTCCTTCCGTTCGTGGCGGGGGTTGCAGATCTTCCCCTGCCTGTCGGTCAGGCCCTCGATCGGGCGGGACAGGGTGAGCAGGGAGGTGATGCCCACGTCGATGCCGACAGTGGCGTCCGTTGTGGGCATCGGCCTGGGCCGGTCGTCGCACAGCATCGAGACGAACCAGCGCCCCGCGCTGTCCTGCGACACGGTGACCGTGGTCGGCGTCCTGCCGTCCGGCAGGGGCCGGGACCACACGATGTCCAGCGGATCGGCCATCTTCGCCAGCGTCAGTCGACCGTCCCGGAACCGGAACGCGGAGCTGGTGTACTCGGCGGATTTCCGGGACTTCTTCCGGGACTTGAACGTCGGGTACTTGGCCCGCTTCTGGAAGAAGTTGGCGAACGCTCCTTGCAGGTGCCGAAGCGTCTGCTGCAACGGAACCGACGAAACCTCAGCGAGGTAGGCCAGCTCCCCAGTCTTCTTCCACACCGTCAGCATTGCCGAAGTGGCGTTGTAGTTCACCCGCTCCTGCCGCTGCTGCCACGCCTCGGTGCGGGCCTGCAACGCCAGGTTGTAGACCTTCCTCACGCACCCGAACGTGCGCGACAGCTCAGCCGCCTGCGCATCGGTCGGATAGAAGCGGAACTTGAATGCCCGCCTCACGAGAGTGGCCATGCCAAACATGATAGACCGTCAGTTCATGTGAGTACCGCGCGGCGATTTCCTGCCGATGCCTTGCCGTTACGGCGGCGGTCCGGCTATCCCCGTCCCACTGCGCGGGAGTCTTGTTTCCCACCCCCGGCTGGAGCCGGGAGCACCTCTGAAAGGACCTTGATGACCTCCCCCCTCATCGGCATCGTGATGGGCTCGGACTCCGACTGGCCCGTCATGGAGGCCGCCGCCCAGGCCCTGGACGAGTTCGAGGTCCCGTACGAGGTGGACGTCGTCTCCGCCCACCGGATGCCGCGCGAGATGGTCGCGTACGGCGAGAACGCCCACGGCCGCGGCCTCAAGGCGATCATCGCGGGCGCCGGCGGCGCCGCCCACCTGCCGGGCATGCTCGCCTCCGTCACCCCGCTGCCGGTCATCGGCGTGCCGGTGCCGCTGCGCTACCTGGACGGCATGGACAGCCTGCTCTCCATCGTCCAGATGCCCGCCGGCGTGCCGGTCGCGACCGTCTCGGTGGCCGGCGCGCGCAACGCGGGCCTGCTCGCGGTGCGGATGCTCGCCGCCTTCGACCCCGAACTCACCGAGAAGATGACCGAGTTCCAGGCCGAGCTCAACAACCAGGCCACGGAGAAGGGCAAGAAGCTGCGCGCCAAGGTCGCCGGCTCCGGCTCCTTCGGTTTCGGCAAGTAACTCGGCAAGTAGCCCCTGCGGTGGGGTGGGGGTAGAACACTCCGTATGACTACGGACTCCCTCACCCCGCTCGACCGCGCCCGCCAACTGCTGCGCACCGCCCCCGTGGTGGACGGCCACAACGACCTCCCCTGGGCGATGCGCGAGCAGGCCGGGTACGACCTCGGCGCGCTCGACCTCGCCGCCGACCAGAGCGACCGCCTGCACACCGACCTCGCCCGCCTCGCGGAGGGCGGGGTCGGCGCGCAGTTCTGGTCCGTCTACGTGCCGGCCTCGCTCGCCGGGGACAGCGCCGTCAGCGCCACCCTGGAGCAGGTCGACTTCGTCCACGCCCTGGTCGAGCGCTACCCCGACCGGCTGCGCCTGGCCCGCACGGCCGCCGACATGGAGGCCGCCCGCGCCGAGGGCCGGATCGCCTCCCTGATGGGCGCCGAGGGCGGCCACTCCATCGACTGCTCGCTCGCCACCCTGCGGGCGCTGTACGAGCTCGGCGTGCGCTACATGACGCTCACCCACAACGACAACGTGCCGTGGGCCGACTCCGCGACCGACAAGCCGGTGGCCGGCGGGCTGACCCGCTTCGGCGAGGAGGTCGTCCGGGAGATGAACCGGCTCGGCATGCTCGTCGACCTCTCGCACGTCTCCGCCGACACCATGCGCGACGCGCTGCGCGTCACCGAGGCGCCCGTCGTCTTCTCGCACTCCTCCGCGCGGGCCGTCTGCGACCACGTCCGCAACATCCCGGACGACGTGCTCGCCCAACTGCCCGCCAACGGCGGGGTGGCCATGGCGACCTTCGTCCCGAAGTTCATCCTGCCCGCCGCCATCGACTGGACCCTCGCCGCGGACGAGAACATGCGCGCCCGCGGCCTGCACCCTCTGGCCACCACCCCGGCGGCCATGGCCGTCCAGCGCGCCTACGAGGCGGAGCACCCGCGCCCGATCGCCACCCCGGCGACCGTCGCCGACCACCTCGACCACATGCGCGAGGTCGCGGGCATCGACCACATCGGCATCGGCGGCGACTTCGACGGCACCGCGTTCCTGCCGGAGGGCCTCGACTCGGTCGCCGGCTACCCGAACCTGATCGCCGAACTCCTCGGCCGCCACTGGTCCGAGGCGGACCTCGCCAAGCTCACCTGGCACAACGCGGTGCGCGTGCTGCGCGACGCGGAGTCCGCCGCCGCCACGCTGCGCGCGAGCCGGCGGCCGTCCATCGCCACCATCACCGCACTGGACGCCTGACTCCTAGTCGAGCAGCGGGATCTCGATGGCCGGGCACCTGTCCATCACCATGGCCCGCCCGGCCTCGCGGACCCGCCCGTACGCGGCCTCGTCCACCACGCCCAACTGGAACCAGACGGCCTTGGCCCCGACGGCCACCGCCTGGTCGGCCACCTCCCCGGCGAGGTCGCTGTTCACGAACACGTCCACCACGTCGACCGGGAACGGGATCTCGGCGAGCGAGGCGTAGCCCTGCTCGCCGAGGACCGTCTCGGCCTTCGGGTGCACGGGCACGATGCGCTTGCCGTACTTCTGGAGCACCCGGGCCACGCCGTGGGCGGCCCGGGCGGTGTTGGTGGACAGGCCCACCACCGCCCAGGTGTCGCCGCTGCGGGTGAGGATCTCGCGGACCGTCGCTTCGTCGCCGTAGGTCGTCATACCGGTCTCAACGGGACACCCCCGAGGGGGATTCCCGGATCAGAGGTCGAAGGCCCGGAGCGTCACGAGGGCGGTGCCGTCGGCCTGGTAGACGGCCTTCAGATGGACCTCGGCGGCCTGCCCGCCCTGGTGGGGGCCGTTCGCCTCGTGGGCGTTGCCGAGGTTCAGGCCGGTGGCGTCCCGCTGGTTCAGCCGGACCCGGGGGAAGGCGGTGGTCAGCCTGGTCTCCAGGTCCTCCGAGGGCATGGTGAACGTGGCGGTGTAGCCCTGCTCCTGCACGGCGTTGTCGTCCGAGCAGGCGGCGCCGGTGGCCTGGGCGGGCAGGGAGCCGCCTGCGAAGGCCACCGCCTTGGAACAGGCCGTCCCGTGCGGCTCGCCGGGACCGGTCCAGGAGCCGCCGATGTCGCTCCAGACGATGGCGATGAGGGCCAGGTACACGACGGGCGTCAGGAGGACGGCGGCCACCAGGCCCCCGGTCAGCCAGGTCAGCAGCCGGTCCAGCCCGGTGGCGCGGTTGGTGTGCATGAGGACCCCCCGGTCTCCGCGGACAGTGCGGAACCGATCCTCGCATGCCATCTGAACGTGTTCAATAAGCGTCAGCTGGGGCGCCCCAGGGCCCGGTACGTCCAGCCGGCGGCGCGCCAGGCGTCGGCGTCGAGGACGTTGCGGCCGTCCAGCAGGCGGCGCTCGGCGACGACGGCGCCGAGGGCGGCCGGGTCCAGCTCGCGGAACTCCGCCCACTCGGTGAGGTGCAGGACGACGTGGGCGCCCTCGGCCGCCTCCAGGGCGGAGCCGGCGTAGGTGAGCGAGGGGAACATCTTGCGGGCGTTGTCGACGGCCTTCGGGTCGTAGACGGTGACCTGGGCGCCCTGGAGCTGGATCTGCGCCGCCACGTTGAGGGCGGGGGAGTCCCGGATGTCGTCCGAGTTGGGCTTGAAGGCCGCGCCGAGCACGGCGACCCGGCGGCCCAGGAAGCCGCCGCCGCACTGCTCGCGGGCCAGCTCGACCATCCGGGAGCGGCGGCGCATGTTGATCGAGTCGACCTCGCGCAGGAAGGTCAGCGCCTGGTCGGCGCCCAGCTCCCCGGCCCGGGCCATGAAGGCCCGGATGTCCTTGGGCAGGCAGCCGCCGCCGAAGCCTAGGCCGGAGTTGAGGAACTTGCGGCCGATCCGCTCGTCGTGGCCGAGGGCGGTGGAGAGCATCGTGACGTCCGCGCCGGCCGCCTCGCAGACCTCGGCCATCGCGTTGATGAAGGAGATCTTGGTGGCCAGGAAGGAGTTGGCGGCGGCCTTCACCAGCTCGGCGGTCGCGTAGTCGGTGACCAGGAACGGCACCCCGGCGGCGATCGGGTCCGCGTACACCTCGCGCAGCAGCCGCTCGGCCCGCTCGCTGCGCGCGCCGACCACGATCCTGTCCGGCCGCAGGGTGTCCTGGACGGCGAAGCCCTCGCGCAGGAACTCCGGGTTCCAGGCGAGTTCGGCCTCCTCGCCGACCGGCGCCAGCGCGGCCAGCCGCTCGGCGAGCCGGGCCGCCGAGCCGACCGGCACGGTGGACTTGCCGACGACCAGCGCCGGGCGGGTCAGGTGCGGGGCGAGGTCGTCGATCACGGCGTCCACGTAGGACATGTCGGCCGCGAACTCGCCCTTGCGCTGCGGGGTGTTGACGCAGACGAAGTGGACGTCCGCGAACCGCGCGACCTCCTCGACGGAGCTGGTGAAGCGCAGCCGCCCGGTCGAACCCTCGTGCCCGGCCACGTGCTTGACCAGCAGCTCGGACAGCCCCGGCTCGTACATCGGGACGCGCCCGGCGGTCAGCATGGCGATCTTGTCGGGGTCGATGTCCAGGCCCAGCACCTCGAAGCCGAACTCCGCCATCGCGGCGGCGTGCGTGGCGCCGAGGTAGCCGGTGCCGATCACGGAGATGCGGAGGGTCACGGAATCCCCTTAGTGCGGGTCGACCGGTCTGGCGACCGGAATCAGGTGCTCCCCGATGCTATCGGGCCTGTTGCCGGGCCCCGTCCGGGTGCCCGACCGGCCCGCGCCCGGGACGCTAGGCAGTCGCAGGGCGGAGCCCTAGGATCTGGGTACTGAACGGTAGTTAACCGGGCACTTCGAGCTGGACGAGGCGGGCATCATGGCGGGTGGCGCAGGCGCGGCGGACTTTGATCTCTTCCGTATCTCCGAGGAGCACGAGATGCTCCGTGAGGCGGTGCGTTCGTTGGCGGAGGCGAAGATCGCTCCGTTCGCGGCGGAGGTGGA
>NZ_JBIWOW010000060.1:0-11858 GCF_044767945.1 Kitasatospora sp. NPDC101183 | reverse complement strand
GGGAGTCCATGCGGAGCATCGGCGACTGACGAGAAGCCGGCGAGGTGCGTGCCCCGGCGGCGTCCGCCTGGCGTGATCCGAAAGACACGCCCTAGTCCCCCGCCCCGCCCCGCTCCTTGTACCCGCGCTGCCACTGCATCCCGAAGCCGTACAGCCGGTCGATGTCCGCCTGGAACCCGTTGACGTACCGCACCTCGCGCCGCACCGTCAGCTGGTTGTCCCCCACGTTCTCGATCAGCACCACCGCGCAGGACCGCGCCGCCCGCGCCCGCTCGTCCAGCTTGATCTCGATCCGCGGCCCGGTCTGCGGCACGATCGTCACCACCGCGTGCGTCTGGTCGAAGGCCGGCGTGCCGTCGTAGATGTAGACGAAGATCAGCAGCCGCTTGAACTTGTCCTTCTTCTCCAGGTTGACGTACATCGTCTCCCCGGAGGGCGCCCCGTACTGGTCGTCGCCGCTGAGCTTGATGAACGGCGGCTCGCGCAGGTCCCCGAAGAATTCGCCGAGCGGCTGCACCACGCCCCGGCTGCCGTCGGAGAGTTCGTACATGCAGGCCAGGTCGAGGTCGACGTTGAGCTGCACGTCCTGCCCGGAGTCCGGCTCCTGGGGGTTGAAGATGTTGCGCGGGCTGAAGAAGCGCTTGACGCTGTCCCGGGCGCTCGGCCGCACGGCCCCGGAGCGGGTCGTCCAGTGCAGGTTGACGAAGAGGTAACCGGTGGTGGCGGCCGAGCCGGTGATCGCGTGCTGCGGGGAGGACTTGGTGAGCGTGACCTTGTGCTGGCCGCCCGGATTGTCGAAGGTGTAGCTCTTGTCCCCGCGCAGGTACTCCCAGATCGAGACCATCCCGTCCCCTCCCCAGTCCCGTCAGGCGGTCTGACGGTCCGACGAACCATGATCGGGCATCGGCCCCGCCGACGGATACCCAAAGCTTCCCCTCCCCTACCCCGCGCAGCCGCCCGGCGCTCACCACGGGGCCGCCCGACCGGCGCCCGGCGGGTCGATTGGCCGGAGGAACGCCCCCTCCCGTAACATGCCGCCCCCTCGGACGCGATATCGTCTAGCCGCACAGGTGTCCCGTCCGCCCCCGCGCGGGCGCGCGGGCATGCCGTGCGGTGACGAACGAACCGTCAGGCGATGCCCGCTCGGCGGGAGCTGACCGCCTGTACGTCGCACCGAGTTCCTGTCCCCTGCCGAAACCCGAGGCCCGACCCGCAATGAACCTGACCTCCATACAGCTGGTCTGGACCGTCGTCGGCGGCGCAGCCCTGCTGTTCGTCGCGATCCTCCTGGCGACGCTGCGCTTCAAGAACGTGAACAAGGACGAGAGCGGAGACTCCTGGGAGCGCAGCGAGGAGCGCAGGCGGCGCAAGGAGATGATCTACGGCATCTCCTCGTACACCCTGCTGTTCTGCTGCGCCGGCGTCGCGGCCGCCCTGTCCTTCCACGGCCTGGTGGGCTTCGGCATCGAGAACCTGGGCCTGTCCAACGGCTGGGAGTACCTCGTCCCGTTCGGCCTGGACGGCGCCGCGATGTTCTGCTCGGTCCTCGCCGTGCGCGAGGCCAGCCACGGTGACGCCGCCCTCGGCTCCCGCCTGCTGGTCTGGGTCTTCGCCATCGCCTCGGCCTGGTTCAACTGGGTCCACGCCCCGCGCGGCCTGGGCCACGCCGGCGCCCCGCAGTTCTTCTCCGGCATGTCGATCTCGGCCGCGATCCTCTTCGACCGCGCCCTGAAGCAGACCCGCAAGGCCGCCCTGCGCGAGCAGGGCCTGGTGCCGCGTCCGCTTCCCCAGATCCGCATCGTGCGCTGGCTGCGCGCCCCCCGCGAGACGTACGCGGCCTGGTCGCTGATGCTCCTGGAGAACGTGCGCAGCCTGGACGAGGCCGTCGAGGAGGTGCGCGAGGAGCGCCAGTCGAAGATGGACGCCAAGGTCCGCGCCCGTTCGGCCGACCGCCGCGAGCGGGCCGAGCTGAAGGCGATCTCCCGTCAGGGCGGCGTGCTGGCCCGGGCCCGCGGCGGGCGGCAGCTGCCCGCGCTGACGGCGGCCGGGGACGGCCAGACCGCTACGGAGCCTGCCCTAGCCGCCGAGTCCGACAGCACCTCCCTGACGGAGCCGGCCGCCCTGGACGCCGGCCGTCGGCCGCGCGCCGCGGTCGAGTCCTCCTACTCGTCGAGCTACTCCTCGTCGACGTACTCCTCGGCCTCCTCCCAGCGCGGCTCGACCGTCGACCTGACGGCCGACGACGACACCCTGTCGATGCCGAAGCTGGACTCCCTGGAGCGCAAGCTGCGCGCGATCGAGCAGCAGCTCGGCTGAGCCCCTGACGCACGGCCTTCGGCACGACGAACAGCGGCCGCCCCCGGATCGTCCGGGGGCGGCCGCTGTCGGTCGTGCCGAAGGGCTTCGGGCGGGCGCTACTTGTCGCTGCCGACCAGTTCGCCCGCGTCCTCCTCGGCCGCCTCGCGCCGGTTGCGCAGGACGGAGGAGCCGAGCGCCAGCCCGATGAAGAGGACGCCGATCAGGCCGGTGACGATCTCCGGGATGTGGAACTTGATGCCGATCAGCAGGATCGCCGCCAGCGCCCCGATCGCGTAGTGCGCGCCGTGCTCCAGGTAGACGTAGTCGTCCAGGGTTCCCTTGCGGACGAGGAAGACGGTCAGCGAGCGGATGTACATCGCGCCGATGCCGAGGCCCAGGGTGATCTGGAGGATGTCGTTGGAGACGGCGAAGGCGCCGACCACGCCGTCGAACGAGAAGGAGGCGTCCAGGACTTCGAGGTACAGGAAGAGGAAGAACGCGGCCTTGCCGGCGACCTGGACGATCGACTTGCCGGCCTTCTCGTCCTCCTCCTCGCGCTCGGCCTCCTCCTCCAGGCCCGACTCGAAGATGGAGGAGAGCCCGCTGACGGCGAGGTAGGTGATCAGGCCGAGCACACCGGCCAGCAGAACGGTTTCAGCGTGCTCCTCGGCGAAGAAGCGGGAGGCGAGCACCAGGGCGACCAGGGCCACGACGCTGGAGAGGGCGTCGAGCCTGCCGGCCTTCTCCAGGGGGCGCTCCAGCCAGCCCAGCCAGTTGTGCTCCTTCTCGTCGAAGAGGAAGTCCAGGAAGATCATCAGCAGGAAGACCCCGCCGAAGGCCGCGATGGCCGGGTTGGCCGCTTCCAGGTACTGGCCGTAGGTGAGGCCGTCGTGGGTCTTGTCGGAGTGCAGTGCGAGGTCCACGACCGTGGCCGGGTTGAGCTTCGCGGTGAGGCCGACGACCAGCAGCGGGAAGACCAGGCGCATGCCGAACACGGCGATGAGCACGCCGACGGTGAGGAAGATCTTCTGCCAGTACGGGTTCATCCGCTTCAACACCGTGGCGTTGACCACCGCGTTGTCGAAGGAGAGCGAGATCTCCAGGATGGAGAGGATCAGCACGATGCCGAAGCCTTGGGCTCCCCAGAGCAGCCCGGCCGCGATCAGTCCGATGGCGGTGATCGCGAACGACCAGCCGAAAGTGCGGAGGAACACGGGACTTGGTTACCTTTCGGGTTCTGGCCGTGCCGGGGCAAGACCTCGTCCCGAGACGGCCTGACCGGGCCGGGCCCGGTCAGGTCACCCCCGCACCGCCCTCTGTTCTCATGATCGATCGAGTGCGACTGGTCTATTTTCTCTCTTTTCGCCCCTACTGCACGTTCACGCCGAAGTCGAGGGCGATGCCCCGCAGGCCCGAGGCGTACCCCTGGCCCACCGCGCGGAACTTCCACTCCCCCGCGTACCGGTAGAGCTCGCCGAAGATCATCGCCGTCTCGGAGGAGGCGTCCTCGGAGAGGTCGTAGCGCGCGATCTCCTGGCCGTCGACGGAGTTGACGACCCGGATGTAGGCGTTGCGGACCTGTCCGAAGTTCTGCAGCCGGGCCTCGGCCTCGTAGATCGACACCGCGAAGACGACCTTGTCGGCCTGCGCCGGGACCAGCTCCAGGTTGACCAGGATCAGCTCGTCGTCGCCGGACTCGTCGCCGCCGGTGAGGTTGTCACCGGTGTGCTCGACCGAGCCCTCGGGGCTCTTGAGGTTGTTGTAGAAGACGAAGTACTCGTCGCCGAGCACCCGTCCCCCGCCGCAGATCAGCGCGCTCGCGTCGAGGTCGAACGGGGCGCCCGTGGTCGAGCGGGCGGACCAGCCGAGGCCGATCTGGACCTGCGTCAGGTTCGGCGCGGCCTTGGTGAGCGAGACGTTGCCGCCCTTGGCGAGCGTGACCACCATGACTTGTCCTTCCTCCCTTGCTTCTCCCGGAGCGCGCCTTAAAGGTGTAAACCCCCGCGGCCCCGGACGGCCCGTGTCGGCCGCCTGAACTTCCTGAACTCACACATCCTCGCAGCGCACCGGGGCGCCACGAAGCCGGGGCGGGGGGCCCCCCGCGGGGGGGCGGGGGGGCCCCCCGCGCGGGGGGCCCACACCCCGGCCCCCCCGGGGGGGGCGGGGGGTCGGGGGGGCGCGCCCCCCCGCCGGGCCGCCCGGTGGCGCCCCCGTCCCAGCCCCCCACACACCCACCCGCCCCCCCCCGGGGGCCCCCCCCCCGCGGGGGCCCCCCCCCCCCCGCGCGGGCCGGGCCCCGCCCCGGGATCGTGCACGAATCCCTTGTCCCCGAAGGGAGGTGAAGGGAATCGGGGTCCTACCGCCTCGTCGGGGTCTACCGCCTCAGACGTTCACGCCGAAGTCCTGGGCGATGCCGCGCAGGCCGGAGGCGTACCCCTGGCCGATGGCGCGGAACTTCCACTCGCCGCCGTTGCGGTAGAGCTCGCCGAAGACCATCGCGGTCTCGGTCGAGGCGTCCTCCGTCAGGTCGTAGCGCGCCAGCTCCGCGCTGTTCGCCTGGTTCACCACGCGGATGTACGCGTTGCGGACCTGGCCGAAGTTCTGGCCGCGGCTCTCGGCGTCGTAGATCGACACCGGGAAGACGATCTTCTGGACGTCCGCCGGGACGCCGGCCAGGTTGACCTTGATCGACTCGTCGTCGCCCTCGCCCTCGCCGGTGAGGTTGTCGCCGGTGTGCTCGACCGAGCCGTCCGGGCTCTTCAGGTTGTTGAAGAAGACGAAGTTGCCGTCCCCGGAGACCTTGCCCTGGTCGTTGCAGAGCAGCGCGCTCGCGTCGAGGTCGAAGTCCGTCCCCGTGGTGGTCCGGGCGTCCCAGCCCAGCCCGACGATGACGGCCTGGAGACCCGGGGCCTCCTTCGTGAGCGAGACGTTGCCGCCCTTGCTGAGGCTGACTCCCACTTGCCCTCCAAGAATCGGGAGGCACACTCGGTGCCCCCGGTGGTGCGGTACCGGGCGGCGGCGCCCGAAATCGGACGTACGCCCCTATCCGCCAACGGCCCGAGCGTAGTGCCCGGTTCCCGAACGCACCGGCGAACGGCGGGACGGACGGGGCGGCTCGGACGGGACGGGACGGACGGGGCGAGGCGGGCGTGCCGCACGCCCCGGGCGCGGCTCAGAGCGCCGCGAGGGCCTTGAGGTAGTCCCGCACGTCCCGGGCGTCGGGGAGGCCGTTGACGACGCTCCAGCGCACCGTCCCGGCGCGGTCGATCACGAAGCTGCCGCGCAGCGGGCAGCCGCGCTCCTCGTCCAGCACGCCGTAGGCCCGGGCGACGGCGCCGTGCGGCCAGAAGTCGGCCAGCAGGGGGAAGCCCAGCCCCTCCCGGTCGGAGAAGACCCGCTGGGAGAACTGGGAGTCGCAGGAGAGGCCGAGCACCTGCACCCCGTCGTTCTGCAGGCCGTCCAGCTCCCGCTGGACCTCGCCCAGCTCCCCGGTGCAGACGCCGGTGAAGGCGAACGGGTAGAACACCAGGACGACGGCCTTGCGGCCCCGGAAGTCGGCGAGGCGCACGCTCGCGCCGTGCTGGTCGTTCAGCTCGAAGTCCGGAGCCAGGGTGCCGACCTCGATGGCCATGAGCGGGACCTTTCCGACGCGTACCGGGCCGCGCGAGGTGTGCGACCGGGCCCATCCTCGCATCCGCTGACGGGCGTTGCGCCGAACGGATGACCCGGCGACCCGGACGGCCGATCGTGTTCGCCCTGAGCGAACCCCTTGCAGGGGTCTGGACATCCGGGCCCGAACGACTTCCCGGAAGGGCCGCGAACGGCACCGGGCCCCGCCGGAGTGGAGACTCCGACGGGGCCCGGGTGCCAAGCCCTGCGACTCAGCGCGCTGCGGTCAGCGCTTGCCGGTCGGCTTGGTGGACTTCGTGGCGAGCTTGGTGGCCTGCCAGTCCTTGACGATGTTGATCGAGCTGGTCTGCGACAGGCCGGCGGTCTTCGCCGCGTCGGCGATGTCGGACGCCTCGATGTGCCCGTCCCGGCCGGTCTTCGGCGTGAGCAGCCAGATCAGGCCGCCCTCCGCCAGGTACTCCAGCGCGTCGACGAGGGCGTCGGTGAGGTCCCCGTCGTCGTCGCGGTGCCACAGGAGGACGGCGTCTGCGACGTCGTCGTAGTCCTCGTCGACGAGATCCGTCCCGGTGATCTCCTCGATGCCGTCGCGGAGATCCTGGTCAGTGTCGTCGTCGTAGCCCAGCTCCTGAACGATCTGGCCCTCTTCGAAGGCGAGACGGGTTGCCGGGTTGGACTTGTCCGCGGGGTCCGCGGTCGCGCTCACGGGAATAACCTCCAGTATTCGGCTCGGCGTCCATGCCGAGGCTGTGGCCGTAGTCCACACGGGAGCGGCGGTTCGCGCAAGTACCCGACCCCCGATCCCCTCCAAAGGTTGACGTGTCGCCCGGGAACACGCCGGTCGACGTGTCGGGAATCACACCGATTTGCCCTTCTCTGCGTGGGACAAGGATGCTTCGGGTGGCCCCGGCCCGCAGGCCGTACGCATGCCCGAGATGCGAACGGCATTCTGGTCCGCGTGTGCGCGGGCGTAGAGTCTCCTGTTGGCCCTCACCCCGACCGCCCGCCATCGGGCGGACGGGACACCAGGTCGGACCACCTCTGTTCGTAACACCCGGGGGTGCGCGGCGCGGCTGACGAAGCCGGCTCCGCACACCGCCAGACCGTCCCGTCCCACAGGACGGAACGGTTACCGATCGGTAGAGATGACGGATCTCCGAGCGCGGTAGCACGATGGAGGCGGCGCGACACACCTCAGTTTCGACCGACAGTGAAGGAACAGCGTGGCTTCCGGAACCGATCGCAACCCGATCATCATTGGTGGCCTTCCGAGTCAGGTCCCGGACTTCGATCCCGAGGAGACCGCGGAATGGCTGGAGTCGCTCGATGCGGCCATCGACGAGCGGGGGCGTGAGCGTGCCCGTTACCTGATGCTGCGGCTGATCGAGCGCGCCCGCGAGAAGCGTGTCGCCGTGCCCGAGATGCGCAGCACCGACTACGTCAACACCATCGCGACCAAGGACGAGCCGTTCTTCCCCGGCAACGAGGAGATCGAGCGCAAGATCCTGAACGCGACCCGCTGGAACGCGGCCGTCATGGTCTCCCGGGCCCAGCGCCCCGGCATCGGCGTCGGCGGCCACATCGCCACCTTCGCCTCCTCCGCGTCGCTCTACGACGTCGGCTTCAACTACTTCTTCCGCGGCAAGGACGCCGACGGCGAGTCGGGCGACCAGGTCTTCTTCCAGGGCCACGCCTCCCCCGGCATCTACGCCCGCGCGTTCCTCCTGGACCGACTCAGCGAGCAGCAGCTCGACGCGTTCCGCCAGGAGAAGTCGAAGGCCCCGTACGGCCTCTCCAGCTACCCGCACCCGCGCCTCATGCCGGACTTCTGGGAGTTCCCGACCGTCTCGATGGGCCTCGGCCCCCTCGGCGCGATCTACCAGGCCCGGATGAACCGCTACCTGGAGCACCGCGGCATCAAGGACACCTCCGACTCGCAGGTGTACGCCTTCCTCGGCGACGGCGAGATGGACGAGCCCGAGTCGCTGGGCCAGCTGTCCCTGGCCGCCCGTGAGGGCCTGGACAACCTGACCTTCGTCGTCAACTGCAACCTGCAGCGCCTCGACGGCCCGGTCCGCGGCAACGGCAAGATCATCCAGGAGCTGGAGTCCCAGTTCCGGGGCGCCGGCTGGAACGTGATCAAGCTCATCTGGGACCGCAGCTGGGACCCGCTGCTCGCGCAGGACCGCGACGGCGTCCTGGTGAACAAGATGAACACCACGCCGGACGGCCAGTTCCAGACGTACGCCACCGAGTCCGGTGACTACATCCGCGAGCACTTCTTCGGCAGCGACCTGCGCCTGCGCGCCATGGTCGAGAACATGACCGACCAGCAGATCCAGCACCTGGGCCGCGGCGGCCACGACCACAAGAAGGTCTACGCCGCGTTCAAGGCCGCCCGCGAGCACAAGGGCCAGCCGACGGTCATCCTCGCCCAGACGGTCAAGGGCTGGACGCTGGGCCCCAACTTCGAGGGCCGCAACGCCACGCACCAGATGAAGAAGCTGACGGTCGAGGACCTGAAGCGCTTCCGCGACCGGCTGCACCTGCCGATCACCGACAAGCAGCTGGACGAGGGCTACCCGCCCTACTACCACCCGGGTCGCGACTCGGAGGAGATCCAGTACATGCACGACCGCCGGCAGGAGCTCGGCGGCTACGTGCCCACCCGCAAGGTGCGCCCGCGCCAGCTGGAGCTGCCCGGCGACGACGCGTACAAGGCGGTCAAGAAGGGCTCCGGCAACCAGACCATCGCCACCACCATGGCGTTCGTCCGGGTGCTCAAGGACCTCATGCGGGACAAGGGCATCGGCAACCGCTTCGTGCCGATCGCCCCGGACGAGTACCGCACCTTCGGCATGGACTCGCTGTTCCCGTCGGCGAAGATCTACAACCCGCTGGGCCAGACCTACGAGTCGGTCGACCGCGACCTGCTGCTGGCCTACAAGGAGTCGCCGACCGGCCAGATGCTGCACGACGGCATCTCCGAGGCCGGCTGCACCGCCTCGCTGATCGCCGCCGGCTCGTCCTACGCCACGCACGGCGAGCCGCTGATCCCGGTCTACGTCTTCTACTCGATGTTCGGGTTCCAGCGCACCGGCGACCAGTTCTGGCAGATGGCCGACCAGCTGGCCCGCGGCTTCGTGATCGGCGCCACCGCCGGTCGCACCACCCTGACCGGTGAGGGCCTCCAGCACGCCGACGGCCACTCGCACCTGCTGGCCTCGACCAACCCCGGCGTCGTCGCGTACGACCCGGCGTACGGCTTCGAGATCGCGCACATCGTCCAGGACGGTCTGCGCCGGATGTACGGCTCCAGCGCCGAGCACCCGCACGGCGAGGACGTCTTCTACTACCTCACCGTGTACAACGAGCCGATCAAGATGCCGGCCGAGCCCGAGAACGTGGACGTCGAGGGCATCCTCAAGGGCCTGCACAAGTACGCTCCGGGCACCGCCGGCCAGATCCCGGCCCAGATCCTCGCCTCCGGCGTGGCCGTGCCGTGGGCCCTGGAGGCCCAGCGCATCCTCGCCGAGGAGTGGAACGTCAAGGCCGACGTCTGGTCCGCGACCTCCTGGAACGAGCTGCGCCGCGACGCGGTGGAGGCCGAGGAGTTCAACCTGCTGCACCCCGAGGAGCAGCAGCGCGTGCCGTACGTCACGCAGAAGCTCCAGGGCACCGAGGGCCCGGTCGTCGCGGTGTCCGACTGGATGCGCGCGGTTCCGGACCAGATCGCCCGCTGGGTGCCGAACCAGTACCAGTCGCTGGGCGCCGACGGCTTCGGCTTCGCCGACACCCGTGGCGCGGCCCGTCGCTTCTTCCACATCGACGCTCAGTCGGTCGTCCTGGGCGTGCTCACCGAGCTCGCCAAGCAGGGCAAGATCGACCGCTCGGCGCTGAAGGACGCGATCGACCGCTACCAGCTGCTGGACGTGGCCGCGGCCGACCCGGGCGCCGCCGGCGGCGACGCCTGATCACCGGCTAGTACCTAGGCGAGAGGGCCGGACTCCCCCACGGGAGTCCGGCCCTCCTGCTGTGCCCGGCGGATCAGATGTGCACGGCCGGGCCCGCGTCGGTGGTGCCCCGGCGGGTGAGCAGCCCGAGCAGGGCCGCGACGAAGGCGACCACCGAGGCGACCGCGAACGCCAGCGACATCCCGCTGACGAAGGAGTGGTGCACGGCTCCGGCCATCGCGTCCACCGCCTGCTGCGGGGTGCCGGCCGGGGCCGGCGGGGCGATGCCCAGCTGGGCGGCCTGCTCGAGGCCCTCCGCCTGGTCGGCGGGGACGGGCGGCAGGCCGGCCTTCGCCCACTCGCCGGGCAGCACGTCGCCGACCTTGGCGGCCATCAGCGCGCCCAGCACGGCCGTGCCCAGGCTCCCGCCGACCTGCATCGCGGCCTGTTGGAGGCCGCCCGCCACACCGGACAGCTCCAGCGGGGCGTTGCCGACGATCACCTCGGTGGCGCCGACCATGACGGGGCTGATGCCCAGGCCCATCAGGACGAACCAGAGCGACATCACGCCGGTGCCCGAGCCGGTGTCCAGGGTGGACATGCCGAACATCGCGACGGTGGTGATCACCATGCCCGTGACGATCGGCAGGCGCGGGCCGAACCTCCCGATCGCGATGCCCGCCAGGGGCGAGCCGACGATCATCATGCCGGTCATCGGCAGCAGGTGGACACCGGCCTGGACGGGCGTCATCCCGTGGACGTTCTGGAGGTAGAAGGTCACGAAGAAGATCGCGCCGAAGAAGGCGAAGGCCATCAGCACCATCAGCAGGGTGCCCGCCGACAGCGGCACCGAGCGGAAGAGGCCGAGCGGCACCAGCGGCTCCTCGGCCCGGGCCTGCCAGAGCGCGAACAGGACCATCAGGAGGACGGCGCCGCCCAGCAGGAGCAGGGTCCTCGGCTCGCCCCAGCCCCACTCGGGGGCCTTGATGATGCCGAAGACCAGGGCGAACATCGCGACCGAGAGCAGCAGGATGCCGGGCACGTCGAACGACTTGGCGGCCTTCTCGGCCCGGACGTCCCGCAGGATCCACAGGCCCAGGCCCAGCGCGAGCAGGCCGACCGGGATGTTGATGAAGAACACCGACTCCCAGTTGACGTGCTCGACGAGCAGCCCGCCGACGATCGGGCCGGCCGCGGTGGAGGCGCCGATCACCCCGCCCCAGATGCCGATCGCCATGTTGAGCCGCTCGGCCGGGAAGGCGCCGCGCAGCAGCCCGAGCGCGGCGGGCTGGAGCAGCGCGCCGAACAGGCCCTGGAGGACCCGGAAGACGATCACCGTCCGGATGTCCCCGGCGAAGCCGATCGCCGTGGAGGTGGCGGCGAAGCCGACGGCGCCGACCAGGAAGGTGGTCCTGTGCCCGAAGCGGTCGCCGATCTTCCCCGCGGTGATCAGGAAGACGGCCAGCGCCAGCAGGTACCCGCTGGTGACCCACTGGATCTCGGAGGGGGCGGCGTGCAGCTTCTCCTGGATGACGGGGTTGGCGATCGCGACGATCGTGCCGTCCAGGGCGACCATCATCACGCCGACGGCGACGGTCAGCAGGGTCAGCCAGGGGTGCCCCTTGAGGCTCCCCCGGGTGGGCGGTGAGTCCGCCTCGGTCTTCTCAACGACGGACTGGCTCATCCGGGGCCTCCCGGGACGTGATGCGTACGGAACATGGCCGTGGCGCCGCGGCGGCCCACCCGTCCCCACGAGTGCCCGGCCGCCGGGCGCCACGCCCGTCAGATTATGTCAGCCACTGACATTCGACAAACGCTGACTTCTGGCCACGTCTGTCATTTGTCACGGCGCTAAGGTTGTGCTCCCGCCCCCCCCCCCCCCCCCCCCCGGACGGCCCCCCCCCGGGCCCCCGCCCCCCCCCCCCCCCCCCCCCCCCCCCGGCCCCCCCCCCCCCCCCCCGCCCCCCCCCCCCCCCCCCC
>NZ_JBIWOW010000059.1:0-11979 GCF_044767945.1 Kitasatospora sp. NPDC101183 | reverse complement strand
GCCGATGCTCCGCATGGACTCCCTCCTCGGCGCCGCCGATGCACGCACCCCAACGACGCCCGCTGATCCGACGTGATCCGAAAGACACGCCCTAGGGGGTCTGTCCGGCGGATCTTGCCGGACAGGCCCTGACCCCGCCCCTCGGCTTGCGTCAGCGGGGCTGGAACTGGGGGCCCTGCGGGGGCAGGGCGAACTCCTCGGCCGGGGGCTGCGGCTGGGCCGGGGGCGGGTAGCCGTAGCCGGTGGAGGGCTGCGGCGGGGGGTACGCCTGGGCGCTCGGCTGGGGGTAGGGCTGGGGGTGGTTGGGCGGCGGGTAGCCGTAACCGGTGTTCGGCTGCCCGTAGGCGGGTGCGGGCGGCTGGGCCGGGGGCGGGTAGCCGTAGCCGGTGCTGGTACCGGTGCTGGGAGGGTTGCTCGGCGGGGAAGGGGCGGGGGGCATGGTGGGCGGCGCCGACGGCGGGGGCGGGGCGATGGTGGGCGGCGGCGGGGTGTTCGTCGGGGCGCTCGTCGGAGCGGCGCTCTGGAGGCTCGCCGCGGGCAGGCGGTAGGTGTCGGGGTCGGCTGCCGGGCGGGGCGCGGGCAGCGGGGTGGCGCGGGGGTCGACGGCGCCGGTCGGGGCGGTGGTGGTCGGGGCGGCAGTGGTCGGCAGGGCGGTGGGCGGCGCCGGGGGCTGGGCGGGCTCGGGGGCGCGCTCCTCCTCGTCGTCCACGGTGATGCCGAAGTCGGTGGCCAGGCCGATCAGCCCGGAGGTGTAGCCCTGGCCGATCGCCCGGAACTTCCAGCCGCCGTCGCGGCGGTACAGCTCGCCCGCGACCAGGGCGGTGACGTTGTCCGCGTCGGCGATCGCGAACTCGGCGACGGGCTGTGCGCCCTCGCCGGCCGCGACGTCGAACAGCTGCAGGAACAGCCCGGGCACGGCGCGGAACGGCCCGCCCTCGGAGGAGCCGGCCAGCACCACGCGGTCCACGGTGGCGGGCAGCTTGGCGAGCTCGACCTCGACGGTGTCGGTGATCTCGGCGCCGCCGGCGGTGTGCTGCTTGGGCAGGTGGCGCACCAGGCCGGAGGGGTGCCGGGGCTGGTTGTAGAAGACGAAGTCGGCGTCCGAGCGGACCTTGCCGCCCGCTCCGAGCAGCAGCGCGGAGGCGTCCACGTCCGGCGCACCGGGCAGGTCGCTCCAGCGCAGCACGGCGCGGACCGCCGCCGCCGGCAGTGCGATGTTGGCGCCCTTGGCCATCACGTGCGTCATAGCGGACCATCCTGCCCGTTCGCCACCCCTTCGGACAACGTGACCGGGGCGGGCGCAGGGGCGCCGGACTTTGCCAAGACTTGCGCTCGCGGAGGTTTGCCGGGCGTTCGCCCGTGATCGTCGAACACGGCCCCGGTGCCGGGCCGAGTTCCGGGAGTTCAGTGGGCCGGGCGCGGGAACGGCTGGATTCCGTCCGTACGATGGGCGTTCGAAAGGCCCCCGGGGGCCGGCGGAGGGGAGTCCGCCGGCGCGCGCCGGGGGCGGTCACGGCGCCCGGTGGGCCGGTTCACCACGGTGTCGTCCCGTGCCGCCGCACGTCGGCGGTGTGCCGGAGTCCGTCGAACCCGAGGAGGGCAGCATGCGCCATTTCGGCCATCTCGCCGAGGACGTCCGCGCCCGGCTCTTCCTGGAGCAGCCGCGGACGTTCACCGCGGACAGCGGGCCGGAGGTCCTCGCCACCGCCCTCGGCGGCACCCTCTACAGCCCGGCCACCCGGCCCGCCCTGGCCGCCGACGTCCGCAAACTGGCTGCTCGCGGCGTGGTCTCGATGGTGCTGTGCCTGGAGGACGCGATCGCCGACCACGAGGTGGGCGAGGGCGAGCGGAACCTCGTCGAGCAGTTGTCCGACCTGGTCAACGATTTCACCGATCACGCACAAGGCCACCCCCTCCTCTTCATCAGGGTTCGTACGGCCTCCCAGATCCTCGACCTCGCCGAACGGCTCGGACCGGCCGTCGAGCTGCTCAGCGGCTTCGTCCTGCCGAAGTTCACCGCCGCCGACGGCGCCGCCTACCTGGACGCCCTCGCCGCCGCCGAGGCCTCCACCGGGCGGCGGCTGTTCGCCATGCCCGTCCTGGAGTCGCCCGAGCTGGCGCACCTGGAGACCAGGCGCGAGCAGCTGTACGGCATCGCCGACCTGCTCGCCCGGCACCGCGAGCGCGTCCTCGCCGTCCGGCTCGGCGTCACCGACCTGTGCTCCGCGTACGGGCTGCGCCGCTCGCCCGACCTCAGCGCGTACGACGTGGCGCTGGTCGCCTCCGTCATCGGGGACGTGGTCAACGTGCTCGGGCGCGCGGACGGCACCGGGTACACCGTGACCGGGCCGGTCTGGGAGTACTTCCCGGTGCAGGAGCGGATGTTCAAGCCGCAGCTGCGCCGCACCCCGTTCGCCGCCTCCGGGGGGACGGCGCTGGCTACTGGGGAGGAGGTGCGGCGCCGGATCATCGCGCACGACCTGGACGGGCTGATCCGCGAGGTCGAACTCGACCGCGCCAACGGGCTGCTGGGCAAGACCTGCATCCACCCCAGCCACGTGCCGGCCGTGCACGCGCTCTCCGTCGTCACGCACGAGGAGTACTGCGACGCCCGGGACATCCTGCGCGCCGAGCAGGGAGGCGTGCTGCGGTCGGCGTACACGAACAAGATGAACGAGGCCCGGCCGCACCGGGCCTGGGCGGAGCGGACGCTGCTGCGGGCGCGGGTGTTCGGGGTGGCGCGCGAGGACGTGAGCTTCGCGGAGCTGCTCGCGGCCTGCCTGTGCGGGTGACGTGGGCGTGGCTGTGGGCGTAAGCGTGCGTGTGGGCGTGAACGTGCGCGTGGGCGTGGACTTGGACGGAAGCGAACGAAGGCAGGGCCGGACGTGACGACGACGACAGAGCAGACCTGGAGCGGCCGTTGGGTCGCCGACCGGGCCGGGATAGGCCTGACCGGGTCGGAGCGGCTGCCCGAACTCGTGGGCCTGGCCCTGCGGGAGAACCGCAAGCGCGCCCACCTGCTGGTCTCCACCGTGCTCGGCAAGCACGTCCCGCAGCGGCCCGCCGTCGTGTACGGCGCCGGGCTCGAACTCGGCGTTCGCGTACGGGAGTTGCTCGGGCCGGAGGCGGCGGCTCGGGCCGTGGTGCTCGGCTACGCGGAGACGGCCACGGGCCTCGGCCACAGCGTCGCGGACGGCCTCGGCGCGCCGTACCTGCACTCCACCCGGCGGCCGGTGCCCGGGGTGGCGCCGCTCGGCGGCTTCGAGGAGGAGCACTCGCACGCCACCTCCCACCTGCTGCTGCCCGCCGATCCCGAACTCCTCGCCGGGGGTGGGCCGTTGGTGCTCGTCGACGACGAGTTCTCCACCGGCCGCACCGTCCTCAACACCATCCGCGAGCTGCACGCCCTGCACCCGCGCGGGCACTACGTAGTCGTCGCGCTGGTCGACCTGCGCTCCGCCGCCGACCGCCGCCGCCTCGAGGAGGCCGCCGCCGAACTCGGCGTCCGGCTGGACCTGGTGGCCACCGCCTCCGGCGCCGTCCGGCTGCCCGAGGACGTCCTCTCGCGCGCCGAGCGGCTGATCGCCGAGGCCGCCCCGGCGCCCCGGCTGCCGCAGGGCCCGCCCGCGCCGCTCGTCCGGGTCGGGCTGGACTGGCCCGCCGGGCTGCCGGACGGCGGGCGGCACGGCTTCACCGCCGGGGACAGGGCACGGCTGGAGGCCGTACTGCCCTCCCTCGCAGGCCAGTTGGCCGATGCGCTGGGGGAAGCGGCGGGCTCCGGGCGGGTGCTGCTGCTCGGCTGCGAGGAGCTGATGTACGCGCCGCTGCGGCTGGCCGACGCGCTCGACGAGCGGCTCGGTGGCGACCGCGTCCGCTACTCCACCACCACCCGCTCGCCCGTCCTCGCCGTCGACGACCCTGGGTACGCCATCCGCACCCGGCTCGCGTTCCCCGCCCACGACGACCCGGCCGACGACGCCCCGCGCGAGCGCTACGCCTACAACGTCGCCCCCGGCTCCGACCCGGAGCGGCGCTTCGACGCGGTGGTGCTGGTCGTCGACGACGTGGCCGACACGCCCGCGCTGCACGGGGGTGAGGGGGAGCCCGGGGAGGAGGGGGCGCTGCTGCCGCAACTCCGGCTCGTCACCGACCGGGTGGTGCTCGCCGTGCTGCCCTCGTACCGGCCCCTGCCGGAGCCCCTGTACGGGCCGGCGTTCTCCTCGTACCGGCGCGAGGACGTGGCCTGGCTGCTCAAGGACCTCTCCGGGGCAGTCCTGGAGGCCCCGACCGAGGAGCGCGAGGAGGCCGTGCAGAGCGGCGGCGCGCACTACGCGGAGTCGCTGCCCGTCGAGTACCAGCCCAGCCCCGAGTACCAGGAGCTGTTCCGGCAGGCGCTGGACGGCTCCGCCCGGCGGCTCGCGCTGGCCGTCGGCACCGTCGCCGAGACCCTGCTGCGCGAGCGCGGGCCCGGCCTGGTGCTCGCCTCGCTGGCCCGGGCCGGGACGCCCGTCGGCGTCCTGATCCGCCGCTGGCTCGCCTTCGCGCACGGCCTCGACGTGCCGCACTACGCGCTGTCCATCGTGCGCGGGCGCGGCGTCGACCGTACGGCGCTGCGCTACCTCGGCGCCCACCACCGGCCCGAGGACGTGGTGTTCGTCGACGGCTGGACGGGCAAGGGCGCCATCACCCGCGAACTCGCCGAGGCGCTCGCGGGCACCGGCTTCGACCCGGCCCTCGCCGTGCTCGCCGACCCGGGCCGCTGCGTGCGGACGTACGGCACCCGGGACGACTTCCTGATCCCCTCCGCCTGCCTCAACTCGACCGTCTCCGGGCTGGTTTCGCGCACCGTGCTGCGCGCCGGGCTGATCGGCCCCGGGGAGTTCCACGGCGCCAAGCACTACCGGGAGCTGGCCGGGGCCGACGTCTCGGGCGAGTTCCTGGAGGCCGTCGCCGCCCGGTTCGCGCAGGTGCGCGCCGAGGCGGTGTCGGCCGCCGGGCGCCTGGCCGCGGATCCGGACCGTACGCCGGACTGGGCCGGCTGGGCCGCCGTCGAGCGGATCAGCGCCGAGTACGGCATCGGCGACGTCAACCTGGTCAAGCCCGGCGTCGGCGAGACCACCCGGGTCCTGCTGCGCCGCGTCCCCTGGCGGGTGCTGGCCCGCCGGGGCGTCGGCGCGGACCTCGACCACGTGCGGCTGCTCGCGGAACAGCGCGGCGTCGAGGTCGAGGAGGTCGACCAACTCCCCTACTCCTGCGTAGGGTTGATCCACCCCCGCTACACCCGAGGGGCCACCGGCGCGAACGGACGGGCCGTCTGATGGGCGGGGTGCTGACGGCGAGCGACCTGGACCGGACGCTGATCTACTCCGAGCGGGCGCTCGAACTGGACTGCGCCGACGAGGCGGCCCCCCGGCTGCTCTGCGTCGAGGTGTACGGGGGCCGGCCGCTCTCCTTCCTCACCGAGCACGCGGCCGCCCTGCTCGTCGAACTCGCCGAGTACTCCTGCTTCGTCCCCGCCACCACCCGCACCGTCGAGCAGTACCGGCGCGTCAACCTGCCAGGCCCGCGCCCCCGTTGGGCGATCTGCGCGAACGGCGGGCAACTGCTGGCGGACGGCGTGCCGGACGCGGACTGGCGGCGGGAGATCACCGGCCGCATCGCCGAGGGTGCGGCCCCGCTCGCGGAGGTGCTCGGCCACCTGGAGCGGCACGCCGACCCGGGCTGGACGCTCAAGCGGCGCGTCGCCGACGACTCGTTCGCCTACCTGGTCGTCGACCGCGCGGCCCTGCCCGGCGACTGGCTGGCCGACCTGACCGGCTGGTGCGGCGAACGCGGCTGGAAGGTCTCGCTCCAGGGCCGCAAGGTGTACGCCGTGCCCGGGCCGCTGAGCAAGAGCGCCGCGCTCGCCGAGGTCGTCCGGCGCAGTGGGGCCGCCACCGTGCTCGCCGCCGGGGACTCCCTGCTCGACGCGGACCTGCTGCTCGCCGCCGACGCGGCCTGGCGGCCGGGGCACGGCGAGCTGGCGGACCGGGGCTGGACGGCCCCCGGCGTCACCGGGCTGGCGGAGGTCGGGGTGACGGCGGGGGAGGAGATCGTCCGGCGGTTCCTGGCGGCGGCCCTCGGTTAGGGCCTGTCCGGCGGATCTTGTCCTAGCCGCAGCACCCTCCGCCGCAGCAGCCGCCCCCGCCTCCGCCCCCGCCTCCGCTGGAGGGGGCGGTGGTGGCGGCGCCCGTCACGGCGACAGTGGAGAGCAGCTTCACCGTGTCCTCGTGGCCCTGCGGGCAGACGGCCGGGTCGCCGGCCTGGGCCATCGGGCGGCGCAGTTCGAAGGTGGCTCCGCAGGAGCGGCAGCGGAAGTCGTAGCGTGGCATACCGGCAGGGTACCGAGGGCGGTCAGCGGGGGTGGCCCAGATCGCCGCGGATCAGGTCGACCACCCGGGCCGCGGTGTCCCGTACGGCGGCCAGCTCCGTCAGGAAGTGCCAGTAGTCCGGGTGCCGTCCGGCCGCCTCCAGGACGGCCGTCGCGCGGTCCAGGCGGGCGACCGCCTCGTCCAGCGGGCCGGCGTGCCGGGGGTCCGGCGCGGTGCGGCCGGCCATCGCCAGGCGCTGGGCGTCCCGTACGGCGAAGCGGGTGCGCTCGACCTCGCGGGTCGGGTCGTGCTGCACCTCGTTGAGCTGCCGCAGCCGGTCGTTGACGGCGAGCACCGAGCCGTCCGCCGTCTCCAGCAGAGCGCGGACGGTGCCGATCGCGGCGGTGGCGTCCGCCCAGCGCTGCTCGTCCCGGGCCCGGGCGGCCTCGGCCAGCTTGCCCTCCGCCGTGCGGCCCGCCTCCGCGACCTGCTGGGGGACGCGCTGGAGGTCCTGCCAGCAGGCGGTGCTGAAGCGGCGGCGCAGCTCGCTCAGGGCGGGCTCGACGGTCGCGGCCTTGGTCTCCAGCGCCTGGATGCGGGTGCGCAGGCTCGCCACCCGGCGGTCCAACTCCCGGGCGCGCTCGGGCAGCTGGGCGGCGTCGGCGGCGATCGTCTCGGCCCGCTGCCGCACCTCGTCGGCGCGGCGCAGCGTCGCCGCCACGCCGTGCCGGGCGGCGCCCTCGTTCAGCCGGCCCAGCTCCGGGGCCAGCTCGGCCAGCCGGGCGGCCAGGTCGTCCGCCCGCAGACCGGCGGCGCGCACCGCGTCCAGGGCGTTGCTGGCGGCGAGCAGCGCGCGCTTGGCCTGCTCCACCGCCGGGGTCACCCGCACCAGCTGCTGCTCGGCGTGCTGCACCGTCGGCTGGAGGCGGCGCAGGAAGTCGCCCAGCTCCGCCCGTGCCGAGCCGAGCTGGCCCCGCACGTCCTCCAGCATCCGCTTGGCCCGCGCCGCCGCCGTCGCGTCCAGGGCCTCGCTGTCCAGGTCGTACGCGTCCAGCGCGCCCAGGTAGTTCACGGTGACCTGCTCGACCCGCCCGGAGATCCCCGGCAGCTCCGCCAGCACCCGCTGCGCGGCCGGCCCCTCCTCGGCGGCCCGCACGGTCTCCACCGCCAGCTGCAGCTCGCGCTGGGTCTCCTCCAGCTCGAAGAACGCCTCCTGCGCCGCGGCCCGCGCCTCCTTGGCCTCCGCCCGTGCGCCCTCACCGCCCCGCCGGCCCCACCAGCCACCCGTCGAGGCCAGCCCGAACGCCCCGAGAGCCCCCGCCAGTACCAGCGGCGTCAGCACCGGCACCACCAGCGCCTCGCCCGCCCGACGCAGCCCCCGCCGCCCTCTCCCGCCGGCCACCGACACTGCGCACTCCCTGCTCCGCCCGCTGATCCGCGCCCATTCTCCCCGATCCCCCCAACCCGAGGCACCCACCCCGTCCCACTCCCTGGTCACCCGCACACACCACCCCCGCGGACCAGGTAGCCTAGACGTTCGTCGTGCGCCCACCGGCCCACGACGGGGGGCGCGTAGCTCAGTGGTAGAGCGCTGCTCTTACAAAGCAGATGTCGGCGGTTCGAAACCGTCCGCGCCCACCAGCCAAAATGCCCCGGACCGATCACGGTCCGGGGCATTTGACATCTCAGGCTGACATCAGTGGCGCCGCTTGAGCAGCCGATCCATGTTGCCGAGAGCCTCCCGCTGGGTGTCCTGCGCGACGTGGGTGTAGACGTTCATCGTCAGCCCGATCTGACTGTGGCCGAGGATCTCCATCACCACCCGGGGCGGAACCCCGCACGCAACGAGCAGCGTCGCGCACCCGTGCCGGGTGTCGTGGAGCCGGATCACCGGGACCTCGGCGGCCTTGGACACCCGGACGAACGAGCGGTAGAGGTTGGTCGGCTCGATCGGGCGGCCGGTCCGGGTGGTGAAGATGTACCCGGTCTCCTCCCACTTCGCCCCGGCCGCGCGCCGGGCCTCGTCCTGCCGCATCCGGTGCCAGCGCAGGGCTGCCACGCAGATCCGGGGGAGCGGCACCGGCCGGCGTTTCCCGCTCTTCGTGGTGTCCGCGTACAGCTCGCCTCGGACCCGCTGCACCTGCTCGCGAACGACCAGGACCCGCTGGTCGAGGTCGACCTCGGACCAGCGGAGCCCGACGATCTCACCGCGCCGCATGCCTAGCGCGATGGCCAGCACGAACGCGGCGTACAGCGGATCGGTGCGGCTGGCCGAGAGAAAGGTGAGCGTCTGGTCGAGCGTCCACGGCTTGATCTCACGACTCGTCACCCGGGGCGGCGGGACCAGCATCGCGACGTTCCGCACGATCAGCTCGTCCCGGCACGCGGCGCTCAGCGCCGAGCGGAGCACCCGGTGCGACTCCTTCGCGGTGGCGGCGCTGGACTGCTTGGTGACCTTCGCCAAGAACGTCCGAACGTCGCGCGGGCTCAGCGATTCCAGGCCCTTGGAGCCGAGCAGCGGGACAAGGTAGAGGCGCACGTGCGTCTCGTACTTGGCCTGTGTGGTCTTCTTCCGCTGAGGCTTGATGAAGTGCTCCAGCCAGTACGGCAGCCACTCGGAGAGCTTCGCCGACCGAGTCGGGGTGGCGATGCCCTGCTTGGCGCGCTCCACCAGCTCCTTGCGCTTGGTGTCGCACTCGTCCCAAGTCGCCCCATAAGCAAACTTGCGGGCCCACGTGCCATCGGGCTGCGGGACGTACACGGCGGCCTGGTACCGGCCGTCCTTGCGCTTGGTCACGGTGCCGGCGCCGTTCGGGTTTCGCTTGGTCATTAGGCGTTCTCTTCTTTCTTGGCGCGCAGGTAGTCATGCAGGGCGGTGACGGGGATGCGGCGGAGGCGGCCCTCTGTGAAGCTGTCGAGCTTCTTCGTGCGGATGAGGTCGTAGACCTTGCTGCGGCTCATGCGCAGGGCCTCCATGACCTCGGGGACTTCCAGAACGAGCGGCGGGATCGTGGTCACTGCGGCTACTCCTTGGCGGAGGGGGCGGGGTGACGAGGTGCAGGCGGCCCGCGCTGTGGTGGGCGGGCCGAGGCTCGGGGTGCCACGGAAACCACGGAATACACAAAAACCCTCTCTGTAGCGTCTGACCTGCGGTGATGGGCTCAGGTGGAGTTCTCCACAGAAGTCCGCGCTTATTCCGCAGAAATGGGCGGACGCGCCCCGGGCCGCCGCCGGCAGCAACGCCGGCGGCGGCCCGGGGGTGGGGCGCCTGGGTTTTTGTGGAATTCCGAGCGACTTGTGTGGCGGGTTGGCGTGGTGGGCGTCGTGGCTGGTCGGGGCGGGTGCCGGTTGGTTTCGTGGATTTTGTGGATTCTGCGGGCGGGGTTGTGCGGTGGATCAGTTCGGGTGGAGCTGCGGGTGGGTGGTGTACCGGGGTGCGGGCGGGCGGCCACGGGTGCCGGGTTCGCGCGGGGGTGCGGGTTCGTGGCGGAGCCAGCCGTGTTCTTCGAGCAGGCTGAGGGCGGTCTCCAGGACGGTGACGGTGGGGAACTCGGCGCGGGAGAGCTTGGCCATGAGGTCGCGTCGGGAGAACGACGGGGTCGGGTAGGTGGTGAGGTGCTTGAGGACGGTGCGGGCGCCGGCGAGGGCCTTGTCGGCGCCCATGGCCTCGAAGACGTTGAGGGCGTGGACGGTGAAGTACTCGCCGAGGCGGATGGCGTGTTCGACGGTGTCGGCGGTGATGGGGTGCTTGTAGGCGTCGCCGCCGTGCTCGGCGAGGTGGAGCAGGCCGGCGATGCGCACGGTGGCGCCGACGAGCTTGCCGCCCCAGTCGTTGACGTGGCCGAGTGAGCCGCCGCGCGGGTCCAGGCGCGGTTCGATGTGGTCCTGGAAGGCGACGAGCGCGGCCCCGGCCTCCGGGGTAGTGGTGAGGACGGCCGGGTCGGTCCAGCCCGCCATCGCCAGGGTGAGCGCCGCTACCTTCTTCTCGTACTCGTCCGTGACCTCGTCGGGGATCAGGTCGGGCAGGGTCTTGCGCCGGCCGACCAGGGACTCGGGCATGGAGTACAGGAAGCGGGCGAGCAAGCCGCGACCGTCGAACTGGCGGTTGCGGCCGATGTCCTCCAGAACCGTGGGCTGGACGGCGAGGGCCATGGTCAGGGCGGGGTTGTCGATGTACTGCTTGTCGCGGGACTGCCGGTTGACCTTGAGCAGGTCCCCGGCGTGGCCCTTGAGGAAGACCTCCATGTCGGCGGTGCCACCGGAGTAGCGGCCGGCGATGGTGTCGAAGATGCCGCCCTCGGCGGACATGACGGCCAAGCGTCCACCCTGTTCGGCGAGGAGGGTGGTGATGGCGGCGGGGGTGCCGTCGTCGGCGATGAGCTGCGGCTCGGCCGGGACGGTGATCTCCGAGGCGGTATGGGCCAGATCGAGCGCGAGGCGGTTCAGCTCCTCGCGCTCGTCCTCGCTCGCGGTGGCGGCCTTGGCGGCGGCCTTGTCTGCGGCGGCCTTGGCGAGGCTGGCGGTGGTGTTGGCCTCCACGATCGCGCTCGCGCTCTGCTCGACCAGGGCCCGTTCCACCTTCACGAGCGGCCGGGTCATGGCCGCGAACACGGCGGACTTGCGGTTGGCCGGGGGCAGGGCGACGACGACGTAGAGGTTCACGGGCTCGCGCCACCTGCCGCGCACGACCACCACGGCCCGCCCTCCGCCGGCGGCGGCCAGCACCGCCAACGCGAGGCTTCCGGCGAGGTCGGCCGGGGTCTGCGTCTCCTCTGCCACGGCGTCGACCATGGCGCCGAGCCAGCCGGGCAGGGCGTCGGAGGGGAACGCGGGCAGGGTGCGGGCCTCGCCGAGGGGGATCGGCTCTTCCCACCTGGGCGGGCCGGGGTCGACGCCGGACGGGGCAGCGTCCTCCCAGCCCTCGGTGAACAGCGACTCGGACGGCGCGGCGGGGGCGGTCACTCGGCCCACCGCCCCAGGCGATGCCCCGAGGAGAAGCGCTTCTCCTTGGCGCAGGACGGGTGACGGTTGCTCATGCGGCACGCCCCACCGCTCCGGCGCCCCGGGCGAGCCCGTTGGCGATCGTGCGCCTGCACTCCGCCTCGCCGAGACCGGCCTCCAGACCCGCGCTCAGGAGGGCGTCGGTCGCGTCAGCCTCGGGCAACGCACCGGAGCCGACCAGGCGGCCGAGGGCGGCGGCAGAGGCGAACAGCCGGTCGTTGCGCCCGCCCTCGCGGGTGGCCTTGATCTTGGCCGTCTCGCGGGCCACGGCCGTGTCGACGTACGGGCCGAGGCGCCCGATCCGGGCCCGCACCGCGCCCGCGTCCACCACGACCGCCGGGGCGGCCTTGGGGGTGAGCAGGCCGAGCAGCCACGCGGGGAGCGGAACCGGGTCGGTGTCGTTGACGACGGTGTAGCGGCGGTGGTTGACGACGCTGCCGGGGGCGACGACGTAACCGCCGTGCGCCCGGGTGTCGACCTTCCAGCCGAGCCCGTTGCCCTTCTCCCCGCAGGTGTTGCGCAGGACCACACCAGCCGGGGCGGCGAAGTACAGGTGGGCGCCGCCCCGGCCGGTGCGGACCTCGTACGTCTGCGGCCACGGCTGGTCGTGCTGCTCGCACAGCGCGGC
>NZ_JBIWOW010000058.1:0-13729 GCF_044767945.1 Kitasatospora sp. NPDC101183 | reverse complement strand
GCGCCGGCGCCCCCCCCCCGCCGCCGGCCCCGCCGGGGGGGCGGGCGGGGGGCCCCCCGGGGGGGGGGCCGCCCCCGGCGGGGGGGGGGGCCCCGGGGGGCGGGGGGGCCGGGGCGCCCGCCCGTTCAGTTGACTGTCGGACGTGTCGGCGTACGGGTTAACGCCGCGGCGAGGCGTCGAGTACCTGCTGGAGCGCCTCGAACTCCTCGACGCACTTGCCGGAGCCGAGCGCGACGGAGTCGAGCGGGTTCTCGGCGATGTGGATCGGCATGCCGGTCTCGCGGCGCAGCCGCTCGTCCAGGCCGCGCAGCAGGGCGCCGCCGCCGGTGAGGACGATGCCCCGGTCCATGACGTCGCCGGCGAGCTCGGGCGGGCACTGGTCGAGGGTGGTCTTGACGGCGTCGATGATCGAGTTGACCGGCTCGTCGATGGCCTCGCGGACCTCGGCGGCGGAGATCACGACGGTCTTGGGCAGGCCGCTGACGAGGTCGCGGCCGCGGATCTCGGCGTGCTCGTCCTTCTCGCCCTCCAGGCCGAAGGCGCTGCCGATGCTCATCTTGATCTGCTCGGCGCTGCGCTCGCCCAGGAGGAGGGAGTACTCCTTCTTGATGTGCTGGACGATCGCGTTGTCCAGCTCGTCCCCGGCGACCCGGATGGACTGGGCGGTGACGATGCCGCCGAGGGAGATCACGGCGACCTCGGTGGTGCCGCCGCCGATGTCGACGACCATGTTGCCGGTGGCCTCGTGGACGGGCAGGCCCGCGCCGATCGCCGCGGCCATCGGCTCCTCGATGATGTGGACCTGGCGGGCGCCGGCCTGCGAGGAGGCCTCGATGACGGCGCGGCGCTCGACGCCGGTGATGCCGGAGGGCACGCAGACCACGACGCGCGGGCGGGCGAGGTAGCGGCGGCGGTGGATCTTGAGGATGAAGTAGCGCAGCATCCGCTCGGTGATCTCGAAGTCGGCGATCACGCCGTCCTTGAGCGGGCGGATGGCGACGATGTTGCCGGGCGTGCGGCCGATCATCTTCTTGGCCTCGGCGCCGACGGCCAGGATGCCGCCGGTGTTGGTGTTGACCGCGACCACGGACGGCTCGTTGAGGACGATGCCCTTGCCCCTGACGTACACCAGCGTGTTGGCAGTTCCTAGGTCGATCGCCAGGTCTCGTCCGATGAACGACAGGTTGCTCGCCATGGGGTGTAGGTGCCTTCCCGGGCTCGGAGTTCATGGAGGGGGGACGAAAGCGCGCGCCCGCGCTCGGGCAAAGACCAGCTGAGCTGCCTTACCGGGCCCTTGAGTCGCGTCCATCGTAGTCACGCCGCGCGGTGGGGACGTCGACGTGGGGCATACCGTCCATTGTCCGGGGCGTGATCGCATCTCCGAGGATTGGGACGCCGTGTCGGCGCCCCCGGTTGCCTATTTCCCGATAAGAATGCCCCGGCCGGGCCAATGGTCCCGACCGGGGCATGACCTACGGCCCTCGGGCCCCGGCCTCAGGCGTGGGCCGGGAAGAAGATCTTGATCTCGCGCTCCGCGGACTCCGGGGAGTCGGAGGCGTGGATCAGGTTCTCGCGGGTGATCGTCGCGTAGTCGCCGCGGATGGTGCCGGCGCCGGCCTCCAGCGGGTTGGTGGCCCCGGCGAGCATGCGGATGCCCTTCACGACCTCCTCGCCCTCGACGATCAGCGCGATCGACGGGCCGGTGGTCATGAACTCCAGCAGCGGCTCGTAGAACGGACGGCCGACGTGCTCGGCGTAGTGCTGCTCCAGCGTCGCCCGGTCGAAGGTGCGCAGCTCGACGGCAGCGAAGCGCCAGCCGGCCTTGCGCTCGATGCGGCTGATGATCTCGCCGGCCAGGCCACGGCGGACGGCGTCGGGCTTGAGCAGGACGAGAGTGCGCTGGGACACGGTGCGTCTCCTCGGGAATCGGTACGGCTAGGGGGTACGGGGCGAAGGTTACCTTGCGTACACGGCGTGTCGGCTTGCAGGCCCTAGGCGGGGGTGGAAGCGGCCTCGGCGGCCGCGCGGGCGGCCTTGAAGGCGTCGACCTTGCGGCCGTAGTGCACCGAGCACCACCACAGGCCGGCGAAGACCACGCCGAGGCCGAACATCGTCGGCAGGACGAAGCCGGTGGCGATCAGGCCGATCTGCAGCGCCCAGCCGATCTGCACGGCGCCGGGGCGGTTGATCATGCCGCAGAGCGCCAGGCACAGGGCCATGGCGATCCCGCTGACGATCCAGACCGTCGCCGTGGAGACGCTGGAGAGCCGCATCGCGACGCAGGCCGCGAAGAGCACCAGCAGCGCCTCGCCGATGAGCGTCGAGGAGCAGAGCGTCCTCATGTCACTTCCTCCCGAGCAGCAGGCGGGCCTCGCCCACCGTGATGACCGATCCGGTGACCAGCACCCCGGCGCCACCGAGGTCGCCCTCCTCCTCGGCGAGGGCGACGGCGGCGGCGATGGCGTCGTCGAGCCGGGGCTCGACCTGCACGCGGTCCTCGCCGAAGACCTCGACGGCCAGGGCGGCGAGCGCGTCCACGTCCATCGCGCGGTGGGTGGAGTTCTGGGTGATGACGACCTCGGCCAGGATCGGCTCGAAGGCCTCCAGCACGCCGGCCACGTCCTTGTCCCCGGAGGTGCCGATCACGCCGACCAGGCGGGTGAAGCCGAAGGACTCGGTGAGCGCGGCCACGGTGGCGTGGGCGCCGTGCGGGTTGTGCGCGGCGTCCAGGAGGATGGTGGGGCTGCGGCGCACGACCTCCAGGCGGCCCGGGGAGGAGACGCCGGAGAAGCCCTGGCGGACCTTGTCCACGTCGAGCCTGCCGCCGCGGGCGCCGCCGACGCCGAAGAAGGCCTCGACGGCCGCCAGCGCGAGCGCCGCGTTCTGCGCCTGGTACTCGCCGTGCAGCGGGATGAAGACGTCCTCGTACTCCTCGCCGCCGAGGCCGCGCAGGGTGATCAGCTGGCCGCCGACCGCGAGTTCGCGGCGGATGACGCCGAACTCCATGCCCTCGCGGGCGACGGTGGCGTCGACCTCGACGGCGCGGCGCAGGATGACCTGGGCGGCGTCCAGCTGCTGCTGGGCGACGACGGCGACGGAGCCGCTCTTGACGATCCCGGACTTCTCGACGGCGATCTCGCCGGTGGTCTCGCCGAGCTTGTCGGTGTGGTCGAGCCCGATGGGGGTGATCACGGCGACGGGGGCGTCGATGACGTTGGTGGCGTCCCAGGAGCCGCCCATGCCGACCTCGATCACGGCGACGTCCACCGGGGCGTCGGCGAAGGCGGCGTAGGCCATGCCGGTGAGGACCTCGAAGAAGGACATCGCCACCGGCTGGGCGGCGTCGACCATCTGCACGTAGGGCTCGATGTCGCGGTAGACCTCGACGAAGCGCTCGGGGGTGATCGGGGCGCCGTCCAGGCTTATCCGCTCGGTGACGGACTCCACGTGGGGGCTGGTGTAGCGGCCGGTGCGCAGCTCGAAGGTGTTGAGGAGCTGCTCGATCATCCGGGCGGTGGAGGTCTTGCCGTTGGTGCCGGTGATGTGGATGGACGGGAAGGACCGCTGGGGCTGGCCCAGGATGTCCATCAGCGCCTCGATCCGGTCGAGCGAGGGCTCCAGCTTGTTCTCCGGCCAGCGCTTGGAGAGTTCCACCTCGACGTCGCGCAGGGCGTCGGAGGGGGACCCTTCCGCGGGGCGGAGGGTATAGGGGTTCGGGTCGGCCTTGTCGCTCACGACCCCAGTCTACGGAGCGGCGGCGGCCCGTCCCGCCAGGGTGCGGGCGGGGCGGGGGCACGGCGGGGGCGGGGTGAGAACGGCCACTTTGCCCGTTCTTCACCTTCAGTCCGCAGTTCGTTCCCTTTACTATTGATTTAGCGAGTTTGAACGGCAATGGAGCATCGATTCGCAAGCCTGAGGAGTCATCAGCCTTTGATCTTGAGGAGCACCGCCCCATGCCCGACGCCCTGCACGAATGGATCGTGCTCCGCCAGGACGCGATCGTCTGGTTCGCCGGACTGATCTCACTGGCGCTCGTCGGCTACATGCTCTTCGTCTTCGGCCGCTTCCTCGTCTACTGGGCCGGCTCCCGCCACGCCTTCCGGCACAACACCCCCGCCGAACCCGGCGACCCCTCCGCCTTCCAGTGGCACCTGGTCATCCCCTGCCGCGACGAGGAGGCCGTCGTCGTCCAGACCCTGGACGGCCTGCGCGCCGGCGCCCCCGAGGCCCACCTGTGGGTGATCGACGACGACAGCGAGGACGCCACCCGCGACCTCGTCCTCGCCGCCGCCGCGCACGACCCGCGCGTCCACCTCGTCCAGCGCCGCCGCCCCCACGCCCGGATCGGCAAGGGCGCCGCCCTCAACGCCGCCTACCGCGAGATCTCCGCCTGGCTGCCCGAGGGCGCCGACCGCTCCCGCGTCGTCATCGGCGTCGTCGACGCCGACGGGCAGCTCGACCCCGGCACCCTCGCCCAGGTCTGCAACGCCAAGGCCCTCGCCCGCCCCGACACCGGCGCCGTCCAGATCGGCGTACGGATGCGCAACGCCGACGACGAGCTCCCGCTGCCCGGCCGGGGCCGCGCCGCCAACGCCCTCGCCCGCGCCCTCGTCCGGATGCAGGACGTCGAGTTCCAGGCCAACAACACCGGCATGCAGCTGCTGCGCCGGCGCACCGGCAGCGTCGGCCTCGGCGGCAACGGCCAGTTCGTCCGGCTCACCGCCCTCGACTCCCTCACCGCCGAGGAGGGCCGCGCCGGGCGCCCCTGGCCCGAGCGCGCCCTGCTGGAGGACTACGAGTCCGGCCTCGACCTGCGCCTGGCCGGCTGGCGGCTCACCCACGTCAGCGAGACCAACGTGTCCCAGGAGGGCCTGATCTCGCTGCGCCGCTTCCTCACCCAGCGCACCCGCTGGGCCCAGGGCAACATGCAGTGCCTGCGCTACACCGGCCGGGTGCTGCGCTCCCCGCACTACACCGCGGCCGGCAAGGCCGAGGTGGTGTACACCTTCCTCCAGCCCGTGGTCTGCGTGCTGCTCGTCCTGCTCCTGCCGGTCTCGCTCGGGATCACCGGCGCCGGGCTCGTCCTCTTCCCCGAGGAGACCGCCGAGTTCCAGCTCCGCTTCGGGCCCTGGATGCTGCTCCTCCTCGCCCTGGCCACCCTGCCGATGGTGTTCTGGGGCTTCGCCTACCGCCGCCTCGTCCACCCCGACCGCAGCCGGCTCACCGCGCTGCTCTGGGGCGTCCTGGTCTGGCTGTACGCCTACCACCTGTTCATCGTCGCCACCCGCGCCGCCGCCCGGCTGCTGCTCGGCCGCAACGGCTGGGCCAAGACCCGGCGCAACGCCGAGAAGGTCGCCCTCGGCGCCCCCACCGCCCTCGAGTCCTGAGCCCGCCCCACCGCTCTCCCGGAGTTGCCGCATGTCCATGTGCCTGCCCCCGTCCAGCGTCGCCGTCGTCCTCGGCACCCGCCCCGAGCTGGTCAAGCTCGCCCCGCTGATCCACGAGCTCGGCGACGCCACCCGCCTCGTCCACACCGGCCAGCACTGGGACGAGGCGATGTCCGGCCGCTTCCTGCGCGACCTCGACCTGCCCCGGCCCGAGCTGCTCACCGGGGTCGGCGGGCGCCCCCGCGCCGGCCAGATCGCCCAGTCCCTCGGCCAGCTCGACGCCGCCTTCGCCGAGGACCGCCCCGTCGCCGTCGTCGTCCAGGGCGACACCAACGCCACCCTCGCGGGCGCGCTGGCCGCCAACGCCCGCGAGATCCCGCTGGTGCACGTCGAGGCCGGGCTGCGCAGCCACGACCGCGCGATGCCCGAGGAGCACAACCGGGTGATGGTCGACCACGTCTCCGACCTGCTCTGCGCCGCCACCGACGACAACGTCGCCAACCTGCGCGCCGAGGCCCTGGCGGACGAGCGCATCGAGCTCACCGGCAACACCGTCGTCGAGGTCGTGCGCCGCCAGCTGCCCGACGAGGCCACCCGCGCCGCGCTGCTCGCCGCGCACGGGCTCGCCCCCGACGCGTACGTGCTGGCCACCGTCCACCGCCCGGAGAACACCGACACCGCCGAGGCCCTCGGCGCCGTCCTCGCCGAGCTGGACCGCATCGCCCGGGCCGGCACCCCCGTGCTGTTCCCGATGCACCCGCGCACCCGGGCCGCCGTCGAGCGCTTCGGGCTGGAGGGCCTGCTGGAGCGCATCGCCGTCACCGGCCCGGTCGGCTACGGCGACTTCCTGGGCCTGGCGAGCCACGCCGCCCTGCTGGTCTCCGACTCCGGCGGCGTCCAGGAGGAGTGCACCGTGCTCGGCCGCCCGCTGCTGGTGGTGCGCCGCTCCACCGAGCGCCCCGAGGCGGTGACGGCCGGATTCGCCGCGCTGGTGCGGCCCGGCGAGGAGCTGGGCGCGCTCGCCCGCGAGTGGCTCGGCGACACCCCCGAGCGCCTGGCGCGCCTGGCCGCCACTGCGAGCCCGTACGGGGACGGCCTCGCCTCCGCCCGCATCGCCGCCCTGACCGCCGAACTCGCCGATCAGCGCCAGGCGTTGCCGCAGGCCGCGTAGCGGCCCTCTTGACAGCAGAATTGGTCTACTCCATTTTGTGAGGCAAGTCTCCTTCCCCAGAGGGGACTTGAGTTGTCGGTAGCTCCCGCACGCGCACCATCGACACCCCGGACGGCGCTCCACCCCCACACGGACGCCGCCGGGCCTCCCCCACTGGAGATGGAGTCATGCCTCCTGCCCGACACCGGCGCCCGCGCGCCGTCCACTCCCTGCTGGCCGGGGCGAGCGCGCTCGTCATCGGCCTGGCCGGGCTCGCCGTCGCCGGCACCGGCGCACACGCCGCCGACGGCGAACTGCTCGCCAACGGCGGCTTCGAGACCGGCGACCTGAGCAGCTGGACCTGTACGGCGGGCGCCGTCCAGAGCTCCTCCGTGCACACCGGCACGTACGCCCTGCAGTCCACCCCGAGCGGCGGCGACACCGGCGAGTGCACCCAGACCGTCGCCGTGAAGCCGTCCTCCACCTACAACCTGAGCGCCTGGGTGCAGGGCAGCTACGTCTACCTCGGCGCCCGCGGCACCGGCGGCGGCGACCCGAGCACCTGGACGCCCTCCGCCAACTGGTCGCAGCTGACCACCAGCTTCACCACCGGCCCGAGCACCACCAGCATCACCGTCTACCTGCACGGCTGGTACGGGCAGCCCGCCTTCCTCGCCGACGACGTCTCCCTGCTCGGCCCCGGCGGGACCCAGCCCTCCCCCAGCCCGACCGCGACGAACACCACCACCGCGAGCCCGTCCCCGACCGCCACCGCCACCGGCACGGGCACCGGCTCCCCCAGCCCGACCGCCACCTCGACCTCCACCAAGCCGCCCGGGCTGCCCAAGCACCTGCTCACCGGCTACTGGCAGAACTTCGACAACGGCGCCGCCGTCCAGAAGATCAGCGACGTCCCGGCCGCGTACGACATCATCGCGGTCGCCTTCGCCGACGCCACCGCCACCCGCGGCGGCCTGAGCTTCACCCTCGACCCGAAGCTCTCCTCCCGGCTCGGCGGCTACACCGACGCCCAATTCAAGGCCGACATCGCCGCCAAGAAGGCCGCCGGGAAGAAGGTCGTGCTCTCCATCGGCGGCCAGAACGGCACCGTCTGGGTGGGCGACTCCTCCTCCGCCGCCGCCTTCACCGACAGCGCCTGGTCGCTGATCCAGTCCTACGGCTTCGACGGGATCGACATCGACCTGGAGAACGGGATCAGCTCCACCTACATGGGCCAGGCCCTGCACGCCCTGGCGGCCAGGGCCGGCAGCGGGTTCGTCCTCACCATGGCACCGCAGACCATCGACATGCAGTCGACCGGCATGGAGTACTTCAAGCTGGCGCTGAACGTGAAGGACATCCTCACCATCGTCAACATGCAGTACTACAACTCGGGCGCCATGAACGGCTGCGACGGCAACGTCTACTCGCAGAGCACCGAGAACTTCCTCACCGGGCTGGCCTGCATCCAGCTCAAGGGCGGGCTGCGGCCCGACCAGGTGGGCCTCGGGGTCCCGGCCTCCACCAGCGCGGCCGGCGGCGGCTACGTCAGCCCGGGCGTGGTCAACGCCGCGCTGGACTGCCTGGCCTCCGGGACCAACTGCGGCAGCTACAAGCCCGACACCACCTGGCCGGGCATCGGCGGCGCGATGACCTGGTCCACCAACTGGGACGCCAGCGCCGGGAACCCGGTCTCCGGCACCATCGGCAGCCACCTGCACGCCATGCCGTGACGCCCCGCCGGGGGCCCGGGCCTCAGTTCCCGGCCCGGGCCTCCGGCACCTGCCCGCAGCCGCCGTGGCGGCGGCGCAACTCGGCGGTGATCTCGGCCAGTTCGCCCTCGGGCAGCAGCGGCAGCATCATCGCCACCCCCTGCAGCAGCCCGCCGAGCAGGTAGGTGGTGTCCGCCGTCGCCGCGACCAGGCCGCGCACCTCGGCCACGTCCCCGGCCTCCACCGCCTCGATCAGCTGGGCGGCGTGCGCCGTCTCCTCGTCCACCAGGACGTCGACGGTGTCGGCCGGGGCCCGGCGGGCCATCGCCCGCAGCACCTTGTCGCCGACCTCGGGGGCGTACGCCTTGCGGACGGCCTCGGCGGCGATCCAGGCGAGCAGGGTGGTCACCTCGCGCGCCGCGTGCTCGGCGAGCAGCCGGTCCAGCTCGTGGTCGAAGGCGAGCTGGTTCCCGTGCCGGAAGGCGAGCAGCAGCGTCGCCGCGCTGGCCTTGGCCTCCTCGACCGCCTCGGCAGGCAGTTCGTCGACCAACTCCTCGGTGACCACCACGCCGTGCCCTCCCGTCCGTCGCTCGGCAGAACGCTCCGCGAAATCCCACCGCGGAAACCCTCCGCGGAAACTCCGTGCACACCGTACACATCCGCCCTGCAAACTTCCGCGAACGCGCGCGGGCAAGACCGGAATCGATTCGAGCGAAATAGGACCTCACCCGGTCCAGGATGAATATTCGCCGGAAGGGAGCAATGTTGCTGCTCTATTAGGCGTAGCGGAAAACCGCGGCCCGGGAAACGACCGAGGGGCCGCTCCCCGCGCGTCGCGGAGAACGGCCCCTCGAAAAGGACCCGGACGGCCGAACGGCCGGCGTGGATCAGCCCTTCGGCAGCGCCGCGAGCTGGGCCGTGATCCGGGCGATGTCGGCCTCGGCGGCCTCCTGACGGCCCCGGATCTTGGCGACGACCTCGTCCGGCGCCTTGGCCAGGAAGGCCTCGTTGCCGAGCTTGGCGGTGGTCTGCGCCTTCTCCTTCTCGGCGGCCGCGAGGTCCTTGGCCAGGCGCTTGCGCTCGGCCTCGACGTCGATGGTGCCGGAGAGGTCCAGGGCGACGGTGGCACCGGCCACCGGCAGCGAGGCGGTGGCCTCGAAGCCCGCCTCGGCAGCCGTCAGCCACAGCAGCGAGCGGATGGCGTCCTCGTGGTCGACCAGCGAGGTGCCGGCCAGCTCCAGGGTGGCGGGGACGCGCTGGCGGTCCTGGAGGCCCTGGTCGATGCGGAAGCGTCGGACCTCGGTGACCACCTGCTGGACCGTGGCGACCTCGGCCTCGGCCGCGGCGTCGCGGAAGCCGCTGTCCGCCGGCCACTCGGCGACGACCAGCGACTCGGCACCGGTGAGCCTGGTCCACAGGGTCTCGGTGACGAACGGGACGACCGGGTGCAGCAGGCGCAGGGTGACGTCCAGGACCTCGCCGAGGACCCGGCGGGAGGCGTCGGCGGCCGGGCCGCCCTTGGCCAGGGTGGTCTTGGAGAGCTCGACGTACCAGTCGAACACCTCGTCCCAGGCGAAGTGGAACAGCGTGTCCGAGACCTTGGCGAACTCGAAGCCGTCGTAGAGCGCGTCCACCTCGGCGACGGTGGCGTTCAGCCGCGACAGGATCCAGCGGTCCGCCGCCGTCAGCTCCTCCGACGCGGGCAGCGGGCCCTCGACGGTGGCGCCGTTCATCAGCGCGAAGCGGGTCGCGTTCCAGATCTTGTTGCAGAAGTTGCGCGAGCCCTTGACCCAGTCCTCGCCGATCGGCACGTCGGCGCCCGGGTTGGCGCCGCGGGCCAGGGTGAAGCGGACGGCGTCGGCGCCGTAGGCGTCCATCCAGTCCAGCGGGTCGACGGCGGTGCCGGAGGACTTCGACATCTTCTTGCCGAACTCGTCGCGCACCAGGCCGGTCAGGGCGACGGTCTTGAACGGGGCCTCGCCGTCCATCGCGTACAGGCCGAACATCATCATCCGGGCGACCCAGAAGAAGATGATGTCGTGGCCCGTGACCAGGACGTCGGTCGGGTAGAACTTCTCGAGGTCGGCGGTCTTCTCCGGCCAGCCGAGCGTGGAGAACGGCCACAGGCCGGAGGAGAACCAGGTGTCCAGGACGTCCGGGTCCTGGTGCCAGCCCTCGCCCGTCGGCGGCTGCTCGTCGGGGCCGACGCAGACGACCTCGCCCTCGGGGCCGTACCAGACCGGGATCCGGTGGCCCCACCAGAGCTGGCGCGAGATGCACCAGTCGTACATGTTGTCGACCCAGTCGAAGTAGCGGCGCTCCAGCGACTTCGGGTGGATCTCCACCTTGCCGTCGCGCACCGCGTCGCCGGCGGCCTTGGCCAGCGGCTCGACCTTGACCCACCACTGCAGCGACAGCCGCGGCTCGACCACGGTGTGGCAGCGGGAGCAGTGGCCGACGGCGTGCATGTACGGGCGCTTCTCGGCGACGATGCGGCCCTGCTCGCGCAGCGCGCCGACGACGGCCGAGCGGGCCTCCAGCCGGTCCATGCCGAGGAAGGGGCCGTGCACGGTGATGGCGCCGTGCTCGTCCATGACCGTGAGGTTGGGCAGGTCGTGGCGCTGGCCGATGGCGAAGTCGTTCGGGTCGTGCGCCGGGGTCACCTTGACGGCGCCGGTGCCGAACTCCGGGTCCACGTGCTCGTCGGCGACGACCGGGATCTCACGGTCGGTCAGCGGCAGCTTGATGGTCCGGCCGACGAGGTGGCGGTAGCGCTCGTCCTCCGGGTGGACGGCGACGGCCGTGTCGCCCAGCATCGTCTCGGCGCGGGTGGTGGCGACGACGATCGAGTCCTCGCCCTCGCCGTAGCGGATCGAGACCAGCTCGCCCGGGGTGTCCTCGTGCTCCACCTCGATGTCGGAGAGCGCGGTCAGGCAGCGCGGGCACCAGTTGATGATGCGCTCGGCGCGGTAGATCAGGCCGTCGTCGAAGAGGCGCTTGAAGATGGTCTGGACGGCCTGGGAGAGGCCCTCGTCCATGGTGAAGCGCTCGCGCGACCAGTCCACGCCGTCGCCGAGGCGGCGCATCTGGCCGAGGATGCGGCCGCCGTAGCTGCGCTTCCACTCCCAGACCTTCTCGACGAACGCCTCGCGGCCCAGGTCGTGGCGGGACAGGCCGGACTCGGCGAGCTGCTGCTCCACCTTGTTCTGCGTCGCGATGCCGGCGTGGTCCATGCCCGGCAGCCAGAGCGTCTCGTAGCCCTGCATGCGCTTGCGGCGGGTCAGCGCGTCCATCAGCGTGTGCTGGAAGGCGTGGCCCAGGTGCAGGGCGCCGGTGACGTTCGGCGGCGGGATGACGATGGTGTAGGCGGGCTTGTCGCTCTTCGCGTCCGCGGTGAAGTAGCCACGGTCCACCCAGCGCTCGTACAGCTCGCCCTCTACGTCCGCGGGGGTGTAGGTCGTCGGGAGGGTTGCCGCATCGTCCCCGGCAAAGGTGCTCACGGGGCGCTGGTTCGTCGTGTCGGTCACGACGCACAGTTTACGTAACGGGCGGCTGGGTCACGAACCGCTTTCGGTACGGCCCTCAGCCCGGTACGGGCGGCTCCCGCGTCGTCCCCGTGCGATAACGTGCCCGGGCACTGATCCGATCATCGGGAAGTGTACGGAGCGTTTCCGAACCAACGGAAGGCCGCGTGCGCGGCGGGGGGGCACGAGCATGTACGGGCAGGAGCCGCAGTACCCGCCTGGCGGTCAGCCGCCGTACGGGGCCCAGCCGCCCTACGGCCCGCCGCAGCCCCAGCCGCCCCACCCCCCGTACGGCGCCCCGCAGCCCGGCTACGGCGGGTACCCGCAGCAGCAGCCCCCGTACGGCCCGCCGCAGCAGCCGGGCTACCCGGCCCAGCCCGGCTACGGCGGGTACCCGGGCTACCCGCAGCCGCCCCGCAGGAGCCGGGGCGGACTGGTCGCCGCGCTGGTCGTCGGCGCCCTGGTGCTCGGCGGCGGAGGGTTCGCGGCCTGGAAGTACCTCGGCGGCGGCGGGGACGACAAGCCGGGCACGTACAAGCTCGTGGCGCCCCAGACCATCGGCAACGGCTACGACCGCGGCCTGGTCAAGGAGGACGCCACCGATGTCAGCAAGCCCGAGATGGCCGCGTACGGGAAGAACCTCCACACCCTCGGCGTCGCCTTCGACCACGGCTCCGACAAGACCGACTACATCGTCGTGGCCGGCCTCTACGGCGAGCTCAACGACCCGGGCCAGGTCCTGGACGAGGCGCGCAAGAACGCCGGCGCCCTCACCTGGACCACGCCCCTGACGGACTTCCCCGCGCGGGACGACCGGTCCTCCTCCGCGCGGCTCGCCTGCGGCGCCGCCACCGCCCTCGGCAAGCCAGGCCCGATCGTCTGCGTCTGGGCCGACCACTCCACCTTCGGCCGGGTCAGCTTCATGGCCGGCGGCACCCAGGGGCTCACCCCCGTGCAGGCCGCCGAAAAGACCCGGGCGATCCGCGACCTGATGAAGGTCGCAAAGTAATCCCGTCATCCCAGAAAGGGACTCGCGTGTCCGACCAGAACCCCTACGGCGCCCCGCAGCAGCCGGGCTACCCGGCCCAGCCGGGTTACGGCGCGGCCCAGCAGCCGCCGGCCGGCTACCCCGGCGCCCCGGGCGGCGAGGCCTACCCCGGCTACGGCGGCGCGTACGCCCCGATGCCCCCGCAGAAGAAGTCCCGCAAGGGCCTGTGGATCACCCTCGCCGCCGTCGGCGCCGTGGTGGTCCTGGGCGGCGGCGCCGTGGCGTACTTCGCCTACGACGTCGTCAGCAGCGCCGGCACCCAGAAGATCGTCCTCCCGGCCGACTTCAAGGACATGAAGCGCAACGACGACTCCCCCGTCACCGCCGCCATGGAGAAGGCGATGACGGACAGCCTCGGCAAGGGCGACGGCAACTGGCAGCCCACCGGCGTGGCCGGCCTGTACCAGGACGCCCAGTCCCAGCCGCAGCTGATCGTGGCCGGCGCCTACGGCAAGATCCTCAACCCGAAGCAGCAGCTGGACGAGGCCTTCAACGGCGTCGCCTCCAAGGGCTCGACCATCTCGGACCGCCACAGCGTGGACGCCGGCCCCAAGGGCGGCGACATGGAGTGCGGCACCCTCGTCGAGGCCGACAGCAAGATCGGCATCTGCGCCTGGGCCGACACCAGCAGCCTCGTCATGGTGATGAAGATGGACCCGGAGGGCAACGCCACCCCGGACATCAACAAGCTCGCCGCGGACACCCGCGACCTGCGCGCCACCTCCGAGGTCGCGAAGTAACCTCCGCCCGGCGGCAGGAGAACACGGGAGGGGGCCCCCCCCCCCCCCCGGGGGGGCCCCCCCCCCCCCCCACAACCGCCGGGGGCCCCCCCCCCCCCCCCCCCCCCGCGCCCCCCGGTTTAGTTCGCGCGGGGCGCGGGGGGGGGGCGCGGGGGGGGTGTCGCGGGC
>NZ_JBIWOW010000057.1:0-15162 GCF_044767945.1 Kitasatospora sp. NPDC101183 | reverse complement strand
GGGGGGCGCCCCGCACCCCCCCGGGGTGTGGGGGCCCCCCCCCCCCCCTTCCCCCGGCCGGCGGGGCCCGGGGGGGGGGCCCCCCCCCCCCGCCCGCCCACGTCCTGGCCGGTCACCCCCGTCCCGCCCAGACTCGGTCGGGCACAACGGGGGTGCATCCATCGACGAAGGGAGTCCGTCCGTGACGGGCAGCACCGAGGAGGGCCGGGCCGACGTGGTCGGCCTGTGGGTGACGGCGGACGGTCACATCCGTCAGGAACTACGGGCGGACGGCCGGTACGACGAGGCCCGCGGCCACCGCCGCAGCGCCTACACGGGCCGCTACACGGTCACCGGCCATCACATCGACTACGTCGACGACACCGGGTTCACCGCCACGGGTGACATCCGGGACGGAGTCCTCCACCACGAACACCTCGTGCTCCACCGGGAGGAGAAGCAGGCATGACGCAGACACCGAAGGTCGTACTGGTCACCGGAGCAAGCAGCGGGATCGGCGAGGCCACCGCGCGCAGCCTCGCCGCGGACGGCCACCGCCTGTTCCTCGGCGCACGGCGCACCGACCGCCTCGGCGCGCTCACCGCGGAGCTCACCGCCGCGGGCGGCACCGCGGCGTTCCGGCGGCTGGACGTCACGGACGCCGCCGACGTCCGGGCCTTCGTGGCCGCCGCCCGTGAGCGCTACGGCCGGGTGGACGTGATGGTCAACAACGCCGGAGTGATGCCGCTCTCGCCCCTGGAGGCGCTGAGGACGGACGAATGGGACCGCATGATCGACGTGAACGTGCGGGGGGTCCTGCACGGCATCGCCGCCGCGCTGCCCGTGATGCGCGCCCAGGGCGACGGGCACTTCGTGAACGTCGCCTCCGTCGGCGCGTACGAGGTCTCTCCCACCGCCGCCGTCTACTGCGCCACCAAGTTCGCCGTCCGCGCGATCTCCGAAGGGCTGCGCCAGGAGTCCGCCGGAGACATCCGGGTCACCCTCGTCTCTCCCGGCGTGACCGAGTCCGAACTCGCCGAAGGCATCTCCGACCCCACCGCCAGGGAGGCCATGAGGGCGTACCGTGCAGTGGCACTGCCCGCCTCCGCCGTTGCGGAGGCCATCGTCTTCGCCGTCACCCGGTCCCGGCAGGTCGACGTCAACGAGCTCGTCGTCCGCCCCGCGGCGAGTGCCCAGTGACCGTCGACGGCTTCCCGTCGGTCGCGGTGCCGCGCTCGACCCCCGATCAGGTGGCCGCCCCGCCCGGCCGGTGACCGCCGACGCCACGGGGGGTCTCCGAGCCGTCTCTTCATCGAGGTCTTGGAGAACCCCCGTGCGTCTTCGTCCAGCGCTCGCGGCCGCCCCGTTTGTCCCGGCCCAGGCCGACACGCAGCCCCCACCCGGGGTCAGTCGCCGCGCAGGCGCACGTACGTCGCCGTGGGCGGCTGGCCCGTGAGGTGGAGTTCGGCGCGCAGTGGGGTGGTGAGGGGGCGCAGCGGGCCGTGCTCGGGGTCGACGGCGGCCGGGCCGAGGTGGGGGCGGGCGGCCTCGGCGACTTCGTGGGACTGGGCCGGGGTGAGGCGGGGGGCGCTCAGCAGGACGCGGCCGTCGGCGAGTTCGAGGAGGAGGGCGTGCGGCTGCTCCGGTGGGCCCGCGAGGGCGCGCACCGTCGCGTCGACGGTGTCGCTGCGGCGGTACTTGACCCACGCGCGGCCTCCGCCGCGCGGGCGGTACGGGGAGTCGGCGGCCTTGCAGACCAGGCCCTCCACGCCCGTCGGGGCGAGCTGCTCCATCCACTCCAGCGCCTCGGCGCGGTCGGTCGTGGCCAGCACCGGCTGGATCGGCGGCGGTACGTCCGCCAGCGCGCCGAGCAGCAGGCGGCGCCGGTCGGTCAGCGGCAGCCGTCGGACGTCGCGGCCGGGGAGGGCGAGGAGGTCGAAGGCGATCAGGCCGAGTGCGACCTCGGGGGCGGCCGCGCGGGCGCGGCGGGTGTGCAGCAGCTCGCCGAAGGCGAAGCGGCCGCCGCGCCAGGCGACGAGTTCGGCGTCCAGCACCAGGCCCTCGGGCAGGCGGGCCACGGCGGCGGCGATCGGGGGGAACTCGGCGGCGAGGTCGCGCCCGCCGCGCGACTGGAGGAACGGCGGCCGGTCGCCGCGCGCGAAGGCGACGCAGCGGAACCCGTCGAGCTTGAGCTCGTACTGCACCCCGCCCCCGCCGAGGCCGTCCGCCGGGGGCACGGCGGTGACGGCGGCGGGCCGCATCACCTCGACGGGCGGCCGCAGCACCTGGGCGACGGCGGGCGCCGGCGAGCCCGGCAGGGCCCGCGCCCGTTCCGGGTCGAGCAGCGGCGCGAGCAGGTCCCCCCGGGCCGCCAGCCGGCCCGGGACCTCGGCGAGGGTGAAGACCAGCTCGGCCGCGCTCACCGCCGACTCCAGTTCCTCCCAGGCGAGCGGTGTGGAGACGGTCGGCAGCGGCCGGGCCCGCAGGGTGTACGGCGCGGCGGTGGTCTTCTTGGCGTTGTTCTGCGACCAGTCGACGAGGACCCGCCCCCGGCGCCGGGCCTTCGCCATGGTGTGCACGACCAGTTCGGGCCGTTCGGCCTCCAGGGCGGCGGCCAGCGCCTTGGCGTAGGCGGACACCCGGGTGCTGGCTGTGGGCAGCAGGGGGACGAGCAGGTGCAGGCCCTTGGAGCCGGAGGTCTTGACGAGCGCCGTCAGGCCGTCTGCCGCGAGCCGCTCGCGCAGCAGCAGCGCGACCTCGCGGCAGGCGAGCACGTCGGCGCCCTCGCCCGGGTCGAGGTCCAGGACCAGCCGGTCGGCGAGCCCGGGGGCGGCGGCGTGCCACTGCGGGACGTGCAGTTCCAGGCAGCCCAGGTTGGCCGCCCACAGCAGCGCGGCGCCGCTCTCCAGGACGACCTGGCGCAGGTCGCCGCCGGTGCTGGGCACCTCGACGGTGCGGACCCAGTCCGGGGTGCCGGCGGGAGGGTTCTTGGCGATGAACACCTCCGCCTCGACGCCGTCGGGGCAGCGCAGGAAGGACACCGGGCGGTCGCGCAGGTGCGGCAGCAGGGCGGAGTGGACGGCGGCGTAGTAGCGCAGCACCTCGCCCTTCGGGGTGCCGGTGCGCGGGTAGTACACCTTGTCCAGGTGGGAGAGGGCGAGGGTGCGCCCGTCGACGGTGAGCTGGGGCATCGGCGGCCTCCACGGCCGGGTTCCAGTGGGGGACCGGGACACGCCCAGTCTCCCGCTACCGCCCCGGGCCGACCAGCGCGTGGGCCTCGGCGACCAGGCCCTCGATCCGGGGCCAGTCGGGGGCCGGCCCGTCCAGGTAGACCCCGAGCCAGCCGCGGTGGCCGACGTACGGCGGGCGGAAGTAGCGCGCCGGGTCCTCGCCGAGGAGGCGCTCCTGGGCGCCGCCGCCGGCCGCGCACCAGAAGGCGAGCCGGTCGTCGTGGTGGTGGTCGGAGAGCATGACGAACACCCGGGCGCGGCGGCCGGTGCCCGCGAACCAGGTCGGCTCCCCGTGGCTGACCTTCTCCTCGACCTCCGGCAGCGCCAGGCACAGGCCCCGCAGCCGCTCCACCGGGCCGCCGCCGGGCACCGGCTCAGCCCTCCGCGCCGGGGCGGGGCGAGCCCGGGTAGGTGCCGAAGGACCAGCGGTTGCCCTCCGGGTCGGCGGCGGAGAAGTCGCGCGAGCCGTAGTCCGTCTCGGTGAGGCCGGTGGTGATGCGGGCCCCGGCGGCCACCGCCCGCGCGTGCACGGCGTCGGGGCGCGCCGTGACCACGTACGCGGTGAAGGTGCCCGGGCGGCCCGGCCACGGCGCCTCGCCCTCGGGCGTCTCGCGCTCGGGCGTCTCGCGCTCGGAGCCGAGCATCACCCCGCCGCCCTCGGGCCAGGCGAGCTCGGCGTGGACGACGAGCCCGCCTTCCTCGTAGCTGACGACCTCCTCGAAGCCGAACGCGTCCACGAGGAAGCGGATCAGCGCCTTGGCGTCACGCGCGCGCAGGCAGGGCCACACCTGCGGGGCGGGGGTCTTCGGGTCGGTGTTCACGGTGTCGCTCATGACGTCCTCCTCGGGTTCGCGTCCTTACGGCACCTACTCTGCGCCCGCCCCGTCCGCCCCGCCTTGGACGTTTCGGAACTTCCCCTCCTCGGGCCCCTCCGCTGCCAGCCAAGCGCTCGGCGAGGCCCCGGCCAGGGCCCGGAACTCGCGCGCCAGGTGCGCCTGGTCGAAGTAGCCGCAGCCGGCGGCGAGTTCGGCGAGCAGGGGCGGCGGGGAGCCGGCCGCGAGCAGGCGCCGGGCCCGGTCGAAGCGGATGACCCGGGCAGCGGCCTTCGGCGTCAGGCCGGTCTCGCGGCGGAAGCGCTCCAGCAGGTGCCGGGTGCTCCAGCCCGTCTCCCGCGCCAGCTCCGCCACCGGCACGCCGCCGCCGCTGCGCAGCAGCGCCCGCCAGGCCCAGGCGACCTCCGGCGGCACCTGCCCATGAGGTCCGGCGGCCCGCAGCAGTGCCCCGTCCAGCAGCGCCTCGTCCAGCAGCGCGAAGCGCTCGGGCCAGCCGGGCGCCTCCTGCAGCCGGTCCCGCAGTCGGGGGGCGAGCCTCCCGAGGACGTCCTCCGCGGGGAGGTCGATCCCGGCCAGCTCCCCGGCGGGCAGCCCGAACAGCGCCCGTGCGGCCAGCGGGTGCACGGCGACCTGTACTCCGGACTGGGCGCCCTGGTGGGTGATCATGGCGGGGGCGGTGTGCAGGCCGCCGAGCAGCGTCGCGTACGTGCCGGGCGGCTGCGCCGGGTCGGGGTGCCCGGCGATGACGAGCGGCTCGTCGAGGGTGAGGATGAACGTCAGGTAGGGCGAGGGCAGGCCCCGGTGCACGGCGGGGGCGATCCCGCGCTGGCGGTACCCGGAGTACCAGGCGACGTACGGGCGCAGCGCTGCCCCCGGCCGTGCCCGTACGGCCTCGTCGACCGAACCGATCGTCTCTGTGCCCACCCCTCCAGTATCGGCCGCCGGGGCTGTGACGGTCGTCTCGGGGAGTGGATCACTCTTCTCCGGGTGGTGGGACGGGGGAGACAATCACTGACATGGGAAAACAGTACGAACACATAGTGCCCAGGCTCCGGGAGTTCATCGAGCGCCAGCCCGTCTACTTCGTCGCGACCGCCCCGCTCTCGGCGGACGGCCGTGTCAACGTCTCGCCCAAGGGCCGCTCCGGCACCCTCGTGGTGATCGACGAACTCACCCTCGCCTACCTGGACTTCGGCGGCTCGACCGCCGAGACGATCGCCCACCTGCGGGAGAACGGGCGGATCACCCTGATGTGGACGGCCTTCGAGGGCCCGCCGAACGTGGTGCGGGTGCACGGGCGCGGCGAGCCGGTCTTCCGGGACGACCCGCGCTTCGCCGATCTGCTGGGCCGCTTCGACCCGTCGGCGGACGGCTCCGGGCTGCGGGCCATCGTGCTGGTCCACGCCGAACGGGTCAGCGACTCCTGCGGGTTCGCGGTGCCGCTGATGGACTACCAGGGCGACCGGGACCTGCACGCGCAGTACTTCGACCGCAAGGACGAGGAGGAGTTCAACGCCTACTGCGAGCGCAAGGAGTACATCGGCACCAGCATCGACGGCCTGCCGGCGCTGCCCCTCCCGCTGCCGCCCAGGCCGTGATTGACGGGTCGTCAGTTCGCGAAGCGTGTTCCCCCGCGGCCCGCCGCGTGCGACGCTGAACGGATGCCGATCGACTCCCACCTCTTCGCCGCCTTCCTGGTGACCACGCTCGTCGCGATGATCAGCCCCGGTCCGGACATGCTGTTCGTGCTCGGCTGCGGGATGCGCGGAGGCCCCAGGGCCGGGCTGCTGGCCACCGCGGGCGTCGCCACCAGCGAGGCGGTGCACGTCGCGGTGGCGGCGGCCGGGCTCGCGGCCTTCTTCGCCGCCGTGCCGGTGGCCTTCACGGCGATGCGCCTCGTCGGCGGCTCCTATCTGGTGTACCTGGGCGTGCAGATGATCCGCCACCGCAAGGACGCCGCGAACGCGCTGCCGGAGCCGGGGGAGGGCGGACTGCGGGGCCGCCGGGCCTATCTGCGGGGGCTGCTGACCAACCTGCTCAACCCGAAGATGGTGACCTTCACCATCGCGTTCCTGCCGCAGTTCGTCCGCCCCGAACTGGGCCGGGTGGGGCTGCAGTTCGCGGTCCTCGGGGCGGCGCTGATCGTGCTGGAGTTCCTGGTGGACGGCACGGTGGGCGTGCTCGCCGGCCGGATCGGGGCGTGGCTGCGGCGGCGCCGTTCCACCCGGCGCCGGGTGGACGCGGCGACCGGCGGGCTGTTCATCGGCCTGGGGGTGCGGCTCGCCGTGGAGCGGTAGCGGCCGCCCGGGCTTCACAGGTCTGGACCTCACAGGTCTGGACCTCCGGGGGAAAACCGCTGGTGCGCCCGGTGCGTGCACGGCTAGGTTGGGCGCCCGTGACGGCCGATGACTGACCAACTGCTGGAGCGCGCCGAGCCGGTGGCCGGGGAGGGCCTGTGGTCCCGCCCCTACCGGGCGGCCACGATCGGGTTCGCCTCCGTGATGTTCCTGATCGGGTTCGCGGCCTTCGCCGTGGTGCCGACCCTGCCGGTGGCGGCGGGCGATCTCGACGCCGTCCCGATGTACCCGCTGGTGGCCGGGGCCTTCGTCGCCGCCAGCCTCTTCGGCGGGGTGCTGGGCGGCAGCTGGGCGGACCGCGCCGGGCCGCGGGCGCCGCTGGTGACGGGCGTGCTCCTCGGCGTGGCGACGCTGGTGGTGTCCGGGACGAGCGCCACGGTCTGGCAGCTGGCCGCCGGGCGGTTCCTGGACGGCGTGGCCGCGGGGATGACGGCGGTGGCGATCAACACGGCGATCGCGCACACCTACCCGGGGCGGCTGAAGGCGCACGCGCTGTCGCTGATGAGCGCCTGCTGGATCGTCCCCTCCCTGGCCGGGCCGCCGCTGGCCGGGCTGGTGACCTCCTGGTGGTCCTGGCGGGCGGTGTTCCTCGGCCTCGCCGCGCTCACCGCCGTGCCGGTCCTCGCCGTGCTGCCGCTGGTGCGCGGGGTCACCGGGGCGCGGGACGAGGGTGCCTCCCGTCCGTCCCTGGCCGTGGCGGCGGCCGTCAGCGGGGGAGCGGCGCTCGCCCAGTACGCCGTCTCGGGGGCCGGGTCGGGCGTGGACGCGGCCCACCTGGCGGCCGCCGCGGCCGGCTTCGGGCTGCTGCTGGCCTTCGCGCCCCGGCTGCTGCCGCGCGGCACCTGGCGGGCGGCGCGCGGACTGCCCGCCGCCGCGCTGCTGCGGGTGCTCGGCTCGGGGGCGTACTTCACCCTGGAGGTCTTCGTCCCGCTGCTGCTGGACACCGTGCGCGGGGTGCCGGCGGCGGTGACCGGCCTCGCGTTCAGCGGGGCGGCCGTCGCCTGGGCGGGCGCCAGCTGGGTGCAGGGCCACCTGCTGGAGCACCGGCCGAGGCACCGGGTGGTGGCGGCCGGGATGGCGGTGTGCGTCCTGGCGGCCGCGCTGGCAGCCGTCGGCGTGCTGCCCGGGGTGCCGCCGGTGGTGGCCGGGGCCTCGATGGTGGTCGCGGCGATCGGCATGGGGGTGGCGGCGCCGAGCGTGACCCTGCTGTCGATCGCCCACAGCCCGCCCGAGCGGCAGGGCCGCACCGGCGGGGAGATGCTCACCGCGCAGAACCTCGGGCAGGTCGCGGTGATGGGGGTCGCCTCGGCGCTGTTCAACCTCTGCCTGGCGGGCAGCACCGGGACGACGGGCGCCTACGCGGCGGTGTTCGCGCTGCTCGTCCTGCCCGCCGCCCTGGCCGTCGCCCTCGCGGGGCGGGCGCGGCAGCCGTAGACGGCGGGCGTACGACGAAGCCGCCGCACCTCGGAGCGGGGTGCGGCGGCTTCCGTACGCGAAGGCCTTACTTGCTCAGGCCGGCCTTGACGGAGCAGATCGGCCAGGCGCCGGGGCCCTGGGCGGCGAGGACCTTCTCGCCGACGGCGATCTGCTGGTCCTTGGTGGCCTGGTGGGCCTGCGGGGCGAACGCGGTGCCGCCGAAGGCGGCCCAGGTGCTGGAGGTGAACTGCAGGCCGCCGTAGAAGCCGTTGCCCGAGTTGATGGCCCAGTTGCCGGTGGCCTCGCACTGGGCGACCTTGTCCCAGACGGTGGCGGGCGCGGCGGAGGCGCTGGTGGCCGTGACGAGGCCGGCCACCGGCAGGGCGGTGAGCGCCCCGGCCATCAGCGCCATCCGGACGCGGTTGCGACGCTTCGGGGTGGCGGTGGAGGTGGCAGCGGCGGTCTCGTTACGGAAAGTCATGAAGTTCCTCTCGAAGGGGGATGGCGAGCGCACGGAACCAGGCCCTCGGAAGGCCGTCGGTTTCGGGGGGCGTCGCTCGGTGCAACGAGTTCGAAGGTACGGGGGCTGTTGTGGGGGTTTCAAGGATTTTGGGGTCCGTGCACGTCAGAGGGGGGTTACCGGAAGTAAGGATCAAGGAAATGGGGTGATTTGGCCCGATTTCCACCAATTTCCAAGATCAAACCACCCGGCCATGTGACCCCGGTCACCGGAAAGCCGCTGTGAGGCCGCCCACATCGTCGACACAGCGTGACCACCCGCCCGCCCCCGGTGCCGGAACCGCCGCCCCGGCCGCGGCCCGGGGTGGCCCGCACCACAGCCCTCACCCGGAGTGCCCGGTGGAACCACCCCCGGTGGCGGGGCATAGCCTCATCGCCATGAGCAACGAGAGCGATGCACCGGACTCCGCCGACCGCGAGGCCCTCGGCGACCCCACGGACCCCGCCGACCTCGAGGCGGCCACCGCCCCCGCAGGCTTCGAACTGGGCACCGACGGCCCCAAGGTGATCGTCGCGGGCCTCGACGGCTCCGAGTCCTCCTGGCGCGCCACCGCCTACGCCGCCGGCCTCGCCCGCCGCCAGGGCGCCCTCCTCGCCGTCGTCTACATCCAGCCCGTCCTCGGCGCGGCCACCGCCCTCGCCGGCGCCGTCGTCGAGGAGACCACCCAGGAGATCGCCGAGGAGCTCCTCGCCGCCCTGCGCGAGGCGGAGGAGCACGTCCGCGAGGTCTGGCGCGTCGAGTGGCAGTTCCTGACCATGCGCGGCGACCCCTATACGGGCCTCGCCAAGCTCGCCGACGAGCTGCGCGCGGACGCCGTGATCGTCGGCGTCTCCGAGCAGGCCGGGCACAAGGTCATCGGGTCCGTGGCCGTCCGCCTCGTCAAGGCCGGCCGCTGGCCCGTCACGGTCGTGCCGTAACCAGCCCGGTGCCGGGAGCCCCCGTGGTGGGGCCGGGCCCGGGCGGCCGGTAGGGTGCGTGGACATGACGGACACGCCGGGCGCGCCGGGAACGCGTCCCCCCGGGCCGGCCGACCCCACCGGCAGCGACCTCCACCTCGACCTCCCCGCCACCGGAGGCCGCCGTGCGGCCCTGATGACCGCCCTGCGCGAGGCCATCCGCAGCGGCCGCCTCGCCCCCGGCACCCGGCTGCCGCCCTACCGGGCCCTCGCCGCCGACCTCGGCCTCGCCCGCAACACCGCCGCCGAGGCCTACGCCGAACTCGTCGCCGAAGGCTGGCTCACCGCCCGCCAGGGCTCCGGCACCGCCGTCGCCGAGCGCGCCGCCCCCTCGCCCGCCACCCGGCCCCGGAGACCCACCCGGCGCCCCGGTCCCCTCCACGACCTGCGCCAGGGTCAGCCCGACTCCGCCTCCTTCCCCCGCGCCGCCTGGCTCGCCGCCGCCCGCCGCGCCCTCACCGACGCCCCCAACGAGGCCTTCGGCCCCGGCGACCCCCAGGGCCGCCGCGAACTGCGCACCGTCCTCGCCGACTACCTCGCCCGCGCACGGGGCGTGCGCACCGACCCCGACCGGATCGTCGTCTGCTCCGGCTTCGCCCACGCCCTGCGTCTCCTCTTCGACGGCGCCGCGCCCGTCCTCCCGCCCGGCGGCAACGGCCCGCTGGCCGTCGAGGCGTACGGGCTCGGCTTCCACCGCGGCCTCCTCGCCGCCGCCGGGGTCGACAGCCGCCCGCTGCCCATCGACGAACACGGCGCCCGCGTGGAGGAGTTGGAGCGGCAGGAGGACGTCCGTACGGCGCTGCTCACCCCCGCCCACCAGTTCCCCACCGGCGGGCCGCTGCACGCCGCCCGGCGCGCCGCCGTCATCGACTGGGCGCGCGGGCGCGATGGGCTGGTCCTGGAGGACGACTACGACGGCGAGTTCCGCTACGACCGCCAGCCCGTCGGCGCCGTCCAGGGGCTCGACCCCGAGCGCGTCGTCTACCTCGGCAGCGCCAGCAAGAGCCTCAGCCCCGCGCTGCGCCTGGGCTGGATGGTCCTGCCCGACCACCTGGTGGACCGGGCGCTCGCGGCCAAGGGCGAACGGGAGGGCTGGGCCAGCGCGTTGGACCAGTTGACGCTGGCCGAGTTCATCGACTCCGGCGGCTACGACCGGCACGTGCGGCGGATGCGGCGCGGCTACCGGGAGCGCCGCGACCGGCTGGTGGCCGCCCTCGCGGAGAGCGCCCCGCACGTGGAGGTGACCGGCGTCGCGGCCGGGCTGCACGCGGTGCTGCGGCTGGAGGCGGGCACGGAGCGCTCCGTCCTCAAGGCCGCCGCCTACCACGGCCTCGCCGTCGAGGGCCTCGCCGACTACCGCCACCCGGCGGCCGACCCGGTGGCGACGCCCCCGGCGGACGGCCTCGTCGTCGGCTACGCCACCCCGCCCGACCACGCCTACGCCGCCGCACTGGCCGCCCTCTGCGCCGTCCTCCCGCCGCCCGCCACCTGAGCGCCGGGGTCGGGGCCGGGGTCGGGCGCACAGGGTAGAGCCCAGGGGCCGCCTCCGGGGGCGAAACCGGGCGATCGGGTCCGGCCCGTCCGGTCGCGGCTCATCCGTCCGTACGGGATCGGGCCGCGCCGCGCAACGCCGGGGGGCCGGGGCCTCTAAGGTCTGTGGTCATGTGCAGGACATCAGGAGCGCTCGGCGCCCGCCCTGCACGCCGTGGACTCCCGTCAGGTGCCGGCCACCCCCGTACCGGCGCCTGGCGGGACGCGCGGCAACCTCCCCGCCGGTGCGGCGGGTTGACGGACACCTCCCGGCCGCCGTGGGGCCAGACCGCCTGAGATTCACCCTATCGGGGGGTAGTCGGCCGCCGTACGGGCGGCACCGGGCTCTGGTGATCTAGGGTTCCCGAGGGGTCGCCGGGAGCCCGGTGGCCGTGCTCCCGAACCTCGCGAAACCCCCACCTGTACGCGGATCTGATGATCCGTCATGGCGTGCGCCAGGGCGGTCCGCTACGCCCTGTCCATGGCCCGACCTCACGAATGGAGACCCCTGCGATGTCCGTGGACACGAGCCCGGAGACACAGCAGGACCGGCAGCAGAGCCTTGCGACTGCCGCAGCCCGCAACCTCGCCACCACGACCAAGTCCGCGCCGCAGATGCAGGAGATCACCTCCCGCTGGCTGCTCAAGGTCCTCCCCTGGGTGCAGGCGAACGGTGGTGCGTACCGGGTCAACCGCCGGCTCACCTACACCGTGGGCAACGGCGTGGTGGAGTTCATCAAGACCGGTTCCCAGGTGCGGGTGATCCCGGCGGAGCTGGGCGAACTCGCCCTCCTGCGCGGCTTCGAGGACGAGGACGTGCTCACCGCCCTCGCCGACCGCTGCCAGCAGCGGGACTTCGGCCCCGGCGAGGTGCTCGCCACCCAGGGCGAGGCGGCGGACCGGATCTTCCTGATCGCCCACGGCAAGATCAACCAGATCGGCACGGGCAAGTACGGGGACGACACCGTGGTGGGCGTGGCCGGCGACGGCGACCGCTTCGGCGACGACGCGCTCCTGAACCCGGACGCCACCTGGGAGTTCACGGCCAAGACCGCCACCTCCGGTGTCGCGCTGACCCTGAGCCGGGCCGACTTCGCGCAGATCCGCGACAACGCGCCGAGCCTCCAGGAGCACCTGCAGACCTTCCTGTCGCTGCCGCTCCAGGCGCAGAACGAGCGCGGCGAGGCCGAGATCGCCATGTCCTCCGGCCACCACGGCGAGTACGAACTCCCCGGCGCCTTCGTGGACTACGAGCTCAAGCCGCGCGAGTACGAGCTGAGCGTCGCCCAGACGATCCTCAAGGTCCACACCCGCGTCGCGGACCTGTACAACCAGCCGATGAACCAGATCGAGCACCAGCTCCGCCTGACCATCGAGGCCCTGCGCGAGCGCCAGGAGCACGAGATCGTCAACAACCCGGAGTTCGGCCTGCTCAACAACGCCGACTTCGACCAGCGCATCCAGACCCACTCCGGCCCGCCCACCCCGGACGACCTGGACGAGCTGCTCAACCGCCGCCGCGACCCCGACTACCTGCTGGCGCACCCCAAGGCGATCGCCGCGATCGGCCGCGAGCTCAACGCCCGGGGCCTGTACCCGCACCACGTCGACCTCGGCGGGCAGCAGGTGCCGGCCTGGCGCGGGGTCCCGATCCTGCCGTGCAGCAAGATCCCGATCACCAAGGAGAACACCAGCTCGATCATGGTGATCCGGGTCGGCGAGGACAACCAGGGCGTCATCGGCCTGCACCAGACCGGCATCCCGGACGAGTACCAGCCCTCGCTGTCGGTCCGCTTCATGGGCATCGACGAGAAGGCGATCATCTCCTACCTCGTCAGCGCCTACTACTCCGCCGCCATCCTGGTGCCGGACGCGGTCGGTGTGCTGGAGAACGTCGAGATCGCGCACCGGCGCCACTGAGCCCGGCGGCCGGCCGACGGCCGGTCGGCGCGAGCGGCCGTAACCGGTCGCCTCGAAGATCGTTTGACCTGATGACGGACGGCCCGCCCCCGGAGGCGGGCCGTTCGCCTGATCGCACCCGTTCGCCTCCTCCCCGCCCTCCGGCCCCGCCGGGTCCGGCGCGGGCGCAGCGGACCGAGCCCGTTCCGTCCCCGCACGTGACCCGAGAGGTGAGTGAGCCATGCCGCAGCGCGGGCAGTTCCGCCGGATACCGCCGGAGGGAGGTGGAGCGCAGGCCCCCGGGCGACGGGCCCGGTGGATCGGTGCGGCGGTCGGCGTGGTCGCGATGTTCGCGCTGGTCGGCGGCGCGACGGCCTCCGGTGCCGAGCGGCCCTCCGGGCACGGGCACGGCACGTCCGTGGACACCTGCGTCTGCGACGAGACGGACGTCTCGGTGGACGTGCGGCCCGGCGGGCACGTGGACGTCGGCGTGGACGTGGACGTCCAGGTCGGCGTGAGCGTCGCGCCCGGCGTCGCCGACCCGCACCACGGGCACCACCCCTCGCACGGCCACCACCACTGCCACACCCCGACGGCGCACCCGCTCGCGCCCGTTCCCTCGGGGACCTTCGGCCCGCGGCAGCAGGCCGGGCGGCCGGAGGACGAGGACGGCGACGACTGGGGCAGGCACCACCACCATCACCACCATCACCCCCCGTGCCCGAGCCCGACTCCCACGCCGACCCCCACCCACTCGCCGAGCCCGTCACCCTCGCCGACTCCGACGCCCACCCCCACACCGACTCCCACGCCGACTCCCACCCCGACGAAGACGCCCACCCCCACGCATTCGCCGAGCCCCACACCGACGCCGACTCCCACGCCGACCCCGAGTCCGACACCGACCAGGTCGCCGTCCCCGTCGCCGACGCCCGTCCCCACGCCGTCGCCGACCCCGCCTCCGCCCAGCCCGACGCCGGCCCCCACCCCGCCGCCGCCGTCCCCGGCGCCCCCGCCGCCGCCCGTACCGGCGCCGGCTCCGCCCGCGCCCCCGGCACCCCCCGCGCCGGCGCCCCCGGCCCCCGCGCCGCCCGCCCCGCAGCCGGCCCCGCCGGTCCTGCCCGTGCCCCCGGCGCCCGCCGCTCCGGCGGCCCCCGCGGCCCCGAGCCCCGCCGCGCCCAGCCCGGCGCGCCCGAGCCCGCTGTGGCCGACCCCGCCCGTACGGCCCGTGCACCTGGCCCCGGCGGCGAAGCCGCTGGCGCAGCCGCAGCACCACCACAACGCCCCGATGACCACCACGATGCTGCTGGTCACCGTCCCCGCGATCCTCGCGGCCGCGGCCCTGCGCCCCGGTAGGGGAGGCTCCGGCGGCCGGGGTTCCGGCGGCTCCGGTGGCAACGGCGAGGGCGGCTCCGCGCGGTCCTGATCCCCCGGGGCCGTGCCCCGGCTTCACCCTCTTACGTCACCAGACTTCACCAGCCAAGCCAGAGAAGGGAGTTCCCCATGTCCGAGTGGGTGGCCTTGGCCATCGCCATGGCGGCGGCCTGTGCCGTCGTGGTGGCGGTGGTGCTGCTGAGGCACCGCAAGGTCGGCGTCGGGAAGAACGTCGACGAGACGCCGGACGTCATCGAGTACATCACCATGATGATCGGCGTGGTCTATGCCATTGTCCTCGGCCTCGCGATCGCGGGCGTCTGGGAGGCGCGCGGCGCGGCCCAGGACGACCTGTTCCGCGAGGCGCAGTCGATGCGCGAGGTGAGCGACCGCGCGGTGGTCTACCCGGCCGAGTTCCGCGACCAGGTCCGCGCCGACGTGGACGCGTACATCACCTACGTGGTCAACACCGAGTGGGACTACATGGCCAAGAACGGGGAGATCTCGGAGAAGGGCGGCCAGCTGCTGGACAAGATCCAGAACGAGGTCGCCACCCGGGCCCCCGCCTCCGACCTGGAGTCCCAGGCCTACCAGCCCATGCTGGACCGGATCAGCCAGGCCTCCGACGCCCGCAACCAGCGCGGCCAGAACGCCGGCCCGACCATGCCCGGAGTCGTCTGGTTCGGGCTGATCGCCGGCGCCGTGATCACCGTCGGCATGCTGTTCGCGCTCCAGATCCGGCGCACGCCGCGGGAGTTGATCCTGGCGGGCTGCTTCAGCGCGCTGATCGCCTTCCTGCTCTTCATGATCTGGGACTTCGACGACCCGTTCGCCCGCAGCGTCTCGGTGACGACCCAGCCGTTCCTCGACCTCTTCCCCTCGCTCAACCTCAAGGGCTCCTGACGGGCTCCTGAAGGGCTCCTGAAGGGCCGAGGCCCGGGAAACGGCGGTGGGGGCGCCCGCCGCCCCCCCCCCCCCACCCCCCCCCCCCCCCCCCGAAAACCCAAGAGTAACAGCCACCGCCCCCCCCCAACAAAGTATACTAGCGGCGCGCGGGGCGCGGCAGGG
>NZ_JBIWOW010000056.1:0-15501 GCF_044767945.1 Kitasatospora sp. NPDC101183 | reverse complement strand
CCGGCCTTGATGCCCGCGACGAGGCTCTGCCACGCCTCCGCGCTGAACCGGAGGCTCGGGCCGCTCTTGTCCTTCGAGTCACGGATCGCGATCCCAGACGCCAGATGCAGCGCCTCCACGCAGTTGTCCCCTTGCTGACTGCTGTAACTGGACTTGAACCACTCGGCTGTTTGCTCGTGCACGCGCATGACGTCTCCTCCTAGCTGAGCTCGCCGGCCTTGATGCCCGCGACGAGGCTCTGCCACGCCTCCGCGCTGAACCGGAGGCTCGGGCCGCTCTTGTCCTTCGAGTCACGGATCGCGATCCCGGACGGCACGTGCAGCGCCTCCACGCAGTTGCCGCCCTGCTCGCTGCTGTAACTGGACTTGAACCACCCGCGCACCTGGGACATCAGGACTCCTTTGCTGCTCGCTTGAGCATGCTGATCGATCGGTCGTGGCTCGCCGCCGTACCGATCAGATCGTCCCACGTGTCCTCGTACCCTCGAACGCGCTCACGGTCGTCTATCACCGTCGCCGAACCGAGCGCCTCGATATGCACGATCGGCCCCACCTTCGGGTCCTCGAAGCTCAACACCGTGAACGAACCCGTCATCGCCGGATGGAACCCGGCACTGAACGGCACCACCTGCAGCTTGATGTTGGCTTGAGTGGCCAGCCCCGCCAGGTGGTTGAGCTGCTCACGCATGAGTTCGGCGCCGCCCAGCGACCTCCGGAGAACGGCTTCGTTGAGAACGGCGTTCAGGCGAGCCGGACCGTCCTCCCTGGTCAGAATCGCCTGTCGCTTGAGCCCGATCTCGACCTGCCGGTCGATCTCCTCCTGGGGCCTCCGCGTGTGGCGCAGCAACTCCCGCATGTACGACTCGGTCTGAAGAAGTCCTGGCACGTACTCCGACTCGTACGTCCGCACCTGCTCCGCCACGCTCTCCAGCCCCAACCAGGCCGAGAAACCCGGCAGGATGACCTGCTGGTACTCCTTGCTCTTCCACTCGTCCCGGTTCGTCTTCGTCACCATCGCGTAGTTGGCGAGCAGTTCGGTCTGCTCCTCGCTCGCGCCGTAGAGCCGGCACAACGCCTCGACGTCCGTGGGCTGCACCCAGCCCTCGCCGGTCTCGAGCCGGGTCATCTTGGCGACCGACCACCTGACCCTTCTCGCGACCTCGGTGGCCGTCAGGCCCATCTCCTCGCGCAGCGCGCGGAGTTCGAGCCTCAGCTTCAGTCGGCACAACGTGGGCGAGGCGAGATCACGGGTTCCAGCCATGTGCGGTACCGCTCCTCCGATCGACCTGCCGCCGGGCGCAACGCTCTTGCGGCAGTGGAGCCTTGGGGTGGACGAGGCCGACGATAGCGGAGCAACGCGGAACTGCGCTCTCGAAAGCGATATCGAACATAAATCCACTCGCGAAAATTTCGCGGAGTGGTTATGCATGGCCGTCACTTGCTGCCATGCTTTCCGTGTCGGCACGACTACGCACAGCACTTGCCCGACGTGTCGATCACCCTGCCCACCCCTCCCGCGCCTCCTCAAGGAGTGATCGCCATGGGTTCAGCGCTCCGCAGACTCACCGCCAGAGACCGCCGCAAAACGGCCGACGCGTACGACGACCTGCTCTCCACGCTCGCGGCCGCCGACGTCAAACTCCCTTCCGTCACGGTCGATTGGCAGAGCGCGGCGGCCACCGGCGTCGCGCTCATCGACCTCGGCGCCGCCCGGCCGGACGTCGTCGTCCGGCTCGTCGACGTCATCCGCGACGGTGTGCGTGCCCGGCGGGCACGGTACCCGTGGGTGCCGTCCGTCGGTGAGACCGTCACCATGACGCCCGCCGAGTGGCGGATCACCACACCGGGCGCACCGCTTCTCCCGGCCGAAGTCATCGAGGTCCAGGGCGACTTGGCCACCCTCTCCTACCAGGGCGTCCTCCGCCTGCGCCGCCTGCACGAGATCGCGCCCTGGCCGGGCGGTGACGGAGATCGATGAACGCGCAGACCCCCGATGCTCCCCGTCTCGGCGATGTCCTCCACGACCGCAAGGCCCGACGCACCGGCGTCCTCATGGACATCGTCGGCGGCCGCTACTACCTCCGCCCCGTCGGGGGCGGCATCGAGTGGACCACCCGCCCCGAGTACACCGGCCCGCCGCCCTCGCCCTGCTCGGCGCCGCCGTCGCCGTCCTGACCAGCGCGGGCCTGGCCGAACTCGCCGCTCACCCGGTTCGCCACGACCACCCGGGCGTGGCGAACCTCCTCTTCCTCCTCATCGTCTGCATCGGCACCGTTCTCCTGACCCGCGCCACCTGCGTGGTCCTCCGGCGCCGCCGTCGATGAGCAGGAAGTCGGCCGACCCGACTTCCTGCTCCTGTGGGTGGTCGAACATGTCGACCACCCACTCCGGCGCCCCTCCCCGCCACCCGATCAACCCGATATCGTGCCCCGGTGACAGACACTCAGCAGGAGCTGATAGCCGGCCGGTACCGCAGGCTGGAGTTCCTCGGCGGCGGTGGCATGGGCACGGTCTGGCGCGGCTGGGACGAGAGCCTGGCCTGCGAGGTCGCGCTGAAGACGGTCACCCTGCCCCCGGACCAGGCCACGGCCGCCGCCCTGCTCGCCTGGGCGCAGCGCGAGGCCAGGACGATGGCCCGGCTGCGGCACCACCCGAACGTCATCACCATCTGGGACACCGTCCCCTGGCAGGGCGCCCCGGTAATCGTGATGGAGCTGGTCCGGGGCAGCTCCCTGACGGCCCTGCTCCAGGAGCGCGGCCGGCTGCCCGTCGCGGAGGCCGCGCGGATCTGCCTGGCCGTGCTGGAGGCCCTGAGCGCCGCGCACGCGATCGGCGTGGTCCACCGGGACGTCAAGCCCGGCAACGTCCTGATCGAGGGCGAGCGGATCGTCCTGACGGACTTCGGGATCGCCCACCTGCCGGGCGCCACCAGCCTCACCCGGACGGACGGCTCCCCCGGCACCGTCACCCACCAGGCCCCCGAGCTGCTGCGCAACCAGCCGCTCACGCCCGCCGCCGACCTGTGGTCCGTCGGGGTCACGCTCCACCAGATGCTGGAGGGGCGGCTGCCGTTCGAGCAGCCGAACCTCGCGGCGATGATGTACGCCGTCGTCACCGAGGAGCCCACACCCCCGCTGTACGCCGGGCCGCTGGAGGCGCTGCTGCGCGGGCTGCTGCACAAGGACCCGGCGCGGCGCACCACCGCCGAGGAGGCGGTACGGGCGCTGCGCGCCGTCCTGGCGGGACGGCCCGTACCGCCCCCGCCGCCCGCCTTCGCGCCCACCGTCCCGCCGGCCCCGGCCTTCGCGCCGACCGTCCCGCCCGCCCTCACGTACCGCACCACCCGCATCCTGGACGGCCATCCCGCCGCGGTGTACGCGGCCGCGTACTCCCCCGACAACACCCGCATCGCCGTTGCCAGTTCGAAGTCCAGCCTGCACCTGTACGCGGCCGCCACCGGCCGGCACGTCAGCACCCTCCACGGCCACGAGGGCGAGATCACCGCGGTGACGTACTCCCCCGACGGCAGGCGCATCGCCACCGTCGGCGGGGACGAGACCGCGCGCGTCTGGGACGCCACCACCGGTGAACACCTCCTCACCCTCCACGGGCCCTTCCAGGCCGTGGCGTTCTCCCCCGACAGCGCGAGCCTCGCCACCGGCGCCACGGCCGGGGCCGTCAAGATCTGGAACGCGAACACCGGCCAGCTCCTCAAGACGCGCATCGGCCTCGACCAGGACGTCCACGCCCTCGCCTACTCCCCCGACGGACGGCGCATCGCGGCGGGCGGCGAGGACAGGACCGTGTGCGTCTGGAACCTCTCCGCCCGCGAACCGCTCCTCCGGCTCGAAGGGCACACCGGGCTGGTCACCTCCCTGGCCTACTCCCCCGACGGACGGCGCATCGCCACAGCCGGCGGGGACGAGACCGCGCGCATCTGGGACGCCGCCACCGGCACGCACCTCGCCACGCTCGAAGGACACGAGGACCCGGTCCTCTCGGTCGCGTACTCCCCCGACGGCAGACGCATCGCCACCGGCAGCTGGGACGAGACCGTACGGATCTGGAGCGCGGCCGACGGCCGTCACCTCCACACCCTCGAAGGCCACACCGAGTACGTCCACCCGGTCGCCTACTCGCCCGACGGGTCCCGCCTCCTCTCGGGCTCCTGGGACGGCACCGCACGGATCTGGGACGCCGCCACCGGGACGCACCTCACGACCCTCCCCGCCCGCGTCCTCACCGTGCGCGGGCTCGCGTACTCCCCCGACGGCACCCGCCTGGCGAGTTGTTCCACCGACTGCACCGCGCGACTGTGGAACGCGGCCACCGGCGCACTCGACGCCGTGGTCAAGGGGCACGACGACATCGTCACCGCCGTGGCCTTCTCCCCCGGCGGATCACAGATCGCCACCGCCGGCCAGGACCACACCGTACGACTGCACGCTCCCGTCACCTCCCGCTTCGGTCCCGCCTTCGTCCTCGCCCTCGGCACCCTCAAGGGCCACACGGGCCACGTCCACGCGATGACCTACTCCCCGGACGGCAAGCACATCGCCACCGCCGGCCAGGACCGCACCGTCCGGATCTGGGACACCGCCACCGGTTCCGGCCTCGCCCTGTTCCGCAGTCGCACCGCCCTCAACACCCTCCGCGGTCACACCGCGGAAGTCCGCGCCGTGGCCTACACCCCGGACGGCCGACGCGTCGTCAGCGGCAGCGAGGACGGCACCATCCGCATCTGGGACGCCGCCACCGGCGCCAACCTCACCACCGTCCACGGCCACGCCGACACCGTCCGTTCCCTCACCGTCACCCCGGACGGCCGGCGCGTCGTCAGCGGCAGCGAGGACGGCACCGTACGGATCTGGGACGCCGCCACCGGCCGCCACCTCGCCTCCCTCGGCGGCCACACCGACGAGGTCCACGCGGTGGCCCTCTCCCCCGACGGCGCCCGCATCGCCTCCGGCGGCCGGGACCGCACCGTCCGCGTCTGGGACGCCGCCACCGGCACCGCCCTCGCCATCCTCCGCGATCACACCGACACCGTCACCGCCGTGGTCTTCTCCCCCGACGGCACCCACCTGGCCTCCGCCACCCGGGGCGGCGAGATCCGGATCCGTACCAGCTGACCCCCGCCCCAACTCCACCGCTACGGTGGGCACATGACCGATCCACGCCCTCACCACTACCGCTTCGCGCACCGCGAACTCCCCCGCCAGGTCCTGGAGTACGGCCCCCGGCTGGCCTCGCCCACCCCGGACGGGGGCAGCCTGCTGCCGGTCGTCGTCGGCATCTGGGAGGACTACGGGCAGACCCTCCCGCCCGAGCACCGCCTGCCCAGCCACGGCCTGGACTGCCGTCACCTCCAGGTCGACGGCCACAACATCCTGCTGGTCGTCCTGCCCGCCCCGCAGGGCGCGACCGAGGCCCACTTCGTCGCGGCCGTGCACCCCAAGGGCACCAAGAAGGTCCGCTACCTCACCCTCGAACACGGCATCAGCCCGATCGACGGCAGCGTGGACACCGTCCTCGGCGAGTGGGACGCCAACGGGCACGTCAACTACGGGCGCGGACCCTCGCCCGTCGCCGAGCTCTTCGTCGCAGCCGTGGTCGAGAAGGTCACGAAGAAGCGCTTCTGGCAGCGCTGACACGGCCTCACGGATCGTCCGCGAACCGGCCGGGGCTATGCTCGGCCGGTCCGACGCAACCGTGCGGCAGGGGGTGCCATGACCGGGCAGCGACGAGGCTCCGTCCCGTTGACCGCGCTCCTCGGCGCGGCCGCCCCGCTCGCCGCCCTCGGCCTGGCCCTCGCCCACGGCGCGTACGGCTGGCCCGCCGGCCTCGCCCTCCTGGCCGCCGCCACCGCCGCCCTGGCCTCCGGCCTCCAGCGCCTGCGCGGCGGGAGCACCGGCTGCGCGGCCGCCGTCGCCGTCCCCCTGGCCCTGATCGTCGCCGCCGGCGCCGCGACCCTGCCCCGCGACGACCTGGCCGTGCTCTCCGGGCCCACCGCCACCGCCCGCGTCGTCGACGTGGAACGCACCACCGGCACCCGCTCCCCCTCCTGGGAGTACGCCCTGCGACTGCCCGACGGCTCCCCCGTCCCTGGCGGCCGTCTCGAACAGCGCCGCAACGACCTGCGGATCGGCTCCCCGGTCACCGTCCGCTACGACCCTCACGGGACCGCCCGCCCACGGCGCCCCGGGCAGATCGACCTGGCCACCGACGTCTTCTGGGCCGCCGTCACCCTGCTCGCCCTCGTCCTCGCCGTGGTCGCCACCGGCCTCGCCGCCCGGCCCGCCAGCCCCCTGCGCGAACGTCTCCTCGCCGTCCCCCCGGCCGTCCGCTCCCGCGCCGCCCGCCTCGGCGCCCTGCGCACCACCCTCCTCTGGGCCGCCCTCTCCGCCCCCTGGCTCGCCGCCACCGCCCTCGCCCGCCACACCGTCGGCCGGCCCCTCACCCACGCGCTGTACCTGCTCTACTTCCTGGCCCTCCTCACCGTCACCACCCCGCTCTACGACAGGCCCACCGCCCGGCACGCCCTCGCGCTCCTCCTCACCGGCACGGCGCTCCTCTGCCTCGCCCCAACTCTCTGAACCCACACCCCTCGCGAACGAAGTCCGTATGGAGCCCGTACGGGACTCGTCAAGGGCGACCGGCCGCACACGAACCCCCGGCTAGCCTCTCGCCGAGGCACAGTGATCATCAACACGGGGGTTCCATGGCCGACTTCACAGTCAGCCCCGAGTTCCTCGCCCAGCTCTGCAAGGACCTCAAGGGCTGCGGCGACGAACTCGACCAGGGTCTGAAGGCGTTGAAGGGCGCGAGCCGATCCGGGCTCGGCTACGACTTCCTGGAGGACGCCGGCAAGCACTTCCAGGACACCTGGGACTACGGGCTCGGCAAGCTCCGCGAGTCCGTCAAGGAGCTCGTCAAGGGCCTGGAGCAGATCCAGCGCAACTACGACGGCACCGAGCAGAGCATCCTCAAGGCCCTGACCCCGGCGAGCAGTTGATGGGCGACCCGAAGAACAGCAGCCCGAAGAACGACTGGCCCGGCCTCGGCTTCAACCCGGCCCCGGGCGACCAGGCCGCCGTCGCCGCCCTGAGCGCCACCCTGCGCCGCGTCGCCCAGCACCTGGGCGGCATCCGCACCACCCTCGGCCAGATCTCCCACCACGAGGGCCGGTGGACCGGCACGGCCGCCGACAAGTTCGCCGAACAGTTCGGCCCCCTGCCCGGCTACCTCGGCGACGCCTCCGACTCGCTCACCGCCGCCTACGGCGCCCTCGACACCTGGTACAAGGCGCTCACCGAACACCAGCCCAAAGCAACGGAGTTGGAGCGCTCCGCCGCCCTCGCCCGGCAGCACCGGGGCGAGGCCGAGCAGGCGCACACGAGCGCCGCCGCCCACCCCGACCTCAAGCTCGCGGGCCAGAGCTTCCCCGACGACGCCTCCCTGGCCGCCGCCAAGTCCCGCTACGAGGCGGCCAGGAAGCACCTCGACGAGACCGCCGCCACCCTCACCAGCGCCCGCGACAGCCTCCAGCACCTCCTCAGCCAGGGCGCCACCCTCCACACCACCCACAGCGGCGACGCCCGCAAGACGGCCGCCGCCATCCGCAAGGCCGCCGACAGCAAGGCCCCGCCGGAGCCCGGCTGGCTGGACAAGGTCGGCGACTGGCTCGACAAGCACGGCGCCGACCTGCTGACGGTCGCGGCGAGCGTCGCGGGCGTCGCGGCGATCTTCTTCCCGCCGCTGGCCCTGGCGGCCGTCGCCCTGAGCCTGGCGGCGGCGGGGGCGCACGCGCGGCAGTACGGCGTCTCGGGGCTGTGGCCCGTCGGCTGGGACAAGCTGGGCAACTACCTCACCCTGTCCGGCGACATCCTCGGCGCCTTCCCGCTCCTGGGCGCGGCGGGCAAGGGCGGACTGACCGCGCTGAGGGGCGGGTTGAAGGCGGGGGCGTCGACAACCGTCCACGAGACCAAGGGAATCAAGTACCTCGACCCGTCCAACCCGGTGTTCAAGTTCGCGGTCGAGAAGCAGGCGCTCAAGTTCGGGGTCGCCCAGCACACCGCCGAGAACATCTCGGACGGCGCGCAGGCCGCGGCCACCCTCGGCCTGACCGCCCCGACCGCCGTCGCCCTCTTCCACGACAATCCCAGCGACGACCTCAGCAACAACGTCAACAACACCACCGGCACGGCCAACGTCATCGGCGGCACCGGCATGGCCTGGGGCGGCAGCAAGCCCGCCAAGGCCGTCGGCGGACTGCTCGCCCTCGGCAACGCCTTCGGCACGACCTGGGACTGGGTGGCCCACCAGTGACCACCGAGACGCCCCGCCTCTGGCTGTCGCTGCCGGAGGGCTTCACCACCATCGACCTGGAGCAAGACCCCGCCGACCGGACGGACCTGATCGCGAACGGCGTGGAGGCCGCGTTCGCCGCCGCCCGCCCGGACGAGAAGCTCGGCCTGGTCGTCGCCGCCGAGACCGCTCTCCAGGCACAGCTGCGCGAGGGCGTCGTCCACCTCTCGCTCTGCCTGGGCCGGGCCACGGACGGCGCGGTCGTCCACGGGATGTTCTCCGTCTTCGTCCGGCCGGAGGACCTCGGCGCACCCGGCAGCTACCCCCGCAGGGCCGCCGCCCGACTGGCCGAAGCCTGGCCGGAGGCGGGCGTCGGCGTGCTCGAACTCCCCATCGGGCGCACGGTGGTGGCCGTCCGCGACCTTCCGGCGCCGGTTCCGGAGTCGGTCTGCCGGACGGCCGAGCCGTTCGCCCCGACCGTCCGCCAGGCGGAGTTCCTGGTCCCGCACCCGTGGTCCCCCCACGTGGTCGCGGCCGTCTTCACCACCGAGCAGGTCGAGTACTGGGACGAGTGGGTGTCGGCGATCGTCGCCGCCGTCAACGGGATCTCCTTCCACCCGCCCCGGGACACGACGGCCGACGACCTGCCGCCGGAGCAGTGGGACAGGATCCGGAAGGCCTTCGGATGAGGCCGCGCCGCGCCCTCGTCCTCCTCGCCGCCTCGACCGCCGTGATCCTCGGCCTGGTCGCCCTGGCGGTGTACGTCAGCTGGACGCTCGCCGCGCTGCTGGGGTTCCTCTACCCGCTGCTCATGACCGTCGGGCTCGCGGCCGTCCCCGGGGACGGCCGCGAGCCCGACGCCGCCACGGGCCTGCTGGTGGGCGTCGTCGGCTTCGTCACCTTCCTGTCGGGCATCACCGCCTGGAACAACCTCGCCCTGAGCACGGGCCGGGACGTGACCGCCGTCGTCGTCCACGAGAAGGTCAAGGACACCGGCCACGGCTCGAAGGCCTGGTTCTACACCCTCTCCCAGGACGGCACCGGCACCGTCCCCGGCGGCCCACTGGAGCAGGGCTCCCCCCGCTTCGCCCCCGGCGACCACGTCACCGTCCGCATGGACCCGGCCGGCCGCGTCGCCCCCAAGCTCCCCGGCGAGGCCGGCTCCCCCGCCGGCCTGCTGGGCTTCCTCGGCGGCACCGCGCTCACCGCCGCCGTCATCCCCTGGTCCGCCCGCCGCCCCCGACCGCCCCGCCCCGGCCCCTCGCCGGGGCGACGCCCCGCCGAACGCCTCCGTGCCACCGCCCAGCGGCTCCGCCGACAGACCGGCCTGCGCCTCGCGGCGGTCGCGGCCGCGTACGACACGCTCTGGCTGCTGTTCTTCCTCCTCAGCAGGCACTCCCCGAGCGCGGCGGTCATCGTCTCGGTCGCCTACCTGCTCTCGATGCCCGCCTTCCTCGGCTGGCTGGACACCGGCGGCGGCCGCTACACGCCCCGCGTCCGCGTCCCCCTCGCGGTCGGCCTCGCCTTCCTCGCCCTCGGCGCCGCGCTCTACGTCCTCCTCTGAAACAACGTCCTCCTCTGAGAACACTTCCCCCCGAAACGCCGGACGGGCGGAGCCCCCTCGACTCCGCCCGCCCCGCAGTTCCCGCGACTAGCCCAGCAGACCAGGCAGTTCGGCGATCGACCCCAGCACGTGCGTGGCCCCGTCCGCCCGCAGGCGGGCCTCGTCGTGGGCGCCCGTCAGCACCCCGGCGACGATCGACGCACCCGCCCGCGTGCCGGTCAGCATGTCGTAGCCGGTGTCCCCGACCACCGCGACCTGCCGCACGGAGTCGACTCCCGTACGCAGCAGGGCCGTCAGCGCCAGGTCCGGGTACGGGCGGCCGCGCCCGGCCTCGGCGGGGCAGAGGGTGAGGTCGGCGATGTCCTGCCACCCCAGCGCCGCCAGGATGCGGTCCTGCGTGGCGCGCGAGAACCCGGTGGTGAGGACCACCTTGCGCCCCTGGCCCCGCAGTTCGGCGATGGCCTCGGCCGCGCCCGGGAGCGCCTCGCAGTGGCCGGCGTCGACGAGGTCGTGGTACGCGGCCTCGAAGGCGAGGTTGGCGCGCTGCGCCTTCTCCTCGTCCCCGAACAGGTGGCGGAACACCGAGATCTTGGACTCGCCCATGGTGGCCCGCACGTGCGCCAGCATCGGCTCGAACTCGGGGGTGCCGGCCTCGACGCCCAGCTCGGCCGCGGCGGCGGTGAAGGCCTGCTCGACGAGGCCGTCGTCGGCCACGGTCGTACCGGCCATGTCGAGCACGACCAGTCGGATGTCGTCAGTCATGTCCATCGTCCTTACAGGTTGGCGAGTTCGGCGGTGGTCTCGGCGATGGCCGGGGAGCAGGTCATGCCGCGCCCGCCGGGGCCGGTGACGAGCCAGACGGCGTCCCGGACGCGCTCGCGGTGCACGACGCGGGTGGTGTCCACGCACTGCGCGTACACCCCGGCCCAGCGGCGGCGGATGCGCGGCAGCGGGCGGCCGAGCAGGCTCTCCGCGACCTCCTTGACGTGGTCGTACGGGTCCTCGACCACGTCGAAGCCGAACGGCTGGTCGTACTCGTGGGTGTCCCCGACGGTGAGCCCGCCGTCGCGGCGCTGCACCATGAGCAGCTGCATCTTGTGCTCGGCGGCCACCGGCCCCTGCGGCTGGACCTCCTTCAGCCGGTCGAGGGCCGTACCGGCGAAGGCCGGGTAGTACCGGAAGCTGTCGCCGTCGGCCACCGCCGTGGTGAGGGTCTCGCCGAGCGGGTCGGTCTGCATCATCTGCAGCCGGACGCGGCGCACGGGCAGTTCGGGGGCCAGCTCGCGGACGAGCCCGCCGAGCCAGGCACCGGTGCAGAGGATCACCAGGTCGCCGGTGTGGACGTCGCCGTGGTCGTCGCGGACGGCGTTCTCGCCGATGACCTCGCGGACCTCGCGCCCGGGCAGGAAGGTGTAGCGGCCGCTGGCCCGCAACGCGGCCCGCAGCGCCGGCTGCGCGGTGCGCGGCTCGACGGCGGCGTCGCGCTCGCACCACAGCGCGCCCAACAGCTCCCCGCGCAGGGCGGGATTCGCCGCACGGGTCTCGTCGGCGTCGAGCAGCTTGTAGCCACGGGCGGCGGCGTCCGGCAGGGTCAGCGCCTGCTCGGCCACCGCCAGCTCGGCCTCCGTACGGATCGCCGTCAACGAGCCGTTGGCCCGGAACCCGAGGTCGGGCACCTTGGCGCCGATCTCCTGCCACAGCTCGCGGGCGCGCAGCGCGGTGTCCAGCTCCTCGCCCTGCGCGCGACCGCTGACCCACACCAGCCCGAAGTTGCGGACGGAGGCGCCGCGCGCCTCGCTCTCGCGCTCCAGGTGGACGACCTCGTGACCGCGCTCGACGGCCTGCCAGGCGTGCATGCTGCCGAGCACGCCTGCTCCTACGACGATGACTCTCATGGCGGCCAGGCTGGTGCGCCCAGGTGTCCGAGGGGCGTCCGAACGACGTCCCCCAGATGAATCACCTGAAAAGTTGTACATACAACCCGGGAGTAACCTCGGGCCGCCGTCAGCGCCGGACCAGCACCATCACCTCACCACCCGCCCCCGCAGATAGTTGCGCCGCCCGAAGTTCGGCTCGTCCACCGCCGTCAGCTCCTCCACCTGGAACCGGTACAGCGCCGCCGCCCCGCCCCCGGTGAGGTACTGCCGCCGCGTCTCCTCGTCCTGCGCGAAGGACGGGTACCGCCCCTGGTACGCCGCCAGTGCCGCCTCCGCCTGCCGCCCCCAGGCCTCGCCCGCGCTGCCGGTCAGCTGCAGCCCGCGCAACTGCTCGCCGAAGGCCGGCGGCGGCAGGAACACGGTGGCGGCCGCACGGGCCTCCTCCGCGAGGTGGTGGCTGTGCCGAGTGGAACGCTCGCTCACGAAGTAGAGGACCAGATCCTCGTCGTACGCGAAGAACGCGAGGTTGGCGTGCGGCCCGTGCTCGTGACCGGCCGTGGCGAGGGTGAGCACCATGGCCTCGGCCAGCAGGCCCTCGACGCCCTTGTGCAGCAGGTCGGCCGGCCAGTCCCCCTGCGTGATGTCCAGTCGGTACGGCATGCGGCCACTCCCTCTCCGGCAGGCGCCCTCGCGCCCCGAGCACGACTGAGCCGGGCGGGCGCCCCTCGCGAAAGGGGCCCCACGCCCGGCTCACATGCTCCACCCGCCGTCCGAAATCGGACAAGAGGCGGAACGGCTGCGCCTCAGTACCGTCGAGCTCCGGCGGCCTCGTACCCGTGCGCCGCCACCGGCTGCGCCCCGGGCCCGAGCAGCGGACGCAGCGCGGAGGCCCGCATCCGGTCCACCAGCGGCGCGCAGCGCCGCACCAGCGGGGACAGCAGCAGCGCCACCACGACGCCCATCACCGCGCCGACCGCCACGTCGTGCGGGTAGTGCACGCCGACCCAGACCCGGGAGGCGCCCATCAGCACCGCGAAGACCAGGGCGATCTTGCCGAGCCGCCGGTCCGCGAACCAGAGCGCCATCGCCGCCGCGAAGGCGATCACCGTGTGGTTACTGGGGAAGGACCAGTCCCCGGCCCCCGGACAGGTCTCCAAGGAGACGCTGCCGGCGATCTGCGCGCAGGGCCGGGTCTCCGCCACCACGCTCTTCAGCCCGGAGTTCACCAGGTACGCGATGACGACGACGACCGGCGAGGCCAGCACCCTCGCCATCGTCACCGAGTCCGCACCCCGCGCCCGCCACCAGGCGTACACCATGAACACGGCGAACAGGCCGAGCCCGATCGCCGACCAGACCTTGATCACCTCGTCCAGCCAGTGCGGGGCCTCCTGGGCCCACCGGTTCACCCGGCTGTAGAGACCACCGTCGATGCCGCTGCCGTCGTACGCAGCGAGAGCCCTTACCGACGTCACACGTCACCTCCGTGACGGCGCGCCTTACGGGCGCGGAACAGTTCGAGAACAATGGGGAGCACGGACACAACTACTACCAGACCGATGATCGGCAGCAGGTACTGGTCGATCCCCGGGATGGACGACCCGAGCGTGTACCCGGCGAGCACCACGCCGACCGTCCAGACCACGCCGCCCGTCACCTGCCACAGGGTGAACGAGCGCACCGGCACTTCGAGCACGCCGCAGAGCGGATTCAGCACCGTTCGGACCACCGGGATGAACCTGGCCAGCACGATCGCCTTGCCGTGCCCGTACTTCCCCAGCAGCTCCTCCGCCCGCTGCACGCCCTCCAGCAGGCTCCGCCGCTTCGTCCGCGCCAGCAGCGCCCGGCCCCCGCGCCGCCCGATCACATAACCCACCTGCGCCCCGACCAACGCCCCCACCAACGCCGCGGGCAGCACCTGCCACAGGTGCAACTGCGGCCCCTTCGTGGCACCCGGCACGCACAACAACCCCGCGGTGAACAGCAGCGAGTCGCCGGGCAGGAAGAACCCCACCAGCAGACCCGTCTCGGCGAAGAGCACCACCGCGATCCCGAGCGCGCCGAAGGCGGCGAGCAGCGAGGACGCGTCCAGCGGATTCACCGCGAGGTGAGCAGGATCGGCAAGGAACTGGAGCAAGGCCGACAGACCTCCCGTACGTTGGAGGGCGGCCCGGACCCGGGCCCATCCCACCGTCTACAATCACGTAGACGGTCTACAAGACTGTAGACGATTCTTGGAGGAAGCGCCGCCATGTCCGACGTACCGTCCGCCCGCCGCCCCGCCGGGGAGCTGGAGGCCGAGGTGCTGGCCGCGCTCTGGTCCGCGAGACAGCCGATGACCCCGCAGGACGTGCAGGCCGCCCTCGGCGGCGACCTCGCCCGCACCACCATCGCCACGATCCTCGCCCGGCTCCACGACAAGGGCACCCTCGAGCGCACCCGCGCCGGCCGCGCCTACGCCTACACCCCCACCGTCCAGGACACCGCCGGCCTCGCCGCCCGCCGCATGCACACCGAGCTCGGCCGCGAGGCCGACCGCTCGACCGTGCTCGCCCGCTTCGTCTCCGACCTCTCCGCCGAGGACGAACAGCTCCTGCGCGACCTCCTCGGCGACGGCGGATCGGCGGCCGCCCCGTGATGCTCGCCGTCTGGGCACCCCTCCTCCTGCCCTTCCTCGCCGCCCCCCTCGCCCGCCGCCTCGCCGACGCCCTCCCACCCCGCGCCGCCGCCTGGACCCTCGCGGGCACCGCCGCCGTCCTCGCCGGCGGCACCGTCTGCTCCCTCGGCCTCCTCGCCGCCGCCGGCCTCCTCCAACTCCCCCCGGTCGCCGCCCTCGGCCACCTCTCCCTGCCCTGGCTCACCGCCTCCTCCCCCTTCGCCCCACCCGCCGCCGCGGTCGCGGGCCTCGCCCTGACGGCCCTCACCGCCCTCGCCGTCCGCACCACCCGGCGCCACCGCCACGACCTGCGCACCGCCCGCGCCGCCGTACACCCCCCACGCGCCCCTCGCCGCCTCCTCGACCTCCTCCACCCCGACGAGCCCCCGCTCGCCGTCCTCGACGACGACCGCGCCGACGCCTTCGCCCTCCCCGGCCGCCTCGGCGAACCCGGCCACATCGTCGTCACCTCCGGCATGCTCCGCGCCCTCGACGCCCCCGAACGCGCCGCCCTCCTCGCCCACGAACGCGCCCACCTCACCGCCCGCCACCACCTCTTCCTCGCCCTCGCCGAACACGCCGCCGTCCTCCACCCCGCCCTCCGCCCCCTCCGCACCCCCCTCGCCTACCACCTCGAACGCTGGGCCGACGAAGCCGCCGCCACCCACGTCGGCGACCGCACCGTCACCGCCCGCGCCGTCGGCCGCGCCGCCCTCGCCGCCAGCCGCTCCCCCTGGCCCGCCCGCCCCCGCCTCGTCGCCGCCGCCCACTCCGGCCCCGTCCCCCGCCGCGTCGCCGCCCTCCTCCACCCCCGCCCCACCCCCACCCGCCGCCACATCGCCGCCCTCGCCCTCGCCACCTGCCTCACCCTCACCACCGCCGCCACCCTCGAAGCCACGGCCGACCTCCACCACACCGTCGAAGCCGCCCAATCCGGCCCCACCCACCACCACCACGACGACTGACCCCGCCCCCAGCCGCCGCAACGCCCCCGGGAAAGAAACGGGCGCGCGCGGCGCAGCCCCCCCCGCCCCCCCCCAAACCCCCCCCCCCCCCCAACCCACACCCCCCCCCCCCCCCCCACCCCCCCCCCCGCCC
>NZ_JBIWOW010000055.1:0-19373 GCF_044767945.1 Kitasatospora sp. NPDC101183 | reverse complement strand
CGCCACCACCCCGGCCGCGCCCCACGCGCCCGCCCCGCGCCCCACCCCCGGGGGGGGCCCCCCCGGGGGCGCCCCCCCCCCCCCCGGCGCCCCCCCCCCCCGGGGGCCCGCGCGCCCCTGTGACGTCCTGCTACTCCTGGCGGAGCATCGCCTCGACCACGCGGGCCGAGGCCTTTCCGTCGTCCAGATCGCAGTACGCCTCGCGGAACGCGGCGGCCTTGTCGGCGAATTCGGCGGCGACCTCGTCGACCCGGCCGAGGGCCGCGACGAGTTCCTCCGACGTGGCCAGCAGCGGGCCGGGAGCTTCGGACTCGAAGTTCAGGCTGAATCCGCGCAGGTTGTCCCGGTAGTGCTCCAGGTCGTACGTGAAGAACAGCAGCGGCTTTCCGGTCGAGGCGAAGTCGAACACGCTCGCGGAGTAGTCCGTCACCAGGACGTCGGCGATCAGCAGCAGCTCCGCCATGTCGGGGTAGCTGCCGACGTCCCAGATATAGCCGTTGCCGGCGTCCGGGATCTGGCCGCACATCAGGTGGTGGCGGCGGACCAGCAGCACCTGGTCCTCGCCGAGCGCCGCCCTGGCCGCCTCCAGGTCGATCCGCAGGTCGATCTGGTAGCCGCCGTTCGGCCGCCGCCGGTCCTCGCGCCAGGTCGGCGCGTACAGCACGACCTTCTTGCCCTCGGGCAGGCCGAGCCGCTCGCGGACCTGCTCGGCGGTCTTCTCCCGGTCGGACGCGAACAGCAGGTCGTTGCGCGGCGAGCCGCTCTCGACGATCTCGCCGCGGTAGTCGAAGGCGCGCCGCAGCACCGGGGCCGACCAGCGGTTGCCGGCCACCAGCAGGTTCCAGTGCTGGACCTCCCGGGCCAGGCCCTTGAGGTAGTTCGAGTCGGTGAACCAGACCTTCTCGAAGTCGAAGCCGACCTGCTTGAGCGGGCTGCCCTGCCAGGTCTGCACGACCACCTGGCCGGGGCGGCGGACGAAGAAGTCGGGCAGGTGGGCGCTGGTGACGATGTACTTGGCGGTGGCCAGGGCGTCGAACCACTCCGGGCTCCACATCCGCACCGACCGGGCCGTGCCCGGCAGGTCGGCCTGCATGTCGTCGCTGGACCACAGGTGCTCCAGCGGCAGGCCGCGGCGGACGAGCTCCTCGTGCACGGCCCGCGGGGAGTCCCCGTACTGGCTGACCTCGCCGACGTAGTACAGCACCGCGTCGCGCACCGGCTTGCGGCGCGCGGCCGGGTAGTCGACGCTGCGCTCCTGGCGCTGGCGGTAGCCCGCCCGCTCCTCGGGCAGCAGCACCGCGTGCGACTCCAGCGACAGCCCGTCGTGGCGGCGGCGCTCCAGCGCGATCCGCTTGCCGCGGGACTCGACCTCCAGCGGCAGGGTGCCGAAGCAGGACGGGCCGACCAGCGCGGAGGCGTCGGGCAGGGCCTCGGCGGTGGAGCCCACCGGGCGGAAGAAGACGTTCCAGGTGCCCTTGGCGAGCGGCACCCGGCCGGCGAAGGAGGCGGTCGGCACGGCCGGCAGCGCGGTGCGGAACCGGCCGTCCGCGATCTCCACGGGGTAGACGTGCTCCTCCTCGCGCCAGTGGTGACGGACCACCAGCTCCCAGCGGTGCGCGCCGGGCAGCGGGAACGAGCCGCTGAGCAGGAAGCCGTCCGCGCCGCGCGCGGAGACCTCGTCCACCACCGGCTGGAGCACCTGGTCGACCAGCTGGAGGTGGCCGCCGGTGGAGGGCTTGGAGTACAGGGCCCGGCGCAGGTCGGCCGGGGCGCCCGGGTTCAGCGGCACGTGCAGCTGCTCGGGGGCGTTGCGCTCGTCCCAGGCCAGCTGGACCGTCTCGCCGTCGGCCAGCTCCAGGACGGCGTCCCAGCGGTCGCGGCTGCGCTCGGCGGCGGCCGGGTCCAGCTCGGCCCAGGCCTCGCGGACGGCCGTCAGCTCGGCGAGCGGGAAGACCGCCGAGAACGGCTGCAGCGAGCCGGCCGGCACGCCCAGCTCCAGCGGGAAGGACACCTGGCGGTCCGACTCGACGTGGGTCAGCCGCAGCCGGCCCCCGGCGAAGTCGGGGCCCGAGCGGGCCGCGCCGGAGACCTCCAGCCGGTCGCCCTGGGCGGCGAGCCCGGTCACCCGGGCCTTGACGGTCTCCACCCGCAGGTAGACGTGGTTGTCCCGCACCCACGGCGCGATCCGCACGTCCGGCTCGACCCAGTGCGAGGGCAGGTACTCGGCGCTGTCGCTCCAGCCCGCCGAGACCCGGCCCTTGTACATCCCGCCCTTGCCCGCGCCGGCCACCAGGACGCGCCAGTGGCCGTCCTTCCACTGGCCGCGGTGGCGGAACTTCTTCGGGTCGATCGCGACGGTGAAGCCGGACCAGTCGCAGCTGTACAGGTCGTGGTTGCAGCTGGCCGTGGCCTCGGGGCTGTACGTGGTCCGCATCGGGACCGCGATCACCCGGCGGCCCTTGGTCTCCTTCAGGACCAGCGTGCGCACCATGTCGTGCTTGCTGGACGCGCCCAGCTGCTCCGGGTACGCGTGCCCGGTCAGCTGCAGCTTCCCGCCGACCCAGGCGCTGCGGTACAGGCGGCTGCGCATGACCAGCGAGTTGTCCAGCTTGAGGACCCCGGACGGCACGCTGCGGCGCCCGCCGCGCAGGAACGGGTAGTCCGCGTACGGGCGCAGCAGGCCGCGCGCCTGCACGCCGCCGCCGCTGTCGCCCTCGTACCTGATCTGCTCGACGAGCTCGTCCGTGCGGCCCTGCAGGGTCAGGTGGTACTTGAGCCGCAGCGGCGCGCGCAGCTTGCGGACCTGCTCGGGCCCGATGGAGCGCAGCAGCCGGCTGACGTGCTGGAGGTAGGCGTCCCGGTACTCCTTGTCGCCGTCCACGACGGACCAGAAGAACATCGGGATCTCCTCGACGAGGGTGTTCTCGTCGTAGGAGCGCAGGTACTGGGCGAAGCGCGGCTCGGTCTGCTTCTTCAGCCAGCCGCGGACCAGCTCCACCGAGGCGACCCGGTCGACCAGGCCCTTCGGGTTGGTGCGCATCTGCGTGATCGACATCTCGCCGACCTCGCGCTCGCGCCAGTGGTAGATCGGCTCGGAGAGCACGTCCACGCTCGTGGCCAGGTAGTGGTGCGGCACCGAGACGGGCGCGTCCTCGTAGAGGATGCCCTCCGGGTAGAGGATGTCGGCGGCGTCGAAGAACGACCGGCGGTACATCTTGTTCCAGGCGGTGCGGTCGGTGACCAGCGCCGGGACCTCGGTGATGTGGGTCTTGAGCCTGGTCTCCTTGAACGGCTTCACGTGCCCGCCGGACTGGTAGTAGCCCACCGCGCGGAACCGCAGCACGTTGCCGGTGCAGAAGTCGGAGCCGGTCTCGTCGAGCGTGTTGATCATCAGCTCGTACGCGCTCGGCGGCATCGAGTCGTCGCTGTCCACGAAGCACAGGAACTGCGAGTCCGGGTCGATGTGCCGGATGCCGGTGTTGCGGGCCGCCCCCAGGCCCTTGTTCACCTGGCGGACCAGCCGGAACCGCGAGTCCTTCGCCGCGTACGCCTCCGCGAGCGCCGCACTGCCGTCCTTCGATCCGTCGTCGACCATGACGCACTCGAAGTCCGTGAAGGTCTGGGCGGCGATCGAGTCGAGGCACTCGACGAGGTAGCGCTCGACGTTGTAGATCGGAACGACGATGGAGAGGCGGGGAGCCATCGGCTGCGCAGGCCTTTCTCTGGAGGGGAGCGTGGCCGCCCGGGAGGACGGGCCCGGCCGCACTTGGTTCGGTGCGATTTGCCCCCGATCCTACCTCCGGGCCGGGTGCCGCCCGGGGCCCACTACGCTGGCACCGTGCCACGTTTCAGCGTCATCGTCCCCGTCCACCAGGTGCAGGACTACCTGAACGAGTGTCTCGACTCCGTCCTCGGACAGGGTGGTCCGGACCTCGAACTGATCGCCGTCGACGACCGCTCCCCGGACCGCTGCGGCGAGATGCTGGACGAGGCCGCCGCCGCCGACCAGCGGGTCAAGGTGCTGCACCTGCCGGAGAACGTCGGCCTCGGGCGGGCCCGCAACGCCGGCCTGGAGGTCGCCACCGGCGACTACGTGGTCTTCCTCGACAGCGACGACACCCTCACCCCCGGCCTGCTCGAGGCCGTCGACGGCCGCCTGCGCGTCACCGGCGACCCGGACGTCCTCGTCCACGACTACGCCCGCACCTACGCCGACGGCCGGATCACCCGTGCCGCCTCCGCCCACGTGTTCGGCGCCGCCTCCCCGGACGTCTTCGACCTCGCCGCCCGCCCCGACCTGCTCGACCTGCTCCAGGTCGTCTGGAACAAGGCGTACCGCCGCTCCTTCATCGCCGAGCAGGGGCTGGTCTTCCCCGCCGGCTACTACGAGGACACCCCCTGGACGTACCCGGCGCTGCTCGCCGCCGGGCGGATCACCCTCCTCGACGAGGTCGGCGTCCACTACCGCCAGCGGCAGGAGGGCGGCAACATCCTCGCCACCGCCGGCCGCAAGCACTTCGACGTCTTCGCCCAGTACGACCTGGTCTTCGCCTTCCTCGACGGCCGCCCCGACCTCGACCACTGGCGCCCGGTCGTCTACGGCAAGATGCTGCACCACCTCAACACCGTCGTCGCCAAGCCCGGACGCGTCCCCGCCGCCGACCGCCGCGAGTACTTCCGCCGCGCCGCCGCCCACTGCGCCCGCCTGCGCCCGGCCGGCTACCGCCCGCCCGCCGGCGTCGAGGGCGCCCGCCTCGAACTGCTCGCCCACGGCCGCTACGGCGCCTACCAGGCCGTCCGCGCCCTGGCCCGGGCCCGCCGCCTGGTGCGCCGCTGACGGCTCGTCCAGCAGTTCGGACGGCTCGTGCCTGACGGCCATTCGGGGGACGGCCCGGTATAACCGGTCGGGTGGACTTCCTGACCCGCCTGCCGATCGTCGGCCCGCTCGTCGCCCGGGTGCTGCGCAGCCGCCCGTACCGGGCGTACGAGTGCTTCACCGACGCCCGGGGCAACCGGCTGGCCGGAGCCGTCACCTTCTTCGGCTTCCTCGCCCTGTTCCCGCTGCTGACCGTGGGCCTGGCGATCGCCGTCGCGACGCTCGACCCCGGCCAGGTCGACGACCTCCAGCACCGCATCTCCGACCAGCTGCCCGGCCTGTCGGACTCGCTCAACCTGCCCTCGCTGATCGCCAACGCGGGCACCATCGGGCTGGTCAGCGGCGCGCTGCTGCTGGTCTCCGGCCTCGGCTGGGTCGACACCATGCGCACCTCCGTCCGGGACGTCTGGCAACTGCCCGTGGACGACGGCAACGTGGTGCTGCGCAAGCTGCGGGACTGCCTGGTGCTGGCCGGGCTCGGCGGGGTGTCGCTGGTCTCCATGGGCGCCTTCACCGCCGGGACGACCGCTGCCGGATGGATCGCCGACCGGATCGGCTGGCACAACGGCTACGTGTTCACCGTGGTCGGCCTGCTGCTCGCCGTCGCCTGCGACACCGTGCTCTTCGCCTACCTGCTCGGCCCCTTCCCGGGGGTGACCGACCAGCACCGCCGCCCGCTCCTCCAGGGCGCGCTGATCGGCGCGGCGGGCTTCGAGGTGCTCAAGCTGCTGCTCGCCTCCTACCTCGGCTCCGTCGCTGGCCGGAGCCTGTACGGGGCCTTCGCGACCCCGGTGGCGCTGCTGCTGTGGATGAACTTCGTCTGCCGCCTGCTGATGTACTGCGTCGCCTGGACGGCGACGGCCGACCCCGAGGCCGCCCGGGAGCGCACCCGCGCCCACGGGCGAGCCCTGATCGAGGCCGCTGACGCGCCCTAAGTCCTCCTCTTCCGCCTCCGCAGCACCAGGCCGCCGTACCCCGCCGCGCAGCCCGCGGCGGCCAGCAGCAGCCAGCCCCCGAGGCCGAGCCCGTCGCCGTCCCCCTCGGCCGAGGCCTTGGCGGTCGCGCCGCCCGGCGAGGGGTGCGGCGGGGGAGCGGGGGCGGCGGCGGGTGCGTCGGTGGGGCGGCCGCCGGGCGGCAGCTCGTCGACCAGCCGGCCGACCGGCCGGACCTTGCCCGCCGAGGCGAACCCCCAGTCCAGCAGCGCGGCCGTCTCGTCGTACACCTTCTGGTAGCTCGCGGGGTGCATCACGGTGACCAGCAGGGTGCGCCCGTTGCGCTCGGCGGCGCCGACGAAGGTCGAGCCCGCGTTGGTGGTGGTGCCGTTCTTCACCCCGATCAGCCCGGGGTACTTGCCCAGCAGCCGGTCGGTGTTGGCGATCCCGAAGCTGCCCCGCTGCCCGGTCTTCGGGTCGACGGCCCCGGGGAACATCGCGTCCCGGGTCGCGCAGTACATCCGGAAGTCCGGGTTGTTCAGGCCGGAGCGGGCGAACAGCGAGAGGTCGTACGCCGAGGAGAGCTGCCCGTCCATGTCGTAGCCGTCCGGCGAGACGACCTTGGTGTCCCGTGCCTGGAGCGCGTCCGCGCGGGCCTGCATCTCCGTGACGGTCTGCGGGACGCCGCCGTTCATGTGCGCCAGGACGTGCACGGCGTCGTTGCCCGAGCTCAGGAACACCCCGCGCCACAGGTCCTCGACCCGGTAGTCCAGGTTCTCCTTGATGCCGACCAGGCTGCTGCCCGCGCCGAGCCCGGTGATCTCCTCGTCGGCGACCTTGTGCACGGCGTTGCGGTCGAACTTGGGCAGCACGGTGTCCGCGAAGAGGATCTTGAGGGTGCTCGCCGGGGGCAGCCGCAGGTGCGGGTTGTAGGACGCCAGCACGTCGCCGGTGGCGGCGTCGGAGACTATCCAGGACTGCCCGGTGAGGTCCCCCGGCAGCGCGGGGGCGCCCGCCAGCGGATCGACCTGCACCCCGGGCCGCGCGAGCCGCTCCCCGCCGACCACGGCCTGCGGCGGCGGCTCGTACGGGGCCGCGGCGGCCACCGGGGCGGCGGTCAGGGTCAGGGCCGCGGCGAGGGCGGCACACAGGAGGGCGGAGGACTGACGGGGTGTCGGCACCAGCAGACCGTACCCAGTGAAGGTGTCCGCCGTCCGCGCCAGGGGGCCGGTCCTCCGCAGGAGGGGCCCGCCCTACGCCGTTCGGAGGCCCCCGCATACTGGGAGGCATGAAGCTCAGCCGCCGTGCCTCCTGGTTCCTGACCGCCTTCGGGGTCTGGTCCATGATCATCTGGACCACCTTCGTCAAGAACCTCTGGAAGGACTCCGGCGGCCAGGCCTTCGTGGGCGGCGACCACTCCCAGCCCACCGCCTTCTTCTGGGTCCACCTCCTCCTCGCCGTCACCTCCTTCTGCCTCGGCATCGCCGTCGGCACCCTCGGCGTCCGCGGCCTGCGGGCGACGCGTCGTGAGCCGGCCGTCGACTGAAATCTGCTTGGCCACTGTCAGAACCTGCTGGCAGGATCTCCACGGTTCTCGCACGGAACAGCCGTACGAGACGAATGGGGTGGGGATCTCATGACACTTCTGCGTGCCCGAACGCTCGGCGGCGTGGCAGCGGCCACGGTGGCCGCCGGCCTGCTCGCCACACCCACGGCGGCCGTGGCGGACACCGCGCCGGCCGTCCTGGGCACCGCCCAGGGGGCCACGTACCAGACGACCGCCTGCAACTCGGCCGCCGACCCGACCTGGATCGGGCTGACCGACAACGGTCCGACGCTCAGCGCCACGGTCACCGGGGACACCGCCAAGTTCGGCGTCTGGGACGAGACCACGGGCGCCGAGGAGCCGGTGTTCACCGGCCAGGCCCAGACGTACGGTCAGCCGTCCGCCAGGCTCACCGTCCCCAACCTGCTGGACGGGCACAGCTACGCCTGGCACGCCTGGGCGCTGCAGGGCACCCAGACCTCCGCCCCCTCGGCGGACTGCCACTTCACGGTGGACGCCACCAGGCCGACCGTCACGGTCTCCTCGACCGACTTCCCGGCGACCGGCACCGGCACCGGCACCGGCACCAAGTACGCGGGCCAGAAGGGGACGTTCGTCCTCAAGGGCGCTGATGCCGTCCCCGCGGGCGGCGAGGGCTCCGGGGTCGCCTGCTTCACGTACGGCTGGACGTACGCCGGGTACGACTGCACCTCACCGGGGGCCGTCGTGCCGGAGGCCGACGGCACGGCGAAGATCGACCTCAAGGTCCCGGACTGGGGCACCAACAACCTCGCCGTCCACGTGATCGACAACGCGGGCAACGTCGGTTGGACGACCTACACCTTCTCCGCGCCGACCAACCCGAACCCGCCGAGCACCCTCGGCGACGTGGACGGGGACGGCGTCGCGGACATCCTGCTGCCGGACGCGCAGGGCAACCTGCAGTTCATCCCGGTCAACGGGACCGACACCACACCGACCACCGTCATCCCGGCCAACCGCGCTCCGGGAAACCAGGGTTGGGCGGGCTACCGGATCGCCCACCGGGGCTGGGAGGACGGCGCCCACGCGCCCTCCTCGGACGACCTCTTCATCTACAAGCCGGGTGACAGCGTCCTGGACGTCTACCGGAACTTCGACTACGGAGCCCTGACCAAGGGCTACATCGGTCTGGGCACCAGGATGTGCGGCGACCCCTTCTCGGGGGTGACCTGCCCCGACGGCTTCGCCGCCGACTGGTCCAAGGCCGACCAGATCCTCGCCTTCGGCCCGGTGGTCGGCAAGACCGCGACCTCGCTGGTGACCCTGGAGGGCGGGAACCTCTGGCTGATCACGGGCAAGGTCTCCCTCGGCGAGAACACGGTCACCAAGCTCACCACCTCCGGCGCCTGGAACGGCTACGACCTGATCGCCCCCGGCCCCGACGCGGCCGGGAACCTCGCCCTCTGGGCGCGTGACCGGGCCACCGGCGAGCTGCACGCGTACCCCGTCCCCAAGAAGGCGGACGGCACCTTCGACTTCTCCTCCCTCGCCGACCCGAAGGCGAACGTCGTCGCGAGCGGCTTCACCACTGCCGCGTACCCGACGCTCGGCAGCTCGGGCGCCGCGCACGGCGACGGCAAGCCGGACCTGTGGGCCGTCACGCCGGACCGGCACCTGGTGGTGTTCACGGGCTGGAGCGAGCCGGACGACCTCGGCGCGCTGAACTGACACGGACACCGAAGGCCCCCCGTCCGGCGGGACGGGGGGCCTTCGGGCTGAACAGGCTGAGCGGGCTGACCAGCGGGCGGTGGGTCAGAAGCGGCGGGTGACCAGGGCGCGCTTCACTTCCTGGATCGCCTTGGTGACCTCGATGCCGCGGGGGCAGGCCTCGGAGCAGTTGAAGGTGGTGCGGCAACGCCACACGCCCTCACGGTCGTTGAGGATCTCCAGGCGCTGCTCGCCGCCCTCGTCGCGCGAGTCGAAGATGAAGCGGTGCGCGTTGACGATGGCCGCCGGGCCGAAGTACTGGCCGTCGTTCCAGAACACCGGGCAGGACGACGTGCACGCGGCGCACAGGATGCACTTGGTGGTGTCGTCGAAGCGCTCGCGCTCCTCGGCGGACTGCAGGCGCTCGCGGGTCGGCTCGTTCCCCTTGGTGATGAGGAACGGCATGACGTCCTTGTACGCCTGGAAGAACGGGTCCATGTCCACGACCAGGTCCTTGAGGACCGTGAGGCCCTTGATGGCCTCGATCGTGATCGGCTTCTCCGGGTTGACGTCCTTGATCAGGGTCTTGCACGCCAGCCGGTTGCGGCCGTTGATCCGCATGGCGTCGGAGCCGCAGATGCCGTGCGCGCAGGAACGGCGGTAGGTGAGGGTGCCGTCCTGCTCCCACTTGATCTTGTTGAGCGCGTCCAGGACGCGCTCCTTCGGGTCCATCACCAGCTGGTAGTCCACCCACACCGGCTCCGGGTGCTCCTCCGGGTTGAACCGGCGGATGCGGAAGGTGACGGTGATCGGCTGGACGGCCCCGGCCTCGACCGCGTCCAGAGCGGCCGAGTGCTCCACAGTCGGAGTGCTCATCAGTACTTACGCTCCATCGGCTGGTAGCGGGTCGTGACGACCGGCTTGTAGTCGAGGCGGATGGAGGTGGCGCCGTCGGCGTCGACCTCCTGGTACGCCATGGTGTGCTGCATGAACTTCACGTCGTCACGCGTCGGGAAGTCCTCGCGGTAGTGGCCGCCGCGGGACTCCTCGCGGGCCAGCGCGGAGACGGCCAGCACCTCGGCCAGGTCGAGCAGGTTGCCCAGCTCGACGGCCTCCAGGAGGTCCGTGTTGTAGCGGAAGCCCTTGTCCTGGATGGAGACGTTCTTGTAGCGCTCCTTCAGCGCGGCGATGTCCTCGACCGCCTGCTTCAGGGTGGCGCCGGTGCGGTACACCATCGCGTTGGCGTCCATGGTCTCCTGCAGCTCCTTGCGGATCTGCCCCACGGACTCGGTGCCGGTGGACTCGCGCAGGCCGTCGACGAGCGCCTGCACCTTCTCCTCCGGGTTCTCCGGCAGCTCGACGAACTCGTGCGCGGTGGCGTAGTCGGCGGCGGCGATGCCCGCGCGACGGCCGAACACGTTGATGTCGAGCAGCGAGTTGGTGCCCAGGCGGTTGGCGCCGTGCACGGACACGCAGGCGACCTCGCCGGCCGCGTACAGGCCCGGGACGATGTCCGTGTTGTTGCGCAGGACCTCACCCTCGACGTTGGTCGGGATGCCGCCCATGGCGTAGTGCGCGGTGGGCTGGATCGGGATCGGGTCCGTGTAGGGCTCGATGCCGAGGTAGGTGCGCGCGAACTCGGTGATGTCCGGGAGCTTGGCGTCCAGCTGCTCCGGCGGCAGGTGGGTGAGGTCCAGGTAGACGTGGTCGCCCTCCGGACCGCAGCCGCGGCCTTCGCGGATCTCGGTGTAGATCGCGCGGGAGCAGACGTCACGGGACGCGAGGTCCTTCATGACGGGGGCGTAGCGCTCCATGAAGCGCTCGCCGTCCTTGTTGCGCAGGATGCCGCCCTCGCCGCGGGCGCCCTCGGTGAGGAGGATGCCCATGCGCCAGATGCCCGTCGGGTGGAACTGGAAGAACTCCATGTCCTCCAGCGGCAGGCCGCGGCGGTAGACCAGGGCCTGGCCGTCACCGGTGAGGGTGTGGGCGTTGGAGGAGACCTTGAAGAACTTGCCGGTGCCGCCGGAGGCGAACACGACGGACTTGGCCTTGAAGACGTGGATCTCGCCGGTGGCCAGCTCGTAGGCGACGACGCCCGCGGTCTTGCCCTCGTTGATCAGCAGGTCCAGGACGTAGAACTCGTTGAAGAACTCGACGCCGTGCTTGACGCAGTTCTGGAACAGCGTCTGCAGGATCATGTGACCGGTGCGGTCGGCCGCGTAGCACGAGCGGCGGACGGGGGCCTCGCCGTGGTTGCGGGAGTGGCCGCCGAAGCGGCGCTGGTCGATGCGGCCCTGCTCGGTGCGGGAGAAGGGCAGGCCCATCTTCTCCAGGTCGAGGACGGCGTCGATGGCCTCCTTGCACATGATCTCGGCGGCGTCCTGGTCGACCAGGTAGTCACCGCCCTTGACCGTGTCGAAGGTGTGCCACTCCCAGTTGTCCTCCTCGACGTTGGCCAGAGCGGCGCACATGCCGCCCTGGGCCGCGCCGGTGTGGGACCGGGTCGGGTAGAGCTTGGTCAGGACGGCGGTGCGGCTGCGCTGCGTCGACTCGATGGCCGCGCGCATGCCGGCGCCGCCGGCGCCGACGATGACGGTGTCGTACTGGTGAATCTGCATGGGGGGTTGTCTCGCCTCTGGCCTCTGCCGATGGGTCGATGGTGCTCGCGGCTCAGATGTTGGGGTCGAAGGTGAAGATCACCAGGGTGCCCAGCAGCACGGTGAAGACCGTGGCGGTACCCATGAGCCCCTTGAGCCAGAGCCGGGTCGAGTCCTTCTCGGCGTAGTCGTTGATGACCTGCCGCATGCCGTTGGCGCCGTGCAGCATGGCGAGCCAGAGCATCAGGAGGTCCCAGCCCTGCCAGAACGGCGAGGCCCAGCGGCCCGCCACGAAGGCGAAACCGATCTTGGAGACGCCACCGTCCATGATCAGCATGATGAACAGGTGGCCGAGGATCAGTGCGACCAGCACGACACCGGACAGGCGCATGAAGAGCCAGGCCAGCATCTCGAAGTTGGTGCGGGTGCGGCGCGGGGTCTTGCCGGTCCGCTTGCGCGGCGGCTCGATGACGAAGGCGTCGGCCGGGTTGCCCGTGCCGAGTCCCTTCGCGGTGTGCGCCTGCTTGGAGGGGACGACGAGCGCGTCGGAGTATTCGTATTCCGTGGTCATCAGTCAGCTCACTTCCCGAACCAGTCGATCAGCGTGTGCTGCAGGATGCCGTAGAAGGAGCCGGCCATCAGGACGACCCAGACCCCTACGACGGTCCACAGCATCTGCTTCTGGTACTTCGGGCCCTTGGACCAGAAGTCCACCGCGACGACGCGAAGGCCGTTGAGCGCGTGGAACAGGATGGCGGCGACGAGGCCGTACTCCATCAGGTTCACGAGCGGAGTCTTGTACGTCTGGATGACGGTGTCGTAGGACTCCGGCGACACTCGCACGAGGGCGGTGTCGAGGACGTGGGCGAACAGGAAGAAGAAGATGAGGACGCCGGTGACTCGATGAGCCACCCAGCTCCACATGCCTTCCCGGCCGCGGTACAGCGTTCCAGCCGGCACGGAAAAACCCTCCGGAAGCGATTGGGGGCTCGGCCGGCTTCGGTGTCGGTCAGCCCGGCCGGGTACGGTCCACCGGCCGCCAGCATCCTATCGGCGCCTTCTCCGTCGCCGCCTCCGGGGCCCCCTGGTGTGATCAATCAGGCACTTCTGGCCTAGTGGGGCGGGAACCGGGAGGCCGTTCGCCACGGAGCGTGAACACGCCACCGCGCCACGGTGACGGACGGACGGTCACCGTGGCGCGGGAGGGACGGCGGGCGGACGGGGGCTCAGCGCGCCCCGGCCTCCGAATGGGTGGCGACGAGGTGCTCCAGACGGGTGAGCGAGATCCGGCGCAGTTCGTCGGCCGCGATCAGCCGCTCCTCGTCCCGGTCGTTCGCCAGCCGGGTGCGGATGGAGGAGAGCACGGCGTCGAGCATCTCCTCCGGTTCCACGCCGTCGAGGCAGACCACGAAGACGTGGCCGAACCGGGCCTCGTACGCGGCGTGGGCCGCCCGCAGCGCGGTGTGCGCGGCCTGGCTGCCCGGCGCCCGCATGCCGAGGAGGGGCTGCGGCATCCAGCTCTCGTCGGCGAGCGCCTCGGCGAGGTCGGCGTGGCGCAGGTCGTACGAGGCCTCGCTCGCGGCGGCGAGCAGGGACTCTATGTCGGGGTACGGGCGGTGGGCGGCGAGCCGCAGGGCCCAGCGGTGGCTGCCGCAGCAGGCCAGGAGGGCCTCCTCGACGGCGCCGGCGTCGGCCTCGTTGAAGCGGTGCAACCCGAGGAGGGTCGGTTCGGAGCTGGGGTCCAGCCGTGGTGGCGGGATGTCGCTGGCCAGCGGGTCCTCCTCGTGAGGGCGGGAAGGTGCCGGTGAAGGTGGGGTGGTGGAGCAGCTGAAGTATGGGGGCCTCGGACGGCCTGTTCCGGCCGGTCGGGCGGTTCTTCCAAGGTAGTTGAGCGGTCATCAGTTGGGGAGGGCGCACGCCGAATTCATCCGGACGAGCTATCAAGTTGTGACGTTGACACCGATTCGTCAGCTTCGTCGGCACCCTCCCCGTCATCGGGTCCTACGCGCAGCGGGTGCCCGCGGCCGGCATGGTGCCCTCGGTCAGGTAGGCGGCCATGGCCTTGTCGATGCAGGCGTTGCCCTGGCCGAAGGCGCCGTGGCCCTCGCCGACGCGGGTCAGCAGGGTGGCGTTGGCGAAGCCCTTGGCCAGGGACTCGGCCGAGGCGTACGGGGTGGCCGGGTCACCGGTGGTGCCGACGACCAGGATCGGCGCGGCGCCCTCGGCGCGGATGGCGTGCGGCTTCTCCTTCGTCCGGAACGGCCAGTGGGAGCAGGCGGCCTCGGAGTAGTCGTCCACGGTCACGCCCTTGGACAGCAGCGGGGCCTCGGCGAGCAGCCGGTTGACGGCCGCGGCGGCGTGCTCGGGGGTCGGCGCCGGCTGGGCGGCGTCGGCACAGCGGATCGCCGTCTCGGCCTCGTCCATCGGGCTGTAGTGACCGTTCTCGTCGCGGCCGCTGAGCTCGTCGGCGTAGGCCTGGAGGAAGTCGCCCTTGTCGCGGACCATGGCCCAGCCGAGGGCGTTGCGCAGGTACTGCCAGTTCTTGGTGTCGCCGTAGAGGGCCGCGACGACCCCGCTCCAGCCCTCGTCGCGGCCGAGCTTGCGGCCGTCCTTGAGGGTCAGCGGGCTGTCGTGGAGGCCGTCGAGGAAGTCGGCGGCCTTCTTGGCGGCCTTGTCCTTGTCCTTGCCGAGCGGGCACTGGTCGGCGTGGTTCTCCACGCAGTCGGCCGCGAAGCGCTCGAAGGACTTCTCGAAGCCGACCTGCTGGTCGACGCCGTGGTCCAGGCGGTCCTGGGAGGGGTCGACGGCGCCGTCCAGGATCAGCCGGCCGGTGTTCAGCGGGAACTGCTCGGCGTAGATCGAGCCGAGGTAGGTGCCGTAGGAGATGCCGAGGTAGTTGAGCTTCTTGTCGCCGACGACGGCGCGCAGGACGTCGAGGTCGCGGGCGGTGTCGCGGGTGCCGACGAAGGGCAGCAGCTTGCCGGACTTGGCCTGGCAGACGGCGGCGTGGTCGATCGACTGCTTGGTGCCCTCGGCTTTGCGGGCGGCCGGGTCGAGCGGGGCGTCCTGCTGGGCGAGGGCGTCGCGCTGCTTGTCGTCGTAGCAGACGACCGGGGAGCTGGCACCGGTGCCGCGGGGGTCGAATCCGATCACGTCGAAGCGGTCGTGCAGGGGGCCGGCGAAGTCCTTGGCGCCGTACTCGACCATCTCGACGCCGGAGCCGCCGGGGCCGCCGGGGTTGACCATCAGCGAGCCGATCCGCTGGTCCGGCTTGGCGGACGGGTGCTTGATCAGGGCGAGGTCGAGCGCGTCGGTGGCGGGGTTGGCGTAGTCGAGCGGGACGTGCAGCTTGCCGCAGAGCATGCCGGTGGTGTCGGCCTTGGCCTTCTCGGCCTTGGGGTCGGCCGGGCAGGGGGTCCAGGCGATCTGCTGGCCGTAGAAGGGCTTGAGCGCCGGGTCGGCCTCGCCGGTGGGCTTGGGCGTCGGGGTGGCCGCGGTGCTCGCGGCGGTGGTTCCGGCGGCCTTCTCCTGGGAGGGGGCGGACTTTCCGTCGCACGCGGTGGCGAGGAGGAGGGTGCCTGCCGCCAGGGCGGTCAGCAGGACGCGTGGGCGGGCGGCCCGGTAGATCTTCATCGCACGTGTGTACCACTCGCCGGCGACACGTTCGATCATGGCCCCCGGGCCGCCCACCAGCGAGGATCAGGCGCGGTGGACCTTGTGGTTGGCCGCCTGCGCCCGGGGGCGCACGACCAGCAGGTCGATGTTGACGTGCGGCGGCCGGGTGACGGCCCAGGCGACGGTGTCGGCGACGTCCTCCGAGGTCAGCGGCTCGGCGACGCCCGCGTAGACGGCGGCGGCCTTCTCCTCGTCGCCCCGGAACCGGGTGACGGCGAAGCCCTCCGACTTCACCATGCCCGGCGCGATCTCGATCACCCGGATCGGCTCCCCGCACAGCTCCAGCCGCAGCGTCGCCGCGATGGTGTGGGCGGCGTGCTTGGCCGCGACGTAGCCGCCGCCGCCCTCGTACGCGACCAGGGCGGCGGTCGAGGACATCACCAGGACGGTGCCGTCGCCGGTGGCCCGCAGCGCCGGCAACAGCGCCTGGGTCACGTGCAGCACGCCGAGCACGTTCACCTCGTACATGGCCAGCCAGTCGGCCGGGTCGCCCTGCTCCACCGTCTCGGCGCCGATCGCGCCGCCGGCGTTGTTCACCAGGACGTCCACCCGGCCGACCTGCGCGGCGAAGGCGTCCACGGCGGCCCGGTCGGTGACGTCCAGGGTGAAGGCCCGGCCGCCGATCTCCTTGGCCAGCGCCTCGATCCGCTCGGTGCGGCGGGCGGTCAGCACCACGTCGAAGCCCTCGGCCGCCAGCCGGCGGGCCGTCGCCGCACCGATCCCGCTGCTGGCACCGGTGACCACGGCCACCTTCTGCTCGGTCATTGCCACTCCCTGGGGGCTCGTCCGTCCGTTCACCCGATCATCTCAACCGCCTCGGCGAGCGGGCGGGCGGGAGCCCGGTGGCGGACCCTGGATCGTGGGGACGGCCGGCCCAGGGAGGTCTGATGTCATCAGCGGAGTCGGGCTTCGGGATCGCGCCGGTGTACGGCCCCGAGGCGCTGGAGGGCTGGGACCCGGCCGCCAGGCTGGGGCGGCCGGGGGAGTACCCGTACACCCGGGGCGTCCACGCGACCATGTACACCGGACGGCCCTGGACGATGCGCCAGTACGCGGGCTTCGGCACCGCCGCCGAGTCCAACGCGCGCTACCGGCAGCTGATCGCCGGCGGCGGCACCGGCCTCTCCGTCGCCTTCGACCTGCCCACCCAGATGGGCTACGACTCGGACGCCCCGCTCGCGGCCGGCGAGGTCGGCAGGGTCGGCGTGGCGGTGGACTCCGTCGAGGACATGGCGGAGCTCTTCGAGGGCATCCCGCTGGGCTCCGTCTCGACCTCGATGACCGTCAACGCGCCCGCCGCCCTGCTCCTGCTGCTCTACCAACTGGTCGGCGAGGCCCAGGGGTCGGTGCCCTCCGCGCTCACCGGCACGGTGCAGAACGACGTGCTGAAGGAGTACATCGCCCGGGGCACGTACATCTTCCCGCCGCAGCCCTCGCTGCGGCTGGTCGCGGACCTCTTCCGGTACTGCCGCGCGGAGGTCCCGCGCTGGAACACCATCTCCATCTCCGGCTACCACATGGCCGAGGCCGGCGCCGACCCCGCGCAGGAGATCGCCTTCACCCTGGCCAACGGCATCGCCTACGTCCGCACCGCGCTCGCCGCGGGGATGGCCGTGGACGAGTTCGCGCCGAGGCTCTCCTTCTTCTTCGTGGCGCGCACCACGCTGCTGGAGGAGGTCGCCAAGTTTCGTGCCGCGCGCAGGATCTGGGCGCGGATCATGCGCGAGGAGTTCGGCGCGAAGGACCCCCGCTCGCAGCGGCTGCGCTTCCATACCCAGACCGCCGGGGTCCAACTCACCGCCCAGCAGCCGGAGGTGAACCTCGTACGGGTCTCGGTGCAGGCGCTCGCCGCGGTGCTCGGCGGCACCCAGTCGCTGCACACCAACAGCTTCGACGAGGCGATCGCGCTGCCCACCGAGAAGGCGGCCCGGCTCGCCCTGCGCACCCAGCAGGTGCTCGCCCACGAGACCGATGTGACGGCGACCGTCGACCCCTTCGCCGGCTCCTACGCCGTCGAGTCGATGACCGACGAGGTGGAGGCCGCCGCCCTGGCGCTGATGGCCCGGGTCGAGGAGTACGGCGGTGCGGTGGCCGCGATCGAACAGGGCTTCCAGAAGGGCGAGATCGAGCGCACCGCCTACCGCGTCCAGCGGGAAACCGACGCCGGGGAGCGCGTGGTCGTCGGCGTCAACCGCTACCGGCTGGAGGCCGAGGAGCCGTACCGGCCGCTGCGGGTGGACCCGGCGATCGAGCGGCGGCAGGCCGACCGGCTGGCGCGGCTGCGGTCCGAGCGCTCCTCGACCGCCGTCGGAGGTGCGCTGGATACGGTGCGCCGAACCGCCGAGGGACCGGGGAACGTGCTCTACCCGATCAAGGAGGCGCTGGCTGCCCGGGCCACCGTCGGCGAGGTCTGCGACGCGCTGCGCGGAGTGTGGGGCACATACGCTCCGGTGGAACGTTTCTGACCGCTCGTCAACACCTGTGTCCGTCAAGGCGGTGCCGTGCGTGACCACCGGCGCGGGTGATCGTTGCACAGGTCAGGCAACCCCGGGAAGGCGGCTGAAACGAGATGTCATACCCACCTGTCCGGCCGGTATGCGCCCATCCGGGGACTGATTTTCCGGAAGGCGGGCCAAAATCCCTCGGCGGGCCTACGCTTGGGGAGATGAACCGTCCTGAGCCCGCTCAGCCGGGCACGACGCTCGACGCCGCACGCCCCGCCGCCGGACTGCGCGCCCAGGTCGCGGCGCTGGAGCCCGAGTTGATCGCCTTCCGCCGGGACCTGCACCGGCACCCCGAGTTGGGACGCCAGGAGTTCCGCACCACCGGGCTGCTGCGCGACCGGCTGCTGGAGGAGGGGCTCACGCCGCGGGTGCTGCCCGGGGGCACCGGCCTGCTCGTCGACCTCGTCCCGCCCGGCACCGCCCCCGGCACGGAGTTCCTGGCCTTCCGCGCCGACATCGACGCGCTGCCGATCGACGACGCCAAGACCGACGTCCCGTACCGCTCGACCGTCCCGGGCCGGGCCCACGCCTGCGGCCACGACGTGCACACCTCGGTGGTGCTCGGCACCGCCCTGGTGCTCGCGGAGGCCCTGCGGACCGGTGAGCTGCGGCGGCCCGTCCGGCTGGTGTTCCAGCCCGCCGAGGAGGTCATGCCCGGCGGCGCGCTGGACGTGATCAAGGCCGGCGGGATGGAGGGCGTGGGCCGCATCTTCGCGGTGCACTGCGACCCCAAGGTGGAGGTCGGCAGGATCGCCCTGCGCACCGGCGCGATCACCTCGGCCTGCGACCGCCTCGTCCTGCACCTGGACGGCCCCGGCGGGCACACCGCCCGTCCGCACCTGACCACGGACCTGGTGACGGCGATCGCCAAGATGGCCGCCGACCTGCCGGGCGCGCTGGCCCGCCGGATGGACCCGCGCTGGGGCGTCAGCCTGGTCTGGGGCCGGATCGCCTCGGGCTCCGCGCCCAACGTCATCCCGCAGCACGCCGAGCTGGAGGGCACCGTCCGGTGCCTGGAACTGGCCGGCTGGCGCGAGGCGCCGGACCTGCTGCACGAGCTGATCGCCAAGCTCGCCGAGACCTACCGGGCCAAGTGGACGCTGGACTACCACCGCGGGGTGCCGCCGGTGGTCAACGAGGCCGTCTCCGTCGAGCAGTTGGACGCCGCGATGCGGGCCCGGTTCGGGCAGGACGGCGCCGAGGTGGTCGAGAGCACCGAGCAGAGCCTCGGCGGCGAGGACTTCTCCTGGTACCTGGAGCACGCCCCGGGCGCCCTGGCCCGGCTGGGCGTGCGCCCCGTGGGCGAGGCCACCGTCCGCGACCTGCACCAGGGCCGCTTCGACGTGGACGAGCGGGCGATCGGCATCGGCGTCGAGCTGTTCACGACGCTGGCCCTCGCCGAGGAGCGGGAGTAGGAGGGGCGGGGGGGGGGGGGCCCGCCCCCCCCCCCCCCCGGCCCGGCCGCCGGGTCAGGCCAGGGGGTAGGACCCCAGGCCGGAGGAGTAGCCGCCGGGGCGGGGGGTGGCGGTCTGCCCGGGGGCGTACCACCCCCTG
>NZ_JBIWOW010000054.1:0-23056 GCF_044767945.1 Kitasatospora sp. NPDC101183 | reverse complement strand
ACTGGCCGGGGCCGCTTTTCGCGACGACCACCACGTTAGCGCATTCCGGGATTTTCCCGAAATTCACGCTCACACCGGTTGACGGGAACGCCAACAAAGCCCATCTGCATGGGCTGTCGAGTGTGAGAATGAGTCGCGCCGAGTGGGGTGGCCGCTCCAGCGACTGGTCGACAGTACTCCCACACCGCGCCGGAGACAAACCCGCAGCCCACGCTGTCCCGGCGCCGAGGACTCGGCTCAGGAAACGGTCGAGACGGGGCCGACGGGAACAAGGTGGTCGATTCCCTGCGCACTGCTCGTCGCGGCCTCGACCGAGCGCGGCAGCATGACGGCCTCGTACGCCCGGACGGCGTCGGCGACGCTGCGTTCGGTCACGAGGGCGTGGGCGAGGTCGGAGCCGTCGAGCATCGCCAGGTTGGCGCCCAGGCCCACCGGGGGCATCAGGTGCGCGGCGTCGCCGAGCAGGGTGACGCCGGGAGCGGGGTCCCAGGCGTGCGGGGCGGGCAGGGCGTAGAGAGGGCGGTTGACGAATGCGTGGTCGCCGTCCTCCAGGAAGGAGCGCAGGCTCTCGTGCCAGCCCTCGAACATGTCGAGCAGGTGCGTGCGTACGGCCTCCTGGTCGTGGAGGTCGACACCGTCGGCCAGGTGCCAGTCCTCCGGCGCGCGGAAGGCGAAGTAGGCGCGGATGTGACCGTTGCCGTTGCGCTGGGCGACCAGTGTCCGGCCGGTGCCCTTCGCGAGCAGCGATCCGTTGCCGACCAGGCGCGCGAGCTCGGGGTGCCGGGTGTCGCAGTGGTCGAACCCGGTCTCCACGAAGGTGACGCCGGTGTAGCCGGGGGCGGCGGGCGACAGGGCCGGGCGTACGCGTGACCACGCGCCGTCGGCGCCGACGACCAGGTTGAAGTCCTCGGCGGTGCCGTCGGCGAGGTGCAGCCGGCTGGTGCCGTCGGGCAGCAGGGTGACGCCGGTGACGGCGTGGCCCCAGCGGACCGTGCCCGGGGTGAGCGAGTCGAGGAGGAGGGTGCGCAGCCGGCCCCGGTCGATCTCCGGACGGCCGCCGTCGGCCGAGTGCGACGGCGGCTGCTGCGCGAGGACCTCGGAGGTGGACGGGTCGAGCACCCGCCACTCCTCGCCCTCGGGGCGGGCGAGGGCGAGGAACCGGTCGAGGAGTCCCGCCGACCGCAGGGCGGCCTGGCCGGTTCCGGGGTGGAGGTCGAGCGTGCCCCCTTGCGGGCGGGCGTCGGCGGAGGCCTCGCGTTCGAGGACGGTGACGGAGCGGCCGTGCCGTTGCAGGATCCGCGCGCAGGTCAGGCCGCCGGGGCCGGCGCCGACGATCGCGATTCGGGGGTTCTGGGAGGTGGTCATGGGGGTGCTCCTCAGGAGTGGGTGATGCGCTGGGAGGTCCGGCGCCACCACAAAACCACAATCACTCACTAAGTGCAATGACTCAACTTTTACAGTGGATGCACCTTTGGTACGGTGGGCGGGTGACCGTTGAACCGACCGGGCGCCGCGAGCGCAAGAAGGCCCAGACCCGTCGAGCCCTCGCCGACGCCGCACTCGAGCTCTTCCTCGAACGCGGGTACGACCAGGTCGGCGTCAAGGACGTCGCCGAGGCCGCCGACGTCTCGGTGACGACGCTGTTCAAGCACTTCTCCGGCAAGGAGGCCCTGGTCTTCGACCAGGACGACGACATCGAGGCGGCCCTCGTCGCCGCCGTCCGCGAGCGTCCCCCCGGCCGGTCCGTCCCCCAGGCGCTGCGCGAGCACCTCCTGCTGGCGCAGAGCCGGTTCGCCGTCCACGCGGCGGATCCCCGGTTCCCCGAGTTCACGCGCCTGGTGCGGGACACCCCCGAGCTGAGCGACTACTCCCAGCGCATGTGGACGCGCCACGAGGCCGCGCTGGCGCTGGCCATCGCCGAGGCCTCGGGCGCGCCGGCGGACGATCCCGGCTGCGCCGCGCTGGCCCGCTTCGCCCTCGAGGCCCGCAGTCTCATCCAGCGGAGCGCCGACCCTGTCCGGGCCGCCGACGCCGCGTTCTCCCTTCTCGAACACGGCTGGGCCGCCGCCCACCCGACCGACTGACGGATGACCGACTGACCGATCAGACGAGCGGTGCGAGCGCGCCGTACGGGTCGGCCGTGTACGCCGCCAGGTCGGGGTGGCGCTTGAGCAGGCCCTCCACGGCGTCGAGCGCCCCGGGCTCCTGTGCCATCCGCCGGGGCACCACCAGGTAGCCGCCCTGCTCCGGCGGGATCAGGCCGCCCACCAGGGAGCGGCGGACGGTGCGGTCGTGGCGGGTGGCGCGCCCGGTGGCTCCGTCGGGGGCGCGGACCAGGGCGCTGACGCCGCCGCGGGCCGAGAGCTGGTCGACCTCGGGGACGAGGCGCCAGATCTGCTGGGCCTGGTGGCTCTGCACGGAGCCGGCCAGGTTCGCCTCCAGGTCGTGGGCGTGGCAGAGGTCGACGAAGTAGCGGACGTCCTCCAGGGAGAGGATGCCGGCCCGGGCGAGGCCGTGCCGGTCGGTGTCGTACCGGTCGAGGTCGGCAAGTTCGGCGGGGGTGCCGGCGGTGGAGATCAGGCCGATGCGGGCGACCTTCAGCAGGATGCTGGTGTCGATCATGATGGCGTCGGCCCCGGCGGCCGCACTGGCCTCGACCATCGCGCGGATCGCCTCGCGGTCGGTGCGGCGCGCGGCCGTCAGGCCGTAGCGGTGGTGCGGGAAGGGTTCGTTGACGGCGACGGCGGCGTGCCGCGCGGAGGGCGGGAGGGCGCCGGAGGCCGTCAGCTCCGCCGCCGTCGGCCGACGGTCGCCGAAGAGCGGCTCGCCGTCGTCGCCGAGGAGCGCGCCGGCGTACTCGGCGAGGTCGAAGGCGCCGGGCGCGGACGGGTCGCAGGGGTAGTACTCCCGCAGGCCCACCAGGGCCCGCCGCACCTGCGGGAGCGTCTTGCGGGCGTCCCACAGGTCGAGGTCCTGGGCGAACAGGACGGACATCACCCGGGTGTGGGAGAGCTGCTCGGTGCGGCGCAGCGTGGCCGTGATCTCGCCCAGGACGTCGGACAGCTCGCCGGTGCGCATGCCGTCGAGGCCGACCTTGACGATCCCGCAGGGGTGGACGCGGGTGCCCATGGCGAGGGCCACGCCGAGGGCGGCCTGCGCGGCCTTGCCGACCTGCTCGTAGGCGGGCTTGGGCAGGGCGAGGCCGTTCTCGGCGCGCCGGTACAGCAGTTGGTCCTCGCCGATGTTGGTGCTCAGCTGCACGGGGAGGGGTCGGTGGGCGGAGAGGACGGCATCGGCGACGTCCATGATCCGGCGGGGCCGGATGGTGCCGAGCGCGCTGCGCGGGTCCTCGCTGTCGATGATCCGGGCGCCTCCGAGGACGGCCTCCCGGGCCTCCTGCGGGCCGAAGACGCTGACCAGCAACCGCCGGTCGGCTCCGGCGGCACCCGTCCCAGGACGTGCGAGATTTCCGATGATCGACACCGGTCCCCCTCCGAGAGTTGTCCGAACACTCGGGCCAGTGTCGATCGCGGAAGCGGCGGCCTTCGCGCGAAGGCCGCCCGTCCTCACTCGAAGGAGTGAACCGCCTTGACGGCTCTGCTCCCCGGCGCGCAGGGCTGCGGGTGGGCGTGCGCCGCCCAGTCCACGACCTGCATGGCGGCCCCGGCGGCCTCCTCGCCCAGGCAGCGGGAGTGGTGGCGCAAGGCGATCCCGTCCAGGTCGAGGTGGCGGCCGAAGTCGGGGTGTCCGGCGAGGCGGCGGGCGTAGTCCCACACCCGGGTGTGCTCGGCGATGCGGTGGACGGCGGCGGCGTCGAGGTGCCAGCGGTGGACGGTGTCCAGCTGGACGAGGGTGACCCAGAGCAGGACGTCGGCGAGGGTCGGCTCCTCCCCCAACAGGTGCTCCCGCTCCCCGAGGCGCCGTTCGATCAGGGCCAGGCCGTCGAGCAGGACGCCGAGGGCGCCCGCGCGCTCGGCGGCCTCGATGTCGGCGCGGCCCGCGCGCTGGGCGGGGGCCGTGATCGTCCGCTCGCACAGCTGGGCGACGGCCTCCGTGGCGGCCTCGGCGCCGCGCGGGTACAGGTCGGGGCCGGCGAAGCGGCGGGCGAGGTCGGTGAGGATGCCGGAGGGGTCGGTGCTGACGATCCGCCCGCTCCACCCGTCGCTGAGCACGGGCGGGCTCGGCGGGCCGTCGTAGCGGTGGTGGCTGGCCTCGTACAGGGGCCGCAGGGCGTGGTAGCCGCCGTCGCAGGCGTCGGGCAGGGCGGGCAGCAGCGTCACGGGGAGGGTGTCGCCGAGGCCGAGCAGGCTGTGGGTGACGGCGATGGCCAGGCCGTCGGGACAGGAGGGGGTGAGGTGGAGCCGGTAGCGGTGGGGCACGGGGTGGTACCCGCTGCGGGCGTCGCGGCCGATGCGACTGCGGAAGAGGGGGGCGACGGAGGGGGACGAGGAGGGCATGGGTGTTCTCCCAGGCGTCGGAGGTACGCGGACGCGCGTACGACTGATCTGGCGGGGTGGGGTGGAGGGCGGTGCAGGCTCAGCGACGGCTGGACGGGGAGGAGGACACACTCTCCGCCGGCGCCATGCTGCTGCACACCCGCTGCAGATCGATGTGGCGACGGTGCGTGAGCACGGGGAGCAGCCGGACGGCGTCGGCCGCGCCGTCGGTCACCGGCTCCGCTCGCCTCACGGCTCTCCCGCCCACATCGGAGGATCTGCCCTCGGAGTCTGTTCCGGCCCGGGCGGCCCGTCAAGGCCTGGGACAGGACCGGAGGACGGCGTCCCGCATGCCGGGACGGCGGCGTGCGTGAGGGGCGGGGGCCGGTTGTCCTGCGCGTCCGGCGGCCCCCGCCCCTCACGTCCCGTCAGGCCTGCTGGGTCTCCCCGGCCTCGGCCTCCGCCTCCTGTCCGGCGGCCGGGAGCAGCTCGGCCTCCTCGCCGACGGTGAGGACCTCGCGGGCGGTGAGCAGCCAGCGGCCGTCCTCGGTGCGCGCGAAGCTGTCGTGGTAGCGGCCGACGACGTAGACCTGGTAGCCGCCGTCCGGGCCGAGGCCGAGGAAGGTGTAGTGGGTGATGCCGGTGGCGGTGCCGGCGGCGGGGTCGACGTCGATGCCGGGCTCGCTGAGGAAGTGGGAGCCGCGCCAGTCGGACCAGAAGGCCTCGCGCTGGGCGTCGGCGATGGCGCGTATCTCGGCCCGGCCGCGCGCCACGGTGCCGTGCGCGGTGAAGACGGCGTCCTCGACGTAGCCCTGGATCCACTCGTCGAGCTGGTCGGTGTCGCGCAGGTGGGCCTGGCGGGAGAGCAGTCGGCGGATCGCGGTGACGTCCTCGGCAACAGCGGCGGTGCTCGTCTCGGGCATGGGTCCGGACTCCCTCTCGGTTCACGGTGGTTGACGGCCCGTCCGATCGTCCGGGCCCGGGGGCGCCATGCTGTCAGGGAGGGGCCGGCGCCGGCATCCGAGGAATTACCTACGCGATTACGTACGGCCCCCGACGTGCGCGATTTAGCGGCGATTTGGCCCGCCGGGCCAGACTCCCGTTGACATCGACCCCGCGGCCTGCCTCCGCCGTCCCCACCGTCCGGCGCCGGGGCAGCCACGCTCCCCCACCGTCGCCGCGGTCCGGTCGCCGCCCTGTTTCTTCCCCTCGCGCTGGAGTCCCCCGTGCCCATCACCGTGCCGCAGTCGGCTTCCGACGACATCCGCCTCCCGGGGGCGGGCCGTGCCCGGCCCCGCCGCCGGGCCCGCGCCCTGGGGGCGGTGGCGCTGGCCGCCGCCGTCCTGGTGGCCACGGCCGCCTGCGGCTCCTCGGGCTCGGGCTCCGGCGGCCAGGCGGGCGCGGCGGAGGGCAGCGCGCCGGTGGACGGCGGCACGCTGCGCTTCGCGGCGGAGGTGGAGCCGGACTGCCTGGACCCGGCGGTCAGCCCGGCGGACGTGACGGGCGTGGTGGACCGCAACGTCTTCGACTCGCTGGTGCGCCTGGACGACGCCGGGACGTTCCACCCGTGGCTGGCGAAGTCCTGGCAGGTGTCGCCGGACGGTCTGACGTACACCTTCCACCTGCGCACCGACGTGCTGTTCCACGACGGGACGAAGCTGGACGCGGCGGCCGTCAAGGCGAGCCTGGAGCACGCCGTGGCGCCGGCCACCAAGTCCCTGTACGCGGGCGGCCTGCTGGAGGGGTTCGCGGGGGCGGACGCGCCGGACCCGGCCACGGCGGTGATCCGGCTGAGCAAGCCGAGGGCGGCGCTGCTCCAGGCGCTCAGCACGCCGTACCTGGGCATCCAGTCCCCCAAGTCGCTGGCCGACAACGCCGCGGACCTGTGCCGCAAGCCGGTCGGCTCGGGCCCGTTCTCCTTCGAGTCCTGGGAGAAGAGCACCAGCGTCACCCTCAAGCGCAACCCGGCCTACGCCTGGGGCCCGGAGGGCGCGGCGCACACCGGGGCGGCGCACCTGGACAAGCTGGTGTTCCAGATCGTGCCCGAGGACTCGGTGCGCCAGGGGCAGCTGCGCAGCGGCCAGATCGAGATCGCGGGGAACGCGGCCCCGGCGAGGATCGCCGACCTGAAGACGGCCAAGGGCTTCCAGGTGCTGCAGCAGGCGGCGCCCGGCCAGGTGTACGCGCTGTTCCTCAACCCGGTGAGCGGGGTGCTCTCCGACGAGCGGGTGCGCAGCGCGTTCGCCCGGTCGATCCAGATCGACGCGCTGGTCAAGTCCGTGTACCACGACACCCGCCACCGGGCGCAGGGGCCGCTGGGCCCGGGCACCGTCTACTACAACAAGGCCGTCGAGGGCGTGATCGGCTACGACCCGGCGGCCGCGGGGAAGTTGCTGGACGACGCCGGGTGGACGGGCCGCGACGCGGACGGTTACCGGACCAAGGACGGCAAGCGGCTGACCCTGGTCTGGCCGACCTCCGCCTACCTGTCGCGGGACAGCCGCGACCTGCTGGCCCAAGGCGTCCAGGCGGACGCCAAGAAGGTCGGCATCGAGCTGCAGTACGTGAACCAGGACCCGGGCACCTTCGCCAAGACGGCGATGGGCGGCGGGGCGAACGTCCTCGGGTTCAGCTTCGTCCGCCCGGAGGCCGACATCCTGCGGCACTACTTCGGGTCGGCGTCCACGGCGGAGAAGGGCGGCTCGAACCTGTTCCGGATCTCCGACCCGCAGCTGGACGGCTGGCTGGACCAGGGCGCGACGAGCAGCGATCCGGCGGTGCGCGGCCAGGCGTACGGGCAGGCGCAGAAGTACGTGGTCGACCATGTGCTGGAGGTCCCGCTGTACGTGCCGGTGACGGCGCTCGGCGCGAGTTCGCGGGTGCGGGGCGTCGACTTCGACGCGATCGCGTTCCCGCTGTTCTACGACGCCTGGCTGGCCGCGCGATGAAGGAACTACCGCCCCGGGCGGGCGTGTTGGCGCTACTGCGGCACTGGGTGGTGCGCCGGCTGGCGCTGGCGGTGGTGGTCGTCCTGGGCGCCGCCAGCGCTGCGTTCGCCGGTCTGTGGCTGGCGCCGGGGGACCCGGTGCAGCTGATCGTGGGCAGCCACGAGGTCACCCCGGAGGTCGCGGCGCGGGTGCGCGCGGACTTCGGGTTGGACGAGCCGCTGGTCGTCCGGTACGGGCGCTTCCTCGGCCGGCTGCTGAGCGGCGACCTCGGGACCTCGTACCAGGTGTCCCGGCCGGTGGCGGACGTGCTCGGCGACCAGGCCGCGGCGACGGTCGAGCTGGCCCTGGCCGGGTTCCTGGTGGCGCTGCTGGGCGCGGTGCTGCTGGCGGTGGCCACGGCCGGGCGGCGGCCCTGGCTGCGGCGGACCTCCTCGGCGGTGGAGCTGGTGCTCGGTTCGACGCCGGCGTTCTGGGCCGGGATCGTGCTGCTGACGCTGTTCTCCTTCCAGTGGCAGCTGTTCCCGGCGGTGGACGGCGGCGGCCTGGACGGTCTTGTGCTGCCGGCCGTGACCCTGGCGCTGCCCATGCTGGGCGTGTTCACGCAGGTGCTGCGGGAGTCGATGGAGCGCTCGCTGGAGGAGCCGTACGCGCTGAGCGCGCGGGCGCGGGGCTCCGGCGAGACGGCGCTGCGGCTGCGGCACTCGCTGCGGCACACGCTGGTGCCGCTGCTGACGCTGTCCGGCTGGACGGTGGGCTCGCTGCTGAGCGGCGCGGTGGTGGTGGAGACGGTGTTCAGCCGTCAGGGCATCGGGCGGATCACGGCCTCGGCGATCTCGACCCGCGACCTGCCGGTGGTGACCGGGGTGGTGGTGGTCTCGGCGCTGGTGTTCACGGTGGTCAACCTGCTGGTCGACGTGGGGTACGCGGTGGCGGACCCCCGGCTGAAGGAGGCAGTGCGGTGAGCGTTCCCGCCCTCGCGTTCTCCCGTCCCGCCCGTGCGGCCCGCGCGGCCCGGCGGCTGCCGCTCGGGCCGTTGCTGGCCTGGGCGGTGCTGGTGCTGCTCGCGGTGGCCGCGCTGGCGCCCTCACTGCTCGCCTCGCAGCCGCCCAACGCCGTCGACCCGGTCAACGCGCTGGCCGCGCCGGGCTCCGAACACCTTCTGGGCACCGACCAGTTGGGGCGGGACGTGTTCAGCCGCCTGGTGCACGGCACCCGGGACTCGCTGGTCGTCGGCCTCGGCGCCACGGGCCTGGCGCTCGGCGCCGGGGCGCTGCTCGGGGTGCTGGCCGCGACCTCGCGGGCCGTGGTCGACGAAGTCCTGATGCGGCTGACGGACATCCTGCTGGCCTTCCCCGGACTGCTGCTCGCCCTGCTGGTGATCGCCCTGCTCGGGCCGGGCACCGGGCACGCCACGCTCGCCATCGGCCTGTCGATGGCGCCCGGGTTCGTCCGGCTCGCGCGGGCCCAGGCGCTGGGGGTGGGCCGGGCCGACTACGTGCACCACGCCGTCGGCTTCGGCCAGCGGCCGTGGAGCGCGCGGCTGCGGCACGTGCTGCCCAACGCGCTGCCCCCGCTGGTCGTCTTCGCCACGCTGAGCATCTCCGGGGCGGTGATCTCCGGCGCCTCGCTGAGCTTCCTGGGGCTCGGTCCGCAGCCGCCCGACCCGGAGTGGGGGTCGATGCTCGCCGAGGGGCGCGGGCAGTTCGAGGACGCCTGGGCGCTGGCGCTCGGCCCCGGCGTCGCCGTGCTGCTGACCGCCGCCGCACTGACCGTGGTGGGGCGGGACCTGCAACGCCGCCTGGAGGGGAGGCAGGGCCATGGCCGTCGCTGAGGAAGCCGAGGAAGCCGAAGAGGCCGCGGGCGCGGCTGCCGTCCGTACGCCCGGGGGTGCGCCTCCGGTGCTGGTCGCCGAGAACCTGCGGGTGGGCTTCGCCCGGGGCGGGGACGTGGTGCGCGGGGTCGGGTTCTCGCTGCGGGCCGGGGAGTGCCTGGCCGTGGTCGGGGAGTCCGGCAGCGGCAAGTCCGTCACCGCCCGGACGCTGCTGGGCCTGACCGGGCCCGGGGCCGTCGTCCGCGCGGACCGGCTGGAGCTGGACGGCCTGGACCTGACGCGGCTCGACGAGCGCGGCTGGCGCGGCCTGCGCGGGCGCCGGGTCGGCCTGGTGCTCCAGGACGCGCTGGTCTCCCTGGACCCGCTGCGCCGGGTCGGGGCGGAGGTCGCCGAGGTGCTCGCCAACCACCGGCTGGTGCCCGCCGCGCGGCGCCCGGCCCGGGCCGTCGAACTGCTGGCCGAGGCAGGCGTGCCGGACCCCGAGGTGCGCGCCCGCCAGTACCCGCACGAACTGTCGGGCGGGCAGCGCCAGCGGGCGCTGATCGCCTCCGCGGTGGCCGCCGACCCGGCCGTGCTCGTCGCCGACGAGCCGACCACCGCGCTGGACGTCACCGTGCAGGCCCGCATCCTGGACCTGCTCGCGCAGCGGAAGGCGGCCGGCGCGGCGCTGCTGCTGATCAGCCACGACCTGTCGGTGGTGGCGCGGCTCGCGGACCGGATCGCGGTGATGTTCGACGGGGTCTTCGTCGAGGAGGGCCCGGCGGACCAGGTGCTCGGGGCCCCGGCCCATCCGTACACCCGGGAGCTGCTGGCCGCCGTCCCCGGGCGGCATCCGCGGGGGGCGAGGCTCTCGCTCCGGTCACGTGAACTCCCGTCTCTTTCGAAGGAGTCGAGCGGGGACGGCTGCCGGTTCGCGCGGCACTGCCCGCTCGTCGAGGAGGCCTGCCGGGCGAGGCCGCCGGAGCCCGTCGCCCTGGGGCCCGGCCGGACGGCGCGGTGCCGCAGGCTCGACGTGCCGTGGCCCGCGCCGCCGCGTACCGCCGCGGCCCCTTCGGCGGGCGGCGGGGAGGTGGTGCTGGCCGCCGAGGGGCTCGTCAAGTCCTACCGGCGGCCGGACGGTTCGCTCCAGCGGGCCGTGCGCGGCGTCTCGCTGCGGTTGCGGGCGGGCGAGGTGCTCGGGGTGCTGGGCGAGTCCGGCTCGGGCAAGAGCACCGTCGCGCTGATGGCGATCGGGCGGCTGCGCCCGGACGCGGGCGCGGTCTCGCTGCACGGCCGCCCCTGGCCGGGCGCGGCGAAGGGCGCGGACCTGCGGCGGGTGCAGCTCGTCCAGCAGGACACGCTGAGCGCCTTCGACCCCCGGTGGACGGTCGAGCGGCTGGTCGGCGAGGCGCTCGGCGCGCCCGGGCGGCGGGCCGCGCGGCGCCGCCGCGAGGAGGTCGCCGGGCACCTGCGCGCCGTCGGCCTCGGGCCCGAGCTGCTCGGGCGGCGGGCGCGCGAGCTGTCCGGCGGGCAGCGCCAGCGGGTCGCCATCGCGCGGGCGCTGGCGGCGGAGCCGACGGTGCTGGTCTGCGACGAGCCGGTGTCCGCCCTGGACGTCTCGGTGCAGGCCCAGGTGCTCGACCTGCTCGCCGAGGTGCGCGAACGCACCGGCGTGTCCGTGCTGTTCATCTCCCACGACCTCGGGGTGATCCGGCACACCAGTGACCGGGTGCTGGTGATGAAGGACGGCGAGGTGGTGGAGGAGGGCAAGGTCGAGGAGGTCTTCGGACGGCCCCGGCACCCGTACACCCGTCAACTGCTGGCCGCCCTCCCGCAGTAGGGCACGCCCCTCGGCGCCCCATCCGGAGACGGGTGGGGCGTCGTCGTGTTTCCGCCCGATTGCGGCTTACGCAGCGGCTTAGGGCAGATTTAGCGGCCCGACGGAGGCTGAGGAACGCCGGACCGCCCGACCGTGCCCCGGTCGGCGCCCCCGGCACCCCGGCCCACCGGTCGTCGCCGGCGCCACCGCCCTCCGGCATCGTCCCCGTTCACCGGGCCACCGCCGCCCGCGCGGTCCCGCCGCGCCGACCGGACGCCGCCTCCCGTCCCCGCAGCAGAGAGGCCCGGTTGTGGCACACCCCGACCGCCCCGCCCCCGCCGACACCCGAGAGGTCCGCCTCCTGTCCGTCGGCACGGCCCTGCCCGGCGCGCCCGTCGACAACCTCGCCCTGGCCCGCAGGTTCGGGCAGAGCGCGCAGTGGGCCGAGTGGGTGGACCTCTTCGTCGGCACCCGCACCCGCCACCTCGCGCTCGACCTCGACAGCGGCACGCGCACCCACACGCTGGCCGACCTGGCCACCACCGCGGGCCTGCGCGCCCTCGCCGACGCCGGGCTCGGCCCGGGCGACCTGGACGCGCTGGTGCTCGGCACCGCCACCCCCGACCTGCTGATGCCCGGCACCGTCAACACCGTCGCCGACCGGCTCGGCGTCGACCAGGTGCCCACCTTCCAGCTCCAGTCCGGCTGCACCGGCGCCTTCCAGGCCATCGCCCTGGGCCGGCAGCTGCTGCTGGCCGGCGAGCACCGCACCGTCCTGGTCATCGGCGGGGACGTCTGCTCGCGCGCCTTCGACCTCTCCGCCGACGTCTCCGCCCTGCCGCCCGAGCAGCTCGTCAACGCGATGCTGTTCGGCGACGGCGCGGGCGCGGTCGTGCTCTCCGTCGACCCGGTGCCGGGCGCGCCGCTCGTGCGGGACGTGTTCACCCGGCTCGTCGGCCTCGGCCAGGCCCCCGGGCAGACCCTCGCCTGGTTCGGCCCCAACGACCCGGCCGACGGCACCCCCGCCGTCAGCGAGGACTACAAGGCCATCGAGGCGCGGGTGCCCGCCCTGGCCGCCGAGATCTACCACGAGCTGCTGCACCGGCTCGACTGGAAGCCCGACGAGCTCGCCTACCTGCTGCCGCCCCAGCTCTCCGGGCGGATGACCACCCGGATCGGCGAGCTGCTCGACAACCCCGCCGCCACCGCGATCAGCGTCGTCACCACCACCGGCAACAACGGCAACGGCCTGCCCTTCCTCCAGCTGGAGCAGCTGCTGCCGCGACTGGCGCGCGGCGAACGGGCGTTGGCCGTCGCCGTCGAGTCCAGCAAGTGGATCAAGGCCGGCTTCGCCCTCGAAGGAGCGTGACCACGATGACCCCTTCTTCCTCCGCCGGCATCACGCCGCCCGCCCGGCAGCGGCGGCACACCCTGTACTTCCTCGACGAGATCCGCTCCTTCGCGCCCGTCCACCTGGACACCGAGGTCGACATGGGCGCCGTCCTCGCCCACCGGGCCGCCGCCCGCGCCGAGGGCGTCCGGTACTCCCTCGTCTCGTACGTGCTGCTCGCCGCCGGCCGGGTCCTCGCCCGCCACCCGGAGGCCAACGCCGCGATCCGGGGCCGACTGAGACCGCGCGTGGCGCGCTACCCCTCGGTGGACGGCAAGCTCGTCCTGGACCGCCGCCTCGACGGCCGGCGCGTCGTCCTCGCCACCGTCGTCCCCGACCTCGCACACGCCGAACTGGCCACCGTCCAGGCGCAGATCGACCTCCACCGGGGCGAGGACGCCTCCGGGCGGCCCGAGGTCGCGCCGCTGCGCAAGCTGCACCGGCTGCACCCTCTGCTCGGACTGCTCGCCTACCGCGCCACCGTCCGGCCGCTGCGCTCCCGGGCCGCCCGGATCGGCACCTTCGCCGTCAGCTCCCTCGGGCACGCGCCGGTGGACGGCTTCCACTCCGTGGGCGGCACCACCGTCACCCTCGGCGTCGGCCGGGTCCTGGACCGGGTCGTCGCCCGCGACGGGCGGGCAGAGATCGCGCCCGTCCTGCGGCTCAACCTGACCTTCGACCACCGGGTGATCGACGGCGCGGAGGCCGCCGAGGTGCTCGGCGAGATCCGGCAGGCGCTGGAGGAGTACCCGGCGTACGCGGCCCAGGCCCCGACGGCGGCCCCGACGGCGGCGGTGAGCGGGCGGTGAACGACGTCGCCGAGCTCAAGCAGTACGTCGAGGTCCACGCCCGGGCCCAGCGCATCCCCGACGAGGAGCGCCGGCTCGTCCTCGACCGCGTCCACCACGACGGGGACGGCGAGGGCTCCTGGACGGCCGAGTGGTCCCGGGCCGGGCAGGAGGCCGAACGGGCCGGCCGCCTCCAGGACGCCGTCCGGCACTACACCACCGCCCGCTTCCCGTACGTCGACGGCCCCGCCCGCCGGGAGGCCGCCGACCGGGCCGCCGCCGCCTTCGAGCGCTGGCGCGCCGCCGAGGCGCCCGTCATCGAGCCGCTGACCGTCGACACCGGCGCGGGAACCCTCCGCGCCTGGACGACCGGGCTGTCCGCCCGCGACCCCAAGCCGCTGCTGCTGTTCTCCGGCGGCATCGTCAGCACCAAGGAGCAGTGGGCTCCCGTCCTGCTCCAGCTCCCCCGCCTCGGCATGGCCGGGATCGTCCTCGAACTGCCCGGTATCGGCGACAACGCCCTGCGCTACGACGCCGACAGCCACCGCCTCTTCCCCGCCCTGCTCGACGCCGTCGGCGAGCGCGCCCGCACCGCCGACACCCACGCCATCGCGTTCAGCTTCAGCGGCCACCTCGCGCTGCGCGCCGCCCGCGAGGACCAGCGGCTGCGCGGCGTCGTCACCGCCGGGGCGCCGCTCCGGCACTTCTTCACCGACGCCGACTGGCAGGGGCGCCTCCCCCGGATCACCGTCGACACCCTCGCCCACCTCGCCGGGGTCGAACCCGCCGCGCTGGGCCCGCACATCCGCGACTGGGCGCTCGGCGAGGCCGACCTCGCCGCGCTCGACATCCCGCTCGCGTACCTGGTCAGCGGCCGCGACGAGGTGATCCCGCCTCAGGAGGCCGCGCTGCTGCGCTCCTCCGTGCGGCGGCTGTCGCTGCTGACCAACGACGACGTGCACGGCTCGCCGAGGCACGCCGCCGAGACGCCGCTGTGGGCGGTGCTCTCGATCCTGCGGATGCGCGGCGTCCGCGACCCCCGGCGCGCGCTGTTCGCCGTGCTGTGGCGGCTGGCCCGGCTGCGCGCCCGCCGGTCCGCCTGACCCCGCACCACCCCGCACGTCCACTGCCGGCCGAGCGTCACCGCGCGGGCCGCCGCCCCGATCGAAGGATGGAAGCCACCCCATGGCCAACGAGGAGAAGCTCCGCGACTACCTCAAGCGGGTCACCGCCGACCTGCAGCGGGCGAACCAGCGGGTGGCCAGCCTGGAGGCCGACCGCCGCGACCCGATCGCCGTCGTCGGGATCGGCTGCCGCTACCCCGGCGGGGTCGCCTCCCCCGAGGACCTGTGGCGGCTCGTCGCGGACGGCGTGGACGCCATCGGACCGTTCCCGACCGACCGGGGCTGGGACCTGGAGAACCTCTACCACCCCGACCCGGACCACCCCGGCACCGCGTACGCGCGCGAGGGCGGATTCCTGTACGGCGCGGGCGAGTTCGACCCGGAGTTCTTCGGCATCGGCCCCCGCGAGGCCCTCGCCACCGACCCGCAGCAGCGGCTGCTGCTGGAGACGGCCTGGGAGGCGCTGGAGCGCGCCGGCATCGACCCGACCACGCTGCGCGGCAGCCGGACGGCCGTCTTCGCGGGCGTCATGTACTCCGACTACGGCGCCCGGCTCAACCCGGCGCCCGAGGGCTTCGAGGGCTGGATCGGCAACGGCAGCGCGGGCAGCATCGCCACCGGGCGCGTCTCGTACACGCTGGGGCTGGAGGGCCCGGCGGTGACGGTGGACACCGCCTGCTCCTCCTCGCTGGTCGCTATCCACTACGCCGCCCGGTCGCTGCGCTCGGGCGAGTCGACGCTGGCGCTGGCGGGCGGCGTCACCGTGATGGCCACCCCGGGCACGTTCGTCGAGTTCAGCCGCCAGCGGGGCCTGGCCGCCGACGGGCGGTGCAAACCGTTCGCGGCCGCCGCCGACGGGACCGGCTGGGCGGAGGGCGCGGGGCTGCTCGTCCTGGAGCGGCTCTCGGACGCCCGGCGCAACGGGCACCCGGTCCTCGCCGTGCTGCGCGGCTCCGCCGTCAACCAGGACGGCACCAGCAGCCAGCTCACCGCGCCCAACGGGCCCTCGCAGCAGCGCGTCATCCGGGCGGCGCTGGCCGACGCGGAGCTGACGGCCGACCAGGTCGACGTGGTGGAGGCGCACGGGACGGGGACGGCGCTCGGGGACCCGATCGAGGCGCAGGCGATCCTCGCCACGTACGGGCAGGGGCGGGAGGAGCCGCTCTACCTGGGGGCCGTGAAGTCCAACATCGGGCACACGCAGGCGGCGGCCGGGGTCGCGGGGATCATCAAGGTCATCGAGTCGTTCCGGCACGGCATCCTGCCCCGGACGCTGCACCTGGACGAGCCTTCGCCGCACGTGGACTGGGCGGCCGGGCGGGTGGAGCTGCTCGCCTCGGGGCGGGAGTGGCCGGCGAGCGGGCGCCCTCGTCGGGGGGCCGTGTCCTCCTTCGGGATCAGCGGGACGAACGCGCACCTGATCCTGGAGGAGCCGGAGGTCGTCGCTGCTCCGTCGGCCGACGATTCCGCCGGGCCGTACGTCTGGCAGCTCTCCGCACGGACTCCGGACGCCCTGCGGGAGCAGGCCGCGCGCCTGGCCGCGGTGGACGCCGAACCCGCTGATGTGGCCCATGCGTTGGCGACCACGCGGACGGCCTTCGAGCACCGCGCGGCCGTCGTCCTCGGCGATCGCGACGCGCTGCGCGCGCTGGCGGACGGTCTGCCCCACCCCGCCCTCGTGACCGGGACCGCCTCGGCGGGCGGTGCGCGGCCGGTGTTCCTGTACTCGGGGCAGGGCAGCCAACGGGCGGGTGCCGGTCGGGAGTTGTACTCGGCCTTCCCGGCCTACGCCCGCGCGATCGACGAGCTCACCGACGCGTTCCGGCCCCACCTCTACCATCCTCTTCGCGACATCCTGGCCGGTCCCGAGCTACTGGACCGGACCCGTTACGCCCAGCCCGCCGTCTTCGCGCTCGGGACTGCGCTCACCCGGCTCCTCGCCTCGTACGGAATCCACCCTGCCGGCGTTGTCGGCCACTCCATCGGTGCCCTCACCGCCGCGCACACGGCCGGCATCCTCAGCCTCGACGACGCCGCCGCACTCGTCGCCGCACGCGGGCGCCTCATGCAGGAAGCACCGTCCAGCGGCGTCATGACCGCCGTCCAGGCCACCGCCGAGGAGGCCCTCCAGGCCATCGCGGGGCTGGAGGACCTCGTCTCCCTGGCGGCCGTCAACTCCCCCACCTCCGTGGTCCTTTCGGGCGACCGACAGGCGGTCGGCGAGATCGCGGAGCGCTTCCGCGCCCAGGGCCGACGCACCAGGCCACTCGCCGTCAGCCACGCCTTCCACTCACCCCACCTGGACGGCATCCTCTCCGAATTCCGCTCCACAGCAGAGCAGTTCGCGTACCGGGACGCCACCCTGCCCTTCGTCTCGGACCTCACCGGCACGGTCGTGGACACCACCGACGCCGACTACTGGACGGACCACATCCGGGGCACCGTCCGCTACCACGACGCCCTCCAGGCCGCCGCCCAGCTCGGCACCACCACCTACCTCGAACTCGGCGCCACGCCGACGCTCACCCCGCCCACCCGGGAGACGCTCGACGACGCCACCGTCCTCCCGCTCCTCCGCCCCGACACCGACGAGACCCGCCACCTCCTCACCACCCTCGCCACCGCCTGGACCACCGGCACCCCCCACCCCCAGCCCGCCCGCAGCACCCACACGGCCCTGCCCACCTACCCCTTCCAACGCCAACACCTCTGGCTCGACGCCCCCGCCCCACGCACGGGCCGGCCCGCCGAGCACCCGCTGGCCGACCTGGTCGTCGAACTCGCCGACGACGGCGGCGCGGTGCTCACCGGCCGCCTCTCCGTCCGCACCCACCCCTGGCTGGCCGACCACGCCGTCCACGGCACCGTGCTGCTCCCCGGCACCGCGCTGCTGGACCTCGCGCTGCACACCGCCGGGCGCCTGGACGCCGCCCGGATCGGGGAGTTGACGCTGCTCGCCCCGGCCGCGATCCCGGAGGGCGAGGCCCTGGAGATCCAGGTCACCGTCGCCGGGCCGGACGCCCACGGGCGCCGCGAACTCGCCGTCCACAGCCGCACGGTGGCAACCCCGGACTGGGTCCGCAACGCCACCGGCTGGGCTGTTCCCGCCGGTTCGCGCATCGACAGGACGGACGGCACCTGGCTGCCCGCCGGAGCCGAGCCGATCCCCGTCGAGGGCCTCTACGAGCGGCTGGCCGCGCAGGGCCGCGACTACGGCCCCGCCTTCCGGGGCCTGCGGGCCGCCTGGCGCTCGGGCGAGCGGCTGTTCGCCGAAGTCCGGCTCCCCGAGGGGCCGTTCGGTGACCCGGACCGGTTCGCCGTCCACCCCGCCCTGCTGGACGCCGCCCTGCACGCGCTGCTCGCCGTGGACGACACGGACGGCGCCCTGCTGCTGCCGTTCGCCTGGGCGGGGGTGCAGGTGCACGCGGGCGCGGCGACGGTGCTGCGCGTCCAACTGAGCCCCACCGAGGGCGGGTTCGCCGTCCACGCCGCCGACGCGGCCGACGAGCCGGTGCTCACCGCCGAGCACCTCGCGCTGCGCCCGCTCGCCCCCGAGGCGCTCACCGCCGGCGCCGGGCCGCTGTACACCACCGCCTGGTCCCCGGTAACCGTCCCGGCCGAGGAGCCGGACGACGCCGCGTGGGCCGTCCTCGACCCGCACGGCGCCCTCCCCACCCTCGACGCGCTGCGCGCCGCCCACCCGGAGGGGCCGCTGCCGGACACCGTCCTACGGGCGATCACCGACGACGGCGTCACCGGCCCGCCGAAGCTCACCCGCTCCGCCGTGGCCCACTACCTGGCGCTCGTCCAGGAGTGGCTGGCCGAGCCGCGTACGGCGGACGCCCGACTGCTGGTGCAGACCGCCGGGGGCGCCGGGACCACCGCCGAGGAGCCGCCCGCCGACCTCGCCGCGGCCGCTCTGCGCGGCCTGCTCCGCAGCGTGCGGAGCGAGCACCCCGGCCGCGTCCTGCTGCTCGACACGCCCGCCGCCGCCCGGGGCACCGAGCCGCCGCTCGCCGCCGCACCCCTGCTCCGGGCGGCCTTCGCGCTCGGCACCGAGGAGCCGGAACTCGCGCTGCGCGACGGCGCGTTGCTCGCGCCTCGGCTCGTCCGCACCGCGCCGTCCGCTTCTCCGGCCGGGGCCTTCGACGCCGACGGCACCGTCCTGCTGACCGGGGCCACCGGCGCCCTGGGCGGGCACATCGCCCGGCACCTGGTCCAGCGGTACGGCGTCCGGCGACTGGTCCTGGTCAGCCGTCGCGGGCCCGAGGCGCCGGGCGCCGCCCGCCTCCTGCGGGAACTCACCGCGCTCGACGCCGAGGCCGTACTCGTCGCCGCCGACCTCGGCGACCGCGAGGAGGTGGCCGCCCTGCTCGCCGACCACCCGGTGACCGCCGTGGTGCACGCCGCCGGGGTCCTCGACGACGCCACCCTCGCCTCCCTCACCCCCGAACGGCTGCACGCCGCGCTGCGCCCGAAGGCCGAGGCGGCCTGGCACCTGCACGAACTCACCGGCGACCTCACCGCGTTCGTGCTCTTCTCCTCCGCCGCCGGAACGCTCGGCGGCGCCGGCCAGGCCGCCTACGCCGCCGCCAACTCCTTCCTCGACGCGCTCGCCGCCCAGCGCCGCGCCGCCGGCCTGCCCGCGCTCTCGCTGGCCTGGGGGCTGTGGGCGGGCGAGGAGGGCATGGGCGCCGGGCTGACCGCCGCCGACCGCGCCCGGCTGCGCCGCGCGGGCGTCGCGCCGCTGCCCGTCCCGCAGGCGCTCGCCCTGTTCGACGCGGCCCTGGCGGGCGGACCGGCGGCCGTCCTCCCGGCCCGCCTCGACCTGGCCGGTGCCACGGCCGACACCGTTCCGCCGCTGCTGCGCGGCCTCGTCCCGGCCGCGCGGCGGGTGGCCGCGAGCGGCGGTGCGGGCGGTGGCCGCCTTGCCGGGAATGCCCTGGCCGCCGAACTCACCGCTGAACTCTCCGCCGCCGACCCGGCGGAGCGGCTCGGCCGGCTGGTCCGGCTGGTGCAGGAGCACGCCGCCCAGGCGCTCGCCCACCCGAGCGCCGACGCCGTCCCCACCGACCGCGCCTTCACCGACCTCGGCGTCGACTCCCTGACCGCCGTCGACCTGCGCAACCGGCTCGCCGACGCGCTCGGCGTCCGGCTCTCCGCGACCGCCGTCTTCGACCACCCGACGGTCACCCTGCTGGCCGGCCACCTGCTCGCCGAGCTGCTCGGCACCGCCGAGACGGTCGCCCCCGTCCGCGTCGGCGACGCCTCCGACGAGCCCATCGCCGTCGTCGGGATCGGCTGCCGCTACCCCGGCGGGGTCACCTCCCCCGAGGACCTGTGGCGCCTGGTCGCGGACGGCGTGGACGCCATCGGGCCGTTCCCCACCGACCGGGGCTGGGACCTGGAGAACCTCTACCACCCCGACCCCGAGCACACCGGGACCTCCTACACCCGCGCGGGCGGATTCCTCGACCACGCCGCCGACTTCGACCCGGAGTTCTTCGGCATCAGCACCCGCGAGGCCCTGGCCACCGACCCGCAGCAGCGGCTGCTGCTGGAGACGGCCTGGGAGGCGGTCGAGCGGGCGGGCATCGACCCGACCACACTGCGCGGCTCGCGCACCGGGGTGTTCGCGGGCGTCATGTACGACGACTACGGCTCCCGGCTGCACGGCTCCGCCCCGGCGGGGTTCGAGGGCCACCTCGGGCAGGGCAGCGCGGGCAGCGTCGCCAGCGGGCGGGTCTCGTACGTCCTCGGGCTGGAGGGCCCGGCGGTGACGGTGGACACCGCCTGCTCCTCCTCGTTGGTCGCCGTCCACTTGGCCGCCCAGTCGCTGCGCTCGGGCGAGTCGACGCTCGCGCTCGCCGGTGGCGTCACGGTGATGGCCACGCCCGCCACCTTCGTCGAGTTCAGCCGCCAGCGCGGGCTGGCCGCCGACGGGCGGTGCAAGCCGTTCGCCGCCGCCGCCGACGGCACCGCGTGGGGTGAGGGCGCCGGCCTGCTGGTGCTGGAGCGGCTGTCGGACGCGCGGCGCAACGGGCACCCGGTCCTAGCCGTGCTGCGCGGCTCGGCCGTCAACCAGGACGGCGCCAGCAACGGGCTGACCGCGCCCAACGGGCCCTCGCAGCAGCGGGTCATCCGGGAGGCGCTGGCCAACGCCGGGCTGGGCACGGCCGACGTCGACGTGGTGGAGGCGCACGGCACCGGCACCACGCTGGGGGACCCGATCGAGGCCCAGGCCCTGCTGGCCACGTACGGGCAGGGGCGCGAGACGCCGCTCTACCTGGGGTCGGTGAAGTCCAACCTCGGGCACACGCAGGCGGCTGCGGGTGTCGCGAGCATCATCAAGATCATCGAGGCCTTCCGGCACGGCGCGCTCCCGCGCACCCTGCACGTCGACGCGCCGTCGCCGCACGTGGACTGGGCGGCGGGGCGGGTGGAGTTGCTCGCCTCGGGGCGGGAGTGGCCGTCGAGCGGGCGTCCGCGTCGGGGGGCCGTGTCCTCCTTCGGGATCAGCGGGACGAATGCGCACCTGATCCTGGAGGAGCCGGAGCCGGTTCCCCTGACGGAGGAGGACGAGGCAGCCGGGCCGTACGTGTGGCAGCTCTCCGCACGGACTCCGGGCGCGCTGCGGGAGCAGGCCGCGCGCCTGGCCGCCGTGGAAGCCGAACCCGCCGACGTGGCCTACGCGTTGGCCAGTACGCGGACAGCCTTCGAGCACCGCGCGGCCGTCGTCCTCGGCGATCGCGAGGAGGCCCGCTCTGCCCTGAGCGCGCTGGCGGAGGGACTCGGGCACCCGAATCTCGTCACCGGGACCGCCTCAGTGGGCGGCGCCCGTCCGGTGTTCCTCTACTCGGGGCAGGGAAGCCAACGCGCCGGGGCTGGGCGGGAGTTGTACGAGGCCTTCCCGGTCTACGCCCAGGCGATCGACGAGCTCACGGACGCGTTCCGCCCTCACCTCGACCGCCCGCTGTGCGATCTCCTGCACAGCGACGCGGAGTTGCTCGACCAGACCCGCTACGCCCAGCCCGCCGTCTTCGCGCTCGGGACCGCCCTCACCCGGCTCCTCGCCTCGTACGGCATCCACCCTGCCGGCGTTGTCGGCCACTCCATCGGCGCCCTCACCGCCGCCCACACGGCCGGCGTCCTCGGCCTCGACGACGCCGCCGCACTCGTCGCCGCACGAGGCCGCCTCATGCACCAGGCCCCGGACACGGGCGTGATGACCGCCATCGAGGCCACCGCCGAGGAGGCCCTCCAGGCCATCGCGGGGCTGGAGGACCTCGTCTCCCTGGCGGCCGTCAACTCCCCCACCTCCGTGGTCCTTTCGGGCGACCGACAGACGGTCGGCGAGATCGCGGAGCGCTTCCGCGCCCAGGGCCGACGCACCAAGCCGCTCACCGTCAGCCACGCCTTCCACTCCCCCGACATGGACGGCATCCTCGACGAATTCCGCTCCACCGCACAGCAGTTCACGTTCCACGAGCCGACGGTCCCGTTCATCTCGGACGCCACCGGCAAGCCGGCCGGGGACGAGGTGACCACCGCCGAGTACTGGACGGACCACATCCGGGGCACCGTCCGCTACCACGACGCCCTCCAGGCCGCCGCCCAGCTCGGCACCACCACCTACCTCGAACTCGGCGCCACGCCGACGCTCACCCCGCCCACCCGGGAGACGCTCGACGACGCCACCGTCCTCCCGCTCCTGCGCCCCGACACCGACGAGACCCGCCACCTCCTCACCACCCTCGCCACAGCCTGGACCACCGGGGCGCCGCACACCCGGCCCGCCCGTAGCGGCCACACGTCCCTCCCGACATACCCGTTCCAGAACCAACACCTCTGGCTGGACGCCGAGTTGCCGGCCGGTACGCCGTCGGCGTTGGGGCTCGCGCCGACCGACCACCTGTTCCTCAGGACCGCCACCACCCACCCCGACGGCACCACCACCTACACCGGCACCCTCAGCCTCACCACCCACCCCTGGCTCGCCGACCACACCATCCTCAACACCCCACTCCTGCCCGCCACCGCCCTCCTCGACCTCACCCTCCACGCCGCCCACGACCTCAACCACCCCCACATCGAAGAACTCACCCTCCACACCCCCACACCCCTCACCACCGCTGCGACCCACCTCCACCTCACCGCCGGCCCCGCCACCGACGGCACCCGCACCCTCACCATCCACACCCGACCCCACACCACCAACCCCCACACCCCCTGGACCCACACCGCCACCGCCACCCTCACCAACACGCCTTCGGAGGCCGTACCCGCGCCCGCGAGCTGGCCCCCCGCCAACGCCACCCCCATCCCCCTCACCACCCACTACGACCACCTCGCCACCCACGGCTACACCTACGGCCCCACCTTCCAAGGCCTCACCCACGCCTGGCGCCACGGCGAGCAGCTCTACGCCACCACCACCCTCCCCACACCCCACACACCCACCCACACCACCCTCCACCCCGCCCTCCTCGACGCCACCCTCCAAACCCTCCTCACCACCGCCACCAGCCACGACACCCTCCACCTCCCCACCACCTTCACCCACACCACCCTCCACACCACCGCAGCCACCACCCTCCACACCACCCTCACCCCCCACCCCACACAACCCAACACCCACACCCTCACCGCCACCGACCCCACCGGCACCCCCGTCCTCACCACCACCCTCACCACCACACCCACCACCCCCACCCACCTCACCCACACCCTCACCACCCTCA
>NZ_JBIWOW010000053.1:0-24920 GCF_044767945.1 Kitasatospora sp. NPDC101183 | reverse complement strand
TCATAAAACCCCCCCCCCCCCCGGGGCCCCCCCCCCCCGGGCCCCCCCCCCGGCCCCCACCCTCCCGAAAGCCCCCACCCCAACGACCACCCCCCGCCACCCCTGAACACAAAAAGAAACGTCCCCCTCCCCGACCCCAAAGGTCGAAAAGGGGAACGCCCCAAGAAGCCCGACTACAACCTCAGTTGTCGCCGTCCTCGTCAATCAGAAAGCCCCGCATCGGCGCCGGCGCCTGCTGCATCGGCTGCGGAGGCTGCGGCCGCACGGCCGCCATCGGCTGCGTCATCCCGGCCGGCTGCATCTGCGGAGCACCACTGCCCGCAGCCTGCCCACCGAACGAGGGCGCCGGCGCGCTGGCGCCAAACGCGTTCTGCCCCCCGAAGGACGGCGAACTCCCCCCGAACGAAGGCTGGTTGCCACCGAACGACGGAGCGGAGCTCATCCCCGCCGGCGCCATCGACGACGCCGCCGGAGGCAGCGACGCGGTGGCGGGAATCCGCGGCGGCGCGAGCGAGTCGTCCGCCTGCGACTCCAGCTGGCGCAGCTGCGTCTCCAGGTACGACTTCAGGCGCGTGCGGTACTCCCGCTCGAACGCCCGCAGGTCCTCGACCTTGCGCTCCAGCGTGGCCCGCGCCGACTCCAGCGAGCCCATCGCGACGCGGTGCTTCTCCTGCGCGTCCCGCTCCAGCGCGTCGGCCTTGGCACGGGCGTCGCGCTCCAGACCCTCGGCCCGGCTCCGCGCCTCGCCGACGATCTTGTTGGCCTCGGACCGCGCCTCGGAGATCGCCTGGTCGGCGGTCTGCTGCGCGAGGGCGAGCACCCGGGCGGCGCTGTCGCCGCCGGGGCCCTGCTGCTGCTGCATCGGGCCGGGGCCGCCGAGCGGGCCGCCCATCTGCTGCGGCGGGCCACCCATGGGGCCGCCCATCGGCTGCATCTGCTGCTGGCCCATGCCCTGGCCCATCGGGTTGCCCATCTGCTGCGGGCCACCGGGACCGCCCATGGGCTGGAGCATCTGACCGCCCATCGGCTGCACCAGCTGCTGCTGGCCGCCCATGGTCTGGCCCATCTGCTGCTGGCCACCCATCGGCTGGCCCATCTGCTGCTGACCGCCGGGGCCCGCGGGGAGCTGCGGCGCGCCGGACGGCAGGCCGAGCGGCTGCTGGCCGCCCATGGTCTGGCCCATCTGCTGCTGGCCGCCCATCGGCTGGCCCATCTGCTGCTGCGGGCCGCCGGGGCCCATCTGCTGCGGACCACCCGGACCCATCTGCTGCGGTCCACCCGGGCCCTGCTGGCCGGGGACCGGCGGGCCGGATATGGCGGCCGGGACGGGGGCGCCGGGACGCGAGTCCTGCGGCGGCTCCTTCCGCATGTTGGCCTGGTTCTGCGCGGCGGCGCGAGTCGCGGCCGCGAGCTTGGCCCGCAGGTCCTCGTTCTCCCGGAGGAGGCGGGTCAGCTCCGCCTCGACCTCGTCGAGGAAGGCATCGACCTCGTCCTCGTCATAGCCTTCACGCAGGCGGACGGTCGTGAACTGCTTGTTCCGAACGTCCTCGGGGGTCAATGGCATCTCTTCACCTCAACGTGATCGTCGGCACACCGGCATCCTGTCGCATCGCTCACCTACGACTAGGGGTGCACAAGCGAGATCAGGACATACACAATGATCATCAGTACGAAGAAGGACAGGTCGAGCGCCACTCCCCCGAAACGCAACGGCGGAATGAACCGCCGAAGAAGCTTGAGCGGAGGATCGGTGACAGTGTAAGTGGCCTCCAGCACCAGGACCATGGCCCTGCCGGGGCGCCACGAACGCGCGAACTGGAAGACCCAGTCCATCACCAGCCGCACGAGAAGGAACACCAGGAAGACGACAAGGGCGTAGTAGAGCACCGCCCACACGATGTTCATCGCGCTTCCCTCTCCCCGGCCTCGGGCCCTAGGGCCGGCCGCTCGTCACCTGTCGTTGACCCACTGTTGATCAGATCCACACGTACAGTCGTGGCCGGGTCAGCTCTGGTTGAAGAACCCACCCTCGGCGATCCGAGCCTTGTCCTCCGCCGTGACATCGACGTTAGCAGGCGACAGCAGGAACACCTTCTGTGTCACGCGCTCGATACTGCCGTGCAGACCGAAGACCAGTCCAGCGGCGAAGTCTACGAGTCGCTTCGCATCGGTGTCGTCCATCTCGGTCAAATTCATGATCACGGGGGTCCCGCCGCGGAACTGTTCCCCGATGGTGCGGGCCTCGTTGTAGGTCCGGGGGTGCAGCGTGGTGATGCGGTAGGGCTCTCGTTCGTTCACGACCTTGGGCATGATCACCGGGGCGCTCTTCTCCAGGTTGTGGCGGCGTTCGGGTGTGATGGACGACACTGGGGCCATCCTCGGGGTCTCCTGCCGGATCGGCACCGCGGCCGGCACCGGCTGCGGGGTGATCGAGGAGACCGGGGCGGGCGCGGCGGCCGGCCGCGGGATGTCCTCGGTCCGCTGTCCGGTGCGGATCGGCTCGGGGTCCGCGTCGTAGTCGTCGTCGGGGTCGTACCCCTGGCCGTCGTACGTCTCGTCCTCCACGAGGCCGAGGTAGACCGCCATCTTGCGCATCGCGCCGGCCATGCTCCTGTCTCCTCCGCTTGTGGTGGACCGCCGGGCCACGACCCTGCTCAGCGGATTCCGCGGTCCCTCCACGACGGCGCATCAGGCGGACGGCCTGTCAGGGTTCGTGGAGTGGGGGCCGCGGAGCTGCGATCCACGGTTCGCCAGCAGCTCCGGGGAGCTGCTAGATTCTGTCCTATTTTGTCCTGCAGTCTGATCTACTACCCGGTGACGTTACCTGAGGGGTGACCTCACTCCGAGTACCGCCGTACCGACGCGTACATGTGTCGCACCGGCGGCAATCGCCTGCTCAAGGTCGCCGCTCATCCCTGCGGAGACCATGGTGGCAGCAGGATGGGTCGCCCGTACGCCGGTTGCGATTTCCACCAGCCGATCGAAGGCGCGGGCCGGGTCCCCGGCCAGCGGACCGGCGAGCGGAGCGACGGTCATCACACCGTCCAGCCGCAGCCCGGGCGTGTCGGCGATCGCGTCCGCGAGTTCGGCGACGTCCTCCGGCGCGACCCCGGCCCGGTGCCCGCCCTCCCCGTGCTCCTTGTCCAGCGCCACCTGCACCAGGCAACCCAGCTCCGGGCGTTCGGACTTGAGCACGGCCGCCGAGAGCGACCCGACCAGCCTCAGCCGGTCCACCGAGTGCACGCGGTTCGCGTACCGGACGACGGAGCGGACCTTGTTCGTCTGCAGCTGCCCGACGAAGTGCCAGTCCAGAGGAAGGTTTCTGCACTGCTCCGCCTTGGGGGCGGCGTCCTGGTCGCGGTTCTCCGCGACGTCCCTCACGCCCAGCCCGGCCAGCAGCGCGCTGTCCTCGGCCGGGTAGGTCTTGGTGACGACGATCAGGGTCACGTCCTCACGCGGGCGCCCCGCGGCCGCACAGGCGTCCGCGATCCGGCGCTCCACCACGTCGAGGTTGGTGCCCAGCTCCTCGGAGCGGGCCCGCTGCCCCTCCGTCAACGCCTCCAGCCACCCTTTGTCGGGAAAGCTGCCGGGGCCACCCGGGAACGGTCCGTAGATGTCGTTCGTCATCACTTGTCAGAACCCAGCCAGACGTAGCTCGCGAGCCGGCCCGTGCGCCGCTCGCGCCGGTAGGAGTAGTGGTCGGTCGATTCCAGCGTGCAGACCGGTGAGCGCACCAGCGAGGTGACGCCCGCCTCGGACAGCTGCGCCGCGACGCCCTCCGCCACGTCCAGGGCCGGGGTCCCCCAGGAGGTCTCGGCGAAGGCCGCCGGCACCACGACCGCGACCTCGGCGCGCAGTTCGGCCGGCACCTCGTAGCAGCGGCCGCAGACCGCGGGGCCGGTGGCGGCGGTGATCCGCGCCGGCTCGGCCCCGAGTTCGACCATCGCCCGTACGGTCGCGGGCACCACCCCCGCCGCCAGCCCAGGCCGGCCCGCGTGGGCCGCGCCCACCACGCCCGCCACCGGGTCGGCCAGCAGCACCGGGGTGCAGTCGGCGGTCAGCACCGCCAGCGCGAGCGGCCGGTCGGTGACCACGCCGTCCACGGTCGGCGCCTGCCCCTGCGGCTGGCGCCGCGTCACCACGGACACCTCGGCCCCGTGCACCTGGTTCATCCAGACCACGTCGGCCGGTTCGATCCCCAACTCCCGGGCGGCCAGCACCCGGTTCTCCCGGACGGCCTCCGGGTCGTCCCCCACGGCGCCGCCGAGGTTCATCTCCCCGTACGGCGAAGTGCTCACCCCGCCCCACCGGTCGGTGAAGGCGAAGTGAGCACCCGCGTGGATCGCGTGATCGATCACTTAAGGAAGTCCGGCACGTCGAGCTCCTCGGCCGGGCTCTCGACGAACGGCTGCCGCGCCGGCTGCACCTGCGGCGGCACCGGGGCCGCAGCGGTGGCGACCGGGATCTCCGAGGAGCGGGTCGACGAACCCTCCTCCGAGCGGGAGGTGACCGAGCCGATGCCGCCGTACGACGGGCGGGAGGCCGGGCGGTCCGGGGCGGCCGGCGGCGTGGACGGCGCGGACGGGGTGGACTTGACCACCGGGTCGCGGACGATCGCCGGCGGCTGCCCGCCGTCGAAGCCGGCCGCGATGACGGTGACGCGGACCTCGTCGCCCAGCGCGTCGTCGATGACGGCGCCGAAGATGATGTTCGCCTCGGGGTGCGCGGCCTCGCTGACCAGCTGGGCCGACTCGTTGATCTCGAACAGGCCGAGGTCGGAGCCGCCCGAGATGGACAGCAGCACGCCGCGGGCGCCGTCGATCGAGGCCTCCAGCAGCGGGGAGGAGATCGCCATCACGGCGGCGGCCTTGGCGCGGTCCTCGCCGCGGGCCGAGCCGATGCCCATGAGCGCCGAACCGGCCTCCGACATGACGGACTTGACGTCGGCGAAGTCGAGGTTGATCAGACCCGGGGTGGTGATCAGGTCGGTGATGCCCTGGACACCGGACAACAGGACCTGGTCGGCCGAGCGGAACGCGTCGAGCACGCTGACCTGGCGGTCCGAGATGGACAGCAGCCGGTCGTTGGGGATGACGATGAGGGTGTCGACCTCTTCGCGCAGGGAGGCGATGCCGTCCTCTGCCTGGTTGGCGCGGCGGCGGCCCTCGAAGGTGAACGGGCGGGTGACCACGCCGATCGTCAGGGCGCCGAGCGAGCGCGCGATGTTGGCGACGACGGGCGCGCCGCCCGTGCCCGTGCCACCGCCCTCGCCGGCGGTCACGAAGACCATGTCGGCCCCCTTGAGGACCTCCTCGATCTCCTCGCGGTGGTCCTCGGCGGCCTTGCGGCCGACCTCGGGGTTGGCGCCGGCGCCGAGGCCCCGGGTGAGTTCACGGCCCACATCGAGCTTGACGTCGGCGTCGCTCATCAGGAGGGCCTGCGCATCGGTGTTGATCGCGATGAACTCGACGCCCTTGAGACCGACCTCGATCATCCGGTTGATGGCGTTGACACCACCGCCGCCGATTCCGACGACCTTGATGACTGCGAGGTAGTTCTGCGGTGCTGCCACGTCGAAGGCCTCTCGCCTCGAATTTCCGGGTCGGTTCGACCCAGTGGAAGGGGACGTACCGACGGATGTCGATGGGTAGGGAGCCTGGTTTCTGACTGAATGTCCGAAATGCCGACCGCCGACCCCAACCCTAAACTTGACCTTTAGGGTTAGTGCTGTGCCACCGTCACATCACCAGGGGACACAGTCTGGTGACACAGGACACTAGGTGGCTCCGGGCACGCGTTTCAACGAACACGCCGAGCTTCCCTTTTTCTTTTGAGCCTATGTGATCATCGGCCGGCTTACGAAACCGGGGTGACCACCAAGGGTCGGGCCGACACTTCGAGGCGTCAACCCCTCCCTCAGCCACAGAACCTACCGGATCATCCCGACACCGCCGGCGCCTCCGGCGCACTCACGTCGTAGTTCGTGCCCTTCTGATTCATCAGTGCGACCAGCACTCGAGCCTTGCGGTCGATCTGGTCAGGGCTCCCCCAGCGCACCGTCGCACCGCCGCTGAGCTGCAGCTCGATGTCGTCGTACGAGTGCACGAGCACCGAACCGGCCCGCTTGGCGAGGTCCGGCGGCAGCCCGGCGGCAACCGCCACGGCGCCGCGCACCAACTGCGGACGGGAGATCACCGACTCGACGTCCAGGGCCGGCTGACTCAGCCGCAGCTCCACCACCGGCACTCCTGCCGGTGGGGCCGCGTCGGTGGCGAAGCTCACGCCGGATGCATCCACCTGGGTGAACTTGCCGTCCTCCCCCTTGACGGCGGCCGCCGCCGTGCGCTGCACGACCTTCACCCGCAGGGTGTGCGGCCAGCCCCGCCACACCTCGGCCTTGGCCACCCGGGGGATCGCCTCCACCCGGCGCCGCGCCTCGTCCAGGTCGACCCGGGCCAGCGGGCCGTCGGCCAGCCTCCCGATCGACTCCCGGACCTGGTCCGGGGTCAGGTTCTCGTCCGGGGCGCCCTGGACGGCGACGCTGCGCACGTCCAGGACGGAGGAGAAGAACACCAGCCAGGCCAGCACGCCGAGCAGCGCGGCGCCGAACGCGCTCAGCACCACGATGCCCCTCCGGGAGAGCCGGAGGCGAGGAGCGTTCTCCTCGTCCTCCAGCTCGTCCTCCAGGGGGTCGGCGAGCCGACCGTCAGCCACGGCGGCGGCCGCCGCGGTGGGCCTGGATCGCCTCGTAGACCATGCCGACCAGCAGGTCGTCCGCGTCCCGGCGGCCGAACTCGGCGGCGGCCCGGCTCATGTCCCAGAGCCGCTGCGGGTCGGTGAGCACCGGTAGCACGTTCTGGAGCACCCAGTCCGTGGTCAGCTCGGCGTCGTCCACCAGCAGGCCGCCGCCGGCCTTGACCATCGGCTGGGCGTTCAGCCGCTGCTCGCCGTTGCCGATCGGCAGCGGCACGAACGCGGCGGGCAGGCCGACGGCGGCCAGCTCGGCCACCGTCATGGCGCCGGCCCGGCAGAGCATCAGGTCGGCCGCGGCGTAGGCGAGGTCCATCCGGTCGATGTACGGAACCGGACGGTACGGCGGCATCCCGGGGACGTCCGCGACCTGCGGCAACTCGTTCTTCGGCCCGACGGCGTGCAGGATCTGCACGCCGTACTGCTGGAGCCGGGGCGCGATCGCCGTGATCGTCTCGTTCAGCCGCCGGGCGCCCTGGGAGCCGCCCGAGACGAGCAGGGTGGGCAGCCGCTGGTCGAGGCCGAAGTACTGACGGGCCTCCGGCCGCACGGCGCCCCGGTCCAGGGTGGCGATGGTCCGGCGCAGCGGGATGCCGATGTACCGGGAGTCGCGCAGCTTGCTGTCCGGGGTGGAGACGGCGACGAAGTCGCTGTAACGGGCGCCGATCTTGTTGGCCAGACCCGGGCGGGCGTTGGCCTCGTGCACCACGATCGGCACGCCGGCGCGCTTGGCCGCCAGGTAGGCGGGCATCGCGACGTAGCCGCCGAAGCCGACCACGCAGTCGGCGTTGACCCGCTCGATGATCTCCTGGGCCGCCCGGACGGTGCCGCGCAGCCGGCCGGGGACGGTGATCAGCTCGGGGGTGGGCTTGCGGGGCAGCGGGACGGCCGGGATCAGCTCCAGCTGGTAGCCGCGCTCGGGCACCAGCCGGGTCTCCAGACCCTTCTCGGTGCCGAGGGCGGTGATCCCGACGGACGGGTCGTGCCTGCGGAGTGCGTCCGCGAGGGCCATGGCCGGCTCGATGTGACCGGCGGTCCCCCCGCCGGCGAGTACGACATGCACCGAAATTCACCGCTCCCTGCGTGCCGGCACCGGGGCCGGGCGCGCTGTGGTTCGTCGTCGTGGCAGCACCCGGGCCAGTCGCTTCCTGACCCGGGAGTTCTTGCTCCGGGCGGCCAGGGCCGCCTTCGCGCCCGAGGAGCTGCGTGCCAGGCACAGCAGCACCCCGATCACGGACATGGCCGACAGCATGGCGGAACCGCCGTAGGAGAACAGCGGGAGCGGGACGCCCGCGATGGGCAGCAGTCCCAGCGCCGACCCCAGGTTGATCATGGCCTGCGCCATGATCCAGGTGGTGGCGGCTCCCGCGGCGTACCTGACGAAGGGGTCCTTCGTACCGATGGCCACACGGATACCCGCGTAGCCTAGTGCCGCGAAGAGACCGATCACCGACAGCGTCCCCACGAGACCGAGTTCCTCGCCGGTCGCGGCGAAGATGAAGTCGGTGTGGGCCTCGGGCAGCTGCCCCCACTTCTCCACGCCGGCGCCCAGGCCGGTGCCGAAGCCGCCGCCGAGCGCGAACGAATAGACGCCGTGCAGCGCCTGGAAGCAGGCGCCGTCGGGGTCGAGCTTGGTGACGCCGATGCAGCCCAGCCGCTCCGCCCGGTGCGGGACGGTGACGACCAGGGCGGTGCAGACCACGACCGCCACCCCGAGGGTGGCGACGAACAGCCGCAGGGGCGCGCCGACCATCCACAGCAGCGCGAAGACCATGGCGACGAGGATCATCGAGGTGCCCATGTCGCCGCCGATCATGATCAGCGCGAGCAGCAGCAGGGCGCCGGGCACCAGCGGCACCAGCAGGTGCTTCCAGGAGTTGAGGGTGCCGGCCTTCTGCTTGCGGGCGAGCAGGTCGGCGCCCCAGAGGACCAGCGCGAGCTTGGCGAACTCCGAGGGCTGGAACTGGAAGAACCCGAAGTCCAGCCAGTTCTGGTTGCCGTTGATCCGCACCCCGATGCCGGGGACGGCGACCAGCGCGAGCGCGCCGATCACCCCGAACATCACCGGGTAGACGATCACCCGCAGCACCGCCACCGGGACGGAGGCGAAGCCGACCAGCAGGATGAGGCCGAGGATGGCCGCGATCAGCTGCTTGAGGAAGTAGTACTGCGCGGTGTGGTGCTGGTTCAGGGCGAGGATCTGCGAGGCCGAGAAGACCATCATCAGGCCGAGCACGACCAGCAGCAGGACGGTGCCGACGATCAGCAGGTACGGCGTCAGCGGCCGGTCCAGCCAGTACCCGACGCGGGCCCGGAAGGCCCGCAGCCGGGCCAGCGGACCGGCCGACTTGTACTTGGTCGTGGTGGCGGAGATCACGCGCCACGGCTCGGCGGAGTCCTGCTCGGTCGCTCCGGAACCCGCCCTGCCCTGCCCCGCCACCGTTCCCCGCTCACTCTCTTGTACGACGCCCCCTGCGGGGTCGGCTACTCGCCTTCCAACTCCCGGACCGCCGCCGCGAACAGGTCGCCGCGCTCCCCGTAGTTGGTGAACATGTCCATCGAGGCGCAGGCCGGCGCCAGCAGCACCGTGTCACCCGATCGGGCGAGCGTTGCCGCCGTTCGAACGATTTCCGCCATCGCCACCGCGCCAGTCTGGCCCTCGGCCGCCTCGATCACCGGCACATCCGGAGCGTGTCGCTCCAGGGCCTCCCGGATCAGCGCGCGGTCCTGGCCGATCAGCACCACGCCGCGCAGCCGCTCGGCCGCGCCCTGGACGAGGTCGTCGAAGGTCGCGCCCTTGGCGAGCCCGCCGGCGATCCAGACGATCGGCCGGTAGGCGGCCAGCGAGGCGGCCGCGGCGTGGGTGTTGGTGGCCTTGGAGTCGTCGATGTACGTGACCTCGCGGACGGTCCCGACCTCGGCGATCCGGTGGGCGTCCGGGCGGAAGGCCCGCAGGCCCTCGCGGACGGCCTTCGGGTCGACCCCGTACGACCGCGCCAGCGCCGCCGCGGCGAGCGCGTTGGCGATGTTGTGCGGCGCCGGCGGGTTGACGTCCTCGACGGCCCCGAGCTCGGCGGCGTTCTGGGCCCGGTCCTCGACGAAGGCCCGGTCGACCAGCAGGCCGTCCACCACGCCGAAGTTCGACGGGCTGGGCGCGCCGAGGCCGAAGCCGATGGCCCGGCAGCCCTCCTCGACGTCGGCCTCCATGACCAGCGCCTCGGTGGCCGGGTCGGCCAGGTTGTACACGCAGGCGACGACGTTGCCCTCGTAGATCCGGCCCTTGTCGGCGGCGTACGCCTCCATCGAGCCGTGCCAGTCGAGGTGGTCGGGCGCCAGGTTGAGCACCGCGGCCGAGTACGGGCGCAGCGAGGGCGCCCAGTGCAGCTGGTAGCTGGAGAGCTCGACGGCGAGGACGTCGTACGGCTCCTCGGCGAGCACCGCGTCCAGCACCGAGACCCCGACGTTGCCGACGGCGGCGGTGCGCTTGCCGGCGGCGGTGAGGATCGAGGCGAGCATCTGGACGGTGGTGGTCTTGCCGTTGGTGCCGGTGACGGCCAGCCAGGGGGCGGGCTCGCCGGTGGCGGCCAGCGGCCTGCGCAGGCGCCAGGCCAGCTCGACGTCGCCCCAGACCTCGACGCCGACCGCCGCGGCGGCGGCGAACAGCGGGCTGTCCGGCGCCCAGCCGGGCGAGGTGACGACCAGCCGGGTGCCCTCGGGCAGGCTCGCGCCGTCGCCCAGGCGCACCGCGACGCCGATCGCCTCCAGCTCGGCGGCGCGGGCCGTCAGGCCCGGGCCGCTGCCGCCGTCCACGACGGTGACCGCCGCGCCGAGCCCGCGCAGGACGCGGGCGGCGCTGATGCCGGAGACGCCGAGCCCGGCGACGACGACGGGCAGGTCGGTGAACTCGGTCACGTCGGTGTTCGTCATCCCGCCCGGTATCCCGCGTAGAAGAGGCCGAGGCCGACGGCCACGCAGAGGCCCTGGATGATCCAGAAGCGGACCACGACCAGGACTTCGCTCCAGCCCTTGAGTTCGAAGTGGTGCTGCAGCGGCGCCATCTTGAAGACGCGCTTGCCGGTCATCCGGAAGGAGCCGACCTGGATGATCACCGACAGGGTGATGATCATGAAGAGGCCGCCGAGGATGATCAGCAGCAGCTCGGTGCGCGAGCAGATCGCGAGGCCGGCCAGGGCGCCGCCGAGGGCGAGCGAGCCGGTGTCGCCCATGAAGATCTTGGCGGGCGAGGTGTTCCACCACAGGAAGCCGAAGCAGGAGCCCATGAGGGCGGCGGCGACCACGGCGAGGTCCAGCGGGTCGCGGACGTCGTAGCAGGCGCCGGTGGCGGAGATGAAGTAGGCGCAGCTCTGCGAGTACTCCCAGAGCCCGATGAAGGTGTAGGCGCCGAAGGCCATCACCGAGGCGCCGGTGGCGAGGCCGTCCAGACCGTCCGTCAGGTTCACGCCGTTGGAGGTCGCGGCGATCATGAAGTAGGCGAAGATGACGAACAGCACCGGGCCGATCGACCACTTGAAGTCGCGCACGAAGGACAGCGACTGGGAGGCCGGGCTGAGGCCGCGGTCGTCGTGGAACTGCAGCGCCAGGACGGCGAACACCAGGCCGACGATCGACTGGCCGGCCAGCTTCGCCTTGGCCCGCAGGCCCAGGGAGCGGCGCTTGACGACCTTGATGTAGTCGTCCAGGAAGCCGACCAGGCCGAGGCCCGTGGTCAGGAAGAGCACCAGCAGGCCGGAGGCGGTCGGGCTGTCGCCCGTTATCGCCTTCGTGCCGAAGTACGCGATCAGGGTCGCCAGGATGAAGGCGATGCCGCCCATGGTGGGCGTGCCCTTCTTGCTGTGGTGCGCCTTGGGGCCGTCGTCGCGGATGTACTGGCCGTAGCCCTGACGGGCCAGCAGCTTGATCAGGGCGGGCGTGCCGATCAGCGAGAGGATCAGACCGATCATCCCGGAGATCAGGATCTGCTTCATCATCGGGCAGCACCGTCCGTCAGGAGGGCCTCGGCCACCTTCTCCAGCCCCACCGAACGGGACGCCTTCACCAGGACCACATCCCCTGGCCGCAGCTGACTGCGCAGCAGTTCGACCGCCGCGTCCGCGTCGGACACCAGCACCGACTCCTCACCCCACGAACCTTCGTTCCTCGCGCCGAGTTCCATGCAGGCCGCCTCGCGTCCGCCGACCGCCACCAGCTTGGTGACGTCCAGCCGGACGGCGAGCCGTCCGATGGCGTCGTGCTCGGCCAGGCTCTCCTCGCCGAGCTCCCGCATCTCGCCGAGCACCGCCCAGGTGCGGCGGCGCTCCGGGCCCCGGCCCCCCATCGAGACCAGCGCCCGCAGCGCGGCCCGCATCGAGTCGGGGTTCGCGTTGTAGGCGTCGTTGACGACGGTGACACCATCGGCCCGGTCGACGACCTCCATGCGCCAGCGGGACAGCGCACCCGCCTCGCCGAGGGCGGCGGCGGTGTCGTCGACGGTCATCCCGAGCTCCATCGCCACCGCGGCGGCGGCGAGGGCGTTCGAGACGTGGTGCTCACCGTACAGGCGCAGCTGCACGGGCGCGGAACCGGCCGGGGTGGTGAGCGTGAACGATGGACGTCCGGTGGCGTCCAGGCGAACACCTGTCGCCCGTACCTGGGCTTCCGGGGACTCGCCGAAGTAGACGACCTTCGCCCTGGTCCGGGAGGCCATGGCGCGCACCAGCCGGTCGTCGGCGTTGAGGATCGCGGTGCCGTCGGCGGGCAGCGCCTCGACGATCTCGCCCTTGGCCTCGGCGATCGCCTCCTGCGAGCCGAACTCGCCGACGTGCGCGGTGCCGACGTTGAGCACCAGTGCGACGTTCGGCGGGGTGATCGAGGTGAGGTACTCGATGTCGCCCTTGTGCCGGGCGCCCATCTCCATCACCAGGTGCCGGGTGCCGGCCTCGACCCGCAGCGCGGTCATCGGGTGGCCGATCTCGTTGTTGAGCGAGCCGGGCGGGTAGACGGTCTCGCCGAGGCGCTGGAGCAGCTGGGCGATGAGGTCCTTGGTGCTGGTCTTGCCGGCCGAGCCGGTCAGCGCGACGACGGCGGTGCCCTCGGCGCGGGCGACCACGGTGCGGGCCAGCTTGCCGAGCGCGTCCACCACACTGTCGACCAGGACGGCGGGGACGCCGACCGGGCGGGAGGCCAGCACGGCGACGGCGCCGGCCTCCACCGCCGTGGCGGCGTAGTCGTGGCCGTCGACGTTCTCGCCGACGAAGGCCGCGAACAGGCCGCCGGGGCTCACCTTGCGCGAGTCGACCTCGACCGGGCCGGTGACCGGGGTGTCCGGGTCGGCACCGACGAGGGTGCCTCCGACCGCGGCGGCCACCTCGGCGAGGGTCAGTGCGATCACTGCTGCTCTACTCCTCGGTCGCCCCGGGCGGCCGTGGCCCGCACGATCGCGTCGTGCAGCACCTCCCGGTCGTCGAAGGGGCGGATCTCGTCTCGTACGTACTGGCCCAGCTCGTGGCCCTTGCCGGCCACCAGCACGGTGTCGCCCGCCTGGGCGCGGGCGATCGCCAGAGCGATCGCCTCCGCCCGGTCGGGCACGACCAGGACGGCTCCGCGCTCGGCCTCGGGGACGGCGGCGGCGCCGGTCAGCATGCTGGCGAGGATCGCCAGCGGGTCCTCGCTGCGCGGGTTGTCGCTGGTCAGCAGGGCCGTGTCGGCCAGCCGGGCGGCGATGTCGCCCATCGGGCCGCGCTTGTGCGGGTCGCGGTCGCCGCCGCAGCCCACGACGACGTGCAGGCGGCCCTTGGTGACCTCGCGCAGCGAGGTGAGGACGGCCCGCAGGGCGTCCGGCTTGTGCGCGTAGTCGACCACGGCGACGTACGGCTGGCCCGCGTCCACCCGCTCCAGGCGGCCGGGGACTCCGGCCACCCCCGCCACCCCGGCCACCGACCGGTCCAGCGGCAGGCCGGCGGTGACCAGCACGGTGATCGCGGCGAGCGCGTTGGCGACGTTGAACGGGCCGGGCAGCGGCACGGAGGCGTCGGCCTCGGCGCCGTCCGGGCCGACCACCCGGAAGGTGGAGCCGGCCGGGCCGAGCTGCACGTCCACGGCCCGCCAGTCGGCCCCGGCGTCCCCGGTGGCGGAGAAGGTGGTCACCGGGATCTCGGCCTCGGCGGCGAGCCTGCGGCCGTAGGCGTCGTCCAGGTTGACCACGCCCAGGCGGGACTTGCCGGGCTGGAAGAGCCGGGCCTTCGCCTGGAAGTAGTCCTCCATGTCCGGGTGGAAGTCGAGGTGCTCGGGCGTCAGGTTGTTGAACAGCGCGACGTCGTACGCCACGCCGTCGGTGCGGCCGAAGACCAGGGCGTGGCTGGAGACCTCCATGGTCACCGCGTCGGCGCCGCGCTCGGCCATCACGCCGAGGATCGCGTGCAGGTCGGTGGCCTCGGGGGTGGTGCGCTCGCTCTTGATCCGCTCCTCGCCGACCCGCATCTCGACGGTGCCGATGACGCCCGGGCTGCGCCCGGCGCCGCGCAGGCCGCCCTCGACGAGGTAGGAGGTGGTGGTCTTGCCGTTGGTGCCGGTCAGCCCGATCATCAGCAGCCGCTCGGACGGGTGGCCGTAGACGATCGCGGCCAGCTCGCCCATCCGGGCCCGCGGCCGGTCGACGACCAGCAGCGGCAGGCCCGTCCCGGCCGCCAGCTCGGCCCCGGCCGGGTCGGTCAGCACCGCCACCGCGCCGGCCCCGGCGGCCTTGGCGGCGAAGGCCGCGCCGTGGTGGTTGGCGCCCGGGAAGGCCACGTACACGTCACCCGGGCGCACCGCGCGGGAGTCGTGGGTGACGCCGGTGACGGCGCCGCCCTCGACGGGCGGCAGGCCCATCCGGTCGGCCAGCTCGGCGAGCGGCAGAGCGGTGGTCCCGGTCGGGCGGGGCGGACTCACGGTGGTTTGATCGGGTTTCGGCACGGCGGGAAGGCTATCCGCCGAAGGGTGTCCAGGGCCAAACCGGGCCTTCGCCGCGCCGACGCCCCGGCCGCTGTGCTGCTCGTTCATACTCGCTCACGGCTTCCACTCGACGGCCAGGTTGGGCGCCTGGGAGCTGCTCGGCGGGACCTGCATGGTCTTCAGGGTGAACTCCATCACCTGCTTGAACACCGGCCCGCACAGCTGGCCGCCGAAGTGCCCGTTGACCGGGCCCTGGAGGGTGCAGGAGACGGTGTAGCGGGGGGCGTCGGCGGGGGCGAAGCCGATGAAGGAGGCGGTGTAGCCGTCGTAGCCCTTGCCGTCGGCGGCGCCGCGGTTGGCGGTGCCGGTCTTGCCGGCGACGCGGTAGCCGGGGATGGCGGCCTTGCCGCCGGTGCCCTGCTCGTCGTCGACGACGGACTCCAGCATCGAGGTGAGGGTCTTGGCGGTCTGCTCGCTGACCACCCTGGTCTGCTCCCCCGCCGGCGTGGGCGTGTACGCGCCGTCCGGCCCGGTGACGCCCTGAACGATGCTGGGCGCGACCCGCACCCCGCCGTTGGCGATGGTCGAGTAGACGGAGGTCGCCTGGAGCGCGTTGAGCTGCAGCGGGCCCTGGCCGAAGGCGATGTTGTACTTCTCCGAGGCCACCAGGTCCTCCGGCTTCTTGAGCATCCCGGGCGTCTCGCCGGGGAAGTTCAGACCGGTCGGCCGGGCGACGCCGAACTTGCGCATGTAGGCGTCCAGCGCCTGGTTGGCCTTGGCCTGGTCGCCGTCGCCGAGCGTCTCCACGGCCTCGATGGTGCCGATGTTGGAGGACTTGGCGAGCACCCCGGCCAGGGTCAGGTACCAGTCGCCGTGGTCGACGTCGTCCTTGAACTGCTGCCCGGCGCGCACCAGCCGGTTGGGCACGGTGACGCGGGTGTCCCAGTTGGCCTTGCCGGAGTCCAGCACGGCGGCCAGGCTCATCAGCTTGGCGGTGCTGCCCGGCTCGTACGCGTCCTGGAGCGCGGCGTTGCCCAGCTGGGACTGCTTCGCGGTGGACAGGTCGCCCGGGTTGAAGCCGGGCGCGGTGGCCATCGCGATGACCTGGCCGGTCTTCACGTCCTGGACGACGACGTAGCCCTTCTCCGCGCCGGAGTTGACCACCTGGTCGGTGATCGCCCGCTGGGCGGCCCACTGGATGTCCCGGTTGATCGTCAGCTTGATGTCGCTGCCCGGCACGGCCGGGTCCATCGAGCCGCCGGCGGTGGGCACCAGCCGGCCGCCCGCCTGGGCGTAGCTGCTGCGGCCGTCCTTGCCGGCGAGCATCTTCTGGTACTGCAGCTCCAGGCCGCCGGCGCCCTCGCCCTCGCCGTTGACGAAGCCGACGAGGTTGGCGGCCAGCCCGTCCGCCGGGTAGATCCGCTTCTGCGTCTCCCGGTTGAACACCCCGGCCAGCGGGTTGGCGCACTGGTCGTCGACCCGGGTGCGCCCGCCCTGTTCGGCGGGCTTGCCCATCAGCTTCTTCTGGGCCTGGCAGGCCCGGGTTCCGGCCTGCTTCTCCAGGCCCGCCTTGAGGTCGCTGATCTGGTTCTTGGCGGCCGGGGTCTGCTGGGCCGCGAGCCGCTTGTAGCGGGTCTTGGGGGTGTGCAGGTCGGCGGCGATCTTCTCCTTGGGGACGCCGATGATCGGCGACAGGAGGGCCGCGGCCTGCTCCGGCGCGTCCGGGACTCCGGTCGCCTCCGGGGTGAACATGGCCGGGTCGGCGGTGATGTCGTACGCGTCGACGGTGGCGGCCAGCGCGACGCCGTCCGAGGACGTTATCGAGCCGCGCTCGGCGGTGATCGGGATGTTGAGGTAGCGGTTGGTGTTGGCGTCGGCGGCCAGCGCGTCGGAGTCCAGCAGCTGGAGCTGGACCAGGCGGCCGGCGAACACGGAGAACACCAGCGACATCACCACGGTGATCACCCGCAGGCGGCGCTTGGGCTCGGCCAGGCGCAGCGGCTTGGGCCGCTGGGGCAGCCGGGGCCTGGGGCGCGGACGGGCGGCGGGCGGGCGCCCCTCGGGGCGGCGCTGCTGCGGGGCGCGCGGGGTGCGGGAGGCGGCGGCCGCCCGGCCCGGCTGGGGCTTGGCGGACGGGCCGCGGCCGGGCTGCGCCGAGCGGGCCGGCTGCGCCTTGCCCGAACCGGCGGCGGGCTTGGCGCCCTGCCCCCTGGTGGGCTGGCCCTTGGCCGACTGGCCGCGGGCGCTCTGCCCGCCGCTCTGCCCGCCACTCTGTCCGCGCGACGGCTGGACCCGCCCGGTGCCGGGTCGGGGCGCGGAGCCGCGCGGCGGCTGGCGGCGTCCGCCGCCCGAACCGCCGGAGCCCGAGGAGGGCTGACGAGGCGTCGTCATCGGGCCGCACCCCCGCTCTTCTGCGGCTGCGCGGGCGCGACGGGGTTGAGCTGGGTCACCGGGTCACCACTGCTCGCCGCCGGGCTCGGCGCCCCCGAGGGGGCGGCCGGCGGCGCGGCGGGCGCGGTCGGGCTCGGCTGGGCGGCCGGGACACCCGGGGTGCCCTTGGCCGGCCACGGCTCGGCGCCCGAGCGCTTCACGGGCGGGCTGTCCTGCGCCGGGCCGGGCGTGCCGACGACCTTGCCGCCGTTCGGCACGTCCAGGAACGCCATCCCGCCGGCCGGGACCATGCCCAGCTCGGCGGCCCGCTTGGCGAGCGCGTCCGGCGCCGAGGACTGGTCGATCTCGTGCTGGAGGCCCTGCTGCTCGTCCGTCGCCTTGGTGGTCTGCTTCTGCAGCCTGGACAGCTCGAAGGAGCCCTCGTTGAGCGCGGTGTTCAGCGCCAACAGCCCGAACAGCCCGCCCGCGAGCAGCGCCACCACGAGCACGGCGAACGGCGTGCGCCCCCGTACCGGGCGCCGCCCCGGCCGGACCGTGATGCGCGCCCTCGCCTGCCCGGCGAGCGTTCCCCGCCCCGTCCGGACCCCACCGGCCACCGGCCCCACTGCTCTCCTCCGCCCTTCGGCCCCGCCGGGGCCCCTTTCCGGTCAGCCCCGCTTGCTACGGTCCCTGATCCTCTCCGCCACCCGCAGCCGTACGGGCGCGGCGCGCCGGTTCTCCTCGATCTCCTCCTCGGTGGCCAGCTCGGCACCGCGGGTGATCAGTTTGAGCCAGGGCTGGTGCTCCTCCGGGATGAACGGCAGTCCCGGGGGCGCGGTGCTGGTGGCCCCGGCGGCGAAGCACTGCTTCACCAGGCGGTCCTCCAGCGACTGGTAGGACATCACGGCGATCCGCCCGCCCAGCGCCAGGGCGTCCAGCGCGCCCGGGATCGCCCGCTCCAGGACCTCCAGCTCGCCGTTGACCTCGATCCGCAGGGCCTGGAACGTCCGCTTGGCCGGGTTCCCGCCCGTACGGCGGGTGGCGGCCGGAATCGCGTTGCGGACCAAATCGACCAGACGCGCGCTGGTGGTGAACGGTTCCTTCTCCCGCTCGCGCAGGATCACCGAGGCGATCTTCCCGGCGAACCGCTCCTCGCCGTACACCTTCAGGATCCGCGCCAGGTCCCCGTGGCTGTAGGTGTTGAGCACCTCCGCCGCGCTGATCCCCCGGGTCTGGTCCATCCGCATGTCCAGCGGGGCGTCCTGGGCGTACGCGAAGCCGCGCTCGGCCTCGTCCAGCTGCATGGAGGAGACGCCGAGGTCGAACAGGATCCCGTCCACCCGGTCGATGTCGAGGCGCTCCAGCACCTCGGGGATCTCGTCGTAGACGGCGTGCACCAGGGTCGCCCGGTCGCCGAACGGGGCCAGCCGCTCGCCCGAGAGCTCGAGCGCCTGCGGGTCGCGGTCCACCGCGACGAGCCGCACCTCGGGGAACTGGGTCAGCAGCGCCTCGCTGTGCCCGCCGAGTCCGAGGGTCGCGTCCACCACCACGGCGCCCGGGCGCGAGATCGCCGGAGCCAGCGCGTCCATGCACCGCTGCAGCATCACCGGAACGTGCTTGGGGCCGGAGTCGTTGCTGGTCATGCGCGGTGGCGCCCTTCCTCGGTGGAGCAGCCCGACGTCCGGGAGCTTCGGACCATTCTCGCCCACCCCGCCCCGGCACCACGACGCGGCCCGTGGTCCCCACCCGCTCGAGGGGAAGGACGTGCCGCCCGGCACCGGGGAAGGTGCGCCAGGTGAGCACGGAGCGGGGGGAGGCCACGGGCCGCGTCGGCGAAGGCCCGGACCGCCCGGGAAGGCCCGGTTGACGGGACCCCGGCGGCTGTGCTCCACCGCGTTGCGAACTCTACCGCGCGGGCCCCGGCAGTCAATGGTCCGCTCCGGCGCACCACCCGGGCGGCGGTACGGATCGTCGCAGGTCGCAGCGGCCGGGGCGGCTCCGTACGAGTCCTGGCGACGGCCTCCGGGCGGGGCCGCGCGCCCCCGCCGGACGAACTGCCGGACGGAGCGCCGCGTTGTGGCTATGCGCTCGATCACAGCCCCGGGTTCTGTAGCTGTTCACCCCACCACGCTCCACCGAATCGCACTAACGTCGCCGTCATGACAGTGACCCCCGACCGGCCCGTGCCGCACGCCGCTGCCACCTCCGACGGACCCGTGATCATCGACCGCTTCGTCAGCGCCAACCGGGAATACGCGGTGACCTTCAGGGACGGCGGCATGGACGCCCGGCCCGTCCAGAAGATCGCCGTGGTGGCCTGCATGGACGCCCGCCTCGACCTCTTCGCCGCGCTCGGCCTCGAACTCGGCGACGCCCACGTCATCCGCAACGCGGGCGGGGTCGTCACCGACGACACCATCCGCTCCCTGACCATCAGCCAGCGCGCCCTGGGCACCCGCTCCGTCGCGCTGATCCACCACACCGGCTGCGGCCTGCTCGGTCTCACCGAGGACTTCCGCCGCGAACTGGAACTGGAGGTCGGCCAGCGCCCGCAGTGGGCGGTGGAGGCCTTCGTCGACCTGGACGGCGACGTGCGCCAGTCCATGCAGCGGGTGCGCACCTCCCCCTTCCTGCCGTACACGGACGACGTGCGGGGCTTTGTCTTCGACGTCCACACCGGCCTCCTGCGCGAGATCCGCTGACCCCTCCCCGCCCCTCCCCCGCGTGGGGCGATCCCGGGCATCCCGGGCGGCCACGGCCGGAGGGTGACTTTCGGCCGCCGCCCGGGGGAGAATGCACCGGCCGGTCGGACCCCGAACCACCTGGGGCGGCCCGGCCGCAGGCCGCCACCGGCGCCGGTCCCGCACGCGGAACCGCTCCCGGGAGCGGCCGCGTCCAGCAGGGGTGGGGTCCGGCCTCGGGATGAGGCGGGCACAGGGTGCCAGGGAGCGTAAACGGGTGACGAGCACATACGATCAGGCGGGTCTCGGCGGTCCTGCGGGGGGCCAGGGGACGGACGGGTACCACCGGGTCGGCCTGCCCGAGCTCGCCGCGGTCGTCGACCGCGTCCGCGCCAATGTCGAGAGCGTCATCGAGGGCAAGCCGGAGGCCGTCCGCATCGCGCTGACGGTCATGCTCGCGGAGGGCCACCTCCTGCTGGAGGACGTGCCCGGCGTCGGCAAGACCATGCTGGCCAAGGCGCTGGCCCGGTCCGTCGACTGCACCGTGCGCCGCATCCAGTTCACGCCGGACCTCCTGCCCTCGGACGTGACCGGCACCAACATCTACGACCAGCAACAGCGCGACTTCGAGTTCCGCCCGGGCGCGATCTTCGCCCAGATCGTCGTCGGCGACGAGATCAACCGGGCCTCGCCCAAGACCCAGTCCGCACTGCTGGAGTCCATGGCCGAGCGCCAGGTCACCATCGACGGCACCACCTACGAACTGCCCTCGCCGTTCATGGTCGTGGCCACCCAGAACCCGGTCGAGATGGAGGGCACCTACCCCCTCCCCGAGGCCCAGCGCGACCGCTTCATGGCCCGGATCTCCATCGGCTACCCCAGCCCCGAGGCCGAGTTCGCGATGCTGGACGTGCACGGCGGCGCCAACCCGCTGGACGACCTGCAGCCCGTCGCGCACGCCGCCGACATCCTCAAGCTGATCGACCTGGTGCGCGCCGTCCACATCGCCGACCCGGTCCGCCGCTACGCCGTCGACCTCGTCGGCGCCACCCGCAACAGCCACGAGCTGCGCCTGGGCGCCTCGCCGCGCGCCACCCTGCACCTCGTCCGGGCCGCCCGCGCCGCCGCCGCGCTGGACGGGCGCGACTACGTCATCCCGGACGACATCCAGCGCCTGGCCGTGCCCGTCCTCGCGCACCGGCTGATGCCGACCGCCGAGACGCAGCTCAACCGGCGCACCACCGAGCAGATCGTGTCCGAGATCGTCGCCAGGCTGCCCCTGCCGCGCCCGCAGGGCGGCCCGGCCGTCCGGAGGGGCTGAGGTGACCCCTCCCCCCTCCGACCGGACGTCGGGCGTCAGGGCCGCCCTGCGCGGCCTGACCACCCGGGGCCGCTCCTTCCTCGCCGCCGGGATCACCGCCGTGGTCTGCGCGTACGTGCTGGGCCAGGACGGGCTGCTGCGGGTCGGCTTCCTGCTGGCCGCGCTGCCGCTCGTCGCCGTGATGATCGTCGCCAACACCCGCTACCGGGTGGCCAGCGGGCGCCGGCTCAACCCCCGCCGGGCGGTCGCGGGCCAGGAGGCGCGCGTCCACCTGCGGGTCGACAACGTCTCCCGCGTCCCCACCGGGGTGCTGCTGCTGGAGGACCAGGTGCCGTACGTGCTCGGGCCGCGCCCGCGCTTCGTGCTGGACCGGGTCGAGCCGCACGGCTACCGCGAGGTGTCCTACCGCGTCCGCTCCGACCTGCGCGGGCGCTACCCGCTCGGGCCGCTGCAGCTGCGCCTGTCCGACCCGTTCGGCATGTGCGAGGTCGGCCGCGCCTTCACCGCCTCCGACACCCTCACCGTGGTCCCCCAGGTCCAGGCCCTGCCGGCCGTGCGCCTCAGCGGCGACTGGGCCGGCCAGGGCGAGAGCAGCAGCCACTCCCTGGCGCTGGCGGGCGACGACGACGTCATCCTGCGCGAGTACCGGCCGGGCGACGACCTGCGCCGGGTGCACTGGAAGTCCACCGCCCGCTACGGCGAACTGATGGTCCGCCGCGAGGAGCAGCCGCAGAAGGCCCGGGCCACCGTCCTGCTGGACACCCGGGAGATCGGCCACCGGGGCAGCGGCCCCGCCTCCTCCTTCGAGTGGGCCGTCAGCTGCGCCGCCTCCGTCTGCGCGCACCTGCTGGAGCGCGGCTACCAGACCCACCTGCTCACCGACACCGGCGAGTGGGTGCCCGGCCCCGGCAGCGGCAACCACGGCGCCGCCGAGACCACCGGACTGATCCTGGACGCCCTCGCCGTGGCCGACCTCTCCGACGGCGGCGGGCTCTCCCGCGCCGAGGAGCCGCTGCGCGTCGGCGGCGAAGGCCTGCTGATCGCGATCCTCGGCGAGCTGGACGAGACCCAGGCCACCCGCCTCGGCCGACTGCGCAGCCGCACCGGCGGTGCCGTCGCCTTCCTGCTGGACACCGGCACCTGGACGGGCCTTCGGCTGCTCGCCCCGCAGACCGGCGGCGACGAATTCCACGCCAGGGAACGGCAGTTGCGCGAAGCCGGCTGGGCCGTCCTGCCGGTGCGCGCCGGAGACTCCCTGCCGGACCTCTGGCAGAACGTCGACGGCGCCAGGACCACCGCCCACCACCGGGAAGGAGCCGGCGCGTGACGACCCGGGCCAAACTGACCGTCTACTCGGCGCTGGCCACCGCCCTCGCCTCCCTCTGCCTGCTGCCGCTGCTGACCGAGCACAGCTGGCTCACCCTCGCCTTCGTGGTGATCGCCGTGATCGCCGCGCTCGGCGCCGGCCTGCGCCGCTCCCCGCTGTACCGCTGGAGCGTCCCGGTCGCCCAGCTGCTCGCCCTGCTGCTGATGATGCTGATCGGCTTCGCGAGCTCCGGCGGCATCGGGCCGTCCATGATGCACACCCTGACCCGGACCTTCGCGAACGGCGTCAGCGACATCCAGGCGTACGCCATCCCCGCGCCCGCCACCCCCGGCCTGCGGCTGATCGTGCTCTCCGCCGTCGGCCTGATCGCCGTCGTCGTGGACACCATCGCGGTGACGTACCGCCGCGCGGCCCTGGCCGGGCTGCCGCTGCTGGCGCTCTACTCCGTCGGCAACGGCTTCGCCGGGGACGGCGGCAACTGGATCTGGTTCGCGCTCGCCGCGACCGGGTACCTGCTGCTGCTGTTCGCCGAGGGCCAGGACCGCGCCACCCGCTGGGGCCGCATCTTCCGCGGCGCGGCCGGCACCGTCAGCACCGGCACGGTGCGGCCCGCCGGCCAGATGGTCGGCGTGCTGGCCCTCGCCTCGGCCGTGGTGCTGTCCGTCCTCGTCCCGCACGGCGGCTCCGGGCTGCTGGGCGACGACCTGCGCGACTCGGCCGGCGGCTCGGGCAGCGGCATCGGCGGCTCGGCCAGCACCCTCGACCCGATGGTCAGCCTGGAGTCCGCGATCGTCAAACCCACCGACGACGAGCTGCTCACCTACACGCTGGACAGCGCCCAGGCCGACCAGACCTACCTGCGCACCGGCTCGCTCGACCAGTTCGACGGCACCCGGTGGAGGCTCAGCAGCACCTCCTTCTCCGAGCTGCCGACCAACCTGCCCAACCCCGAGGGCCTGCGCGACGCCGCCGTCCCCCGGCTGGAGCTGGACGTCAAGGTCAGCAACCGGCTGGAGAGGAGCTGGCTGCCGATGCCGTACCCGGCGGCCTCCGTCACCGTCTCCAACCGCGGCGAGTGGAAGTACGACCCGACGACCCGCACGGTGCTCCCCACCACCGACAAGGCGATCCGAGGGCTGAGCTACCACGTCAGCTCGCTGGACCTGCGCCCCACCGCCAACGAGCTGCGCTCCGCGGCCCTCGCCCCGCAGGACGTCCGCGACCGCTACACCGCCGTGCCCTCCGAGCTGCCCCCCGTGGTCGCCGAGCAGGCCAAGGCGATCACGGCCGGCGCGCAGAACGACTACGACCGGGCGACGGCGCTGGTGAACTACTTCACCGGCCGGGACTTCACGTACGACACGGCCGTCACCCCGGGCACCGGCGGCGACGCCATCGCCACCTTCCTGCGCGACCGCCGGGGCTTCTGCGTGCACTTCGCCTCCGCCATGGCGGCGATGGCCCGCACGCTGAACATCCCGGCCCGGGTCGCCGTCGGCTTCACCCCCGGCGACACCAAGGGCGGCAACGTCTACACCGTCACCGGCCGGATGTACCACGCCTGGCCCGAGCTGTACTTCTCCGGCTACGGCTGGATGCGCTTCGAGCCGACCCCGAGCCGGGGCGTACCGGCCAAGTACACCGACACGGCCCCCGTCCCGACCGCCGCGCCGACCCAGAAGCCGGCCACCGCCGCGCCGACCACCTCGGCCACCCCGGCTCCGTCCAAGAGCAGCGGCTGCACCGGCAAGCAGCAGCAGGCCGGCGACTGCGGCCCGCAGAGCAAGACGACGAAGCAGGCCGCCGACGGCTCCTGGACGCCGTCCTGGTCGCTGCTGGCCACCATCGGCGCGGTGGTGCTGGTGGTCCTGCTGCTGCTCGCGCCGATGTTCTGGCGCACCTCGCTGCGCCGGCGCCGCCTCGGTGGCGGCGGCGGGCGGCGCGCGCCGGGCGGGGGCGGCCCCGCGGAGCTGACCGACGCGCAGGTGCTGGCCGTCTGGGCGGAGTTGATCGACTCCGCCTGGGACCTCGGCGTCGAGCCCGACGAGTCGCGCACCCCGCGCTCGACCGCCCGCCGCATCAGCGACGGCTCCGGGCTGGACGAGGAGGCCTCGGCGGCCACCGGCCGACTGGCGCTGGCCACCGAGCGGGTGCTGTACGCGCCGTCCGGCCGGGCGACCGCCGCCCCCCTGGCGGCCGACGTGCGGACCGTACGGCAGGGCATGCTCGCCAAGGCCGACCGGCGCCGCCGCCTGCGGGCGCTGCTGCTGCCGCCGTCCTCGGCGCGGCTGTGGTGGCGGTTCTCCGAGGCCCTCGGGGTGGCCCGGGCGGCGGTCGGCGAGCGGGCCGGCCGGGCGGCGACGGCCGTCACGACCCCCCTGCGGCGGGTGTTCACCCGCAGGCCGAAGGGCTGAGAACACGGAAACGCCGGGGCGGGGCGGGGGGGGGGCCCCCCCCCCCGGGGGGGGTGCCCCGCCGCGGGGGGCCGCCGAACCCCCCGGGCTGGGCGGGCCCGGGGCGCGGGCCGCGCGGCGCGGCGCGG
>NZ_JBIWOW010000052.1:0-28682 GCF_044767945.1 Kitasatospora sp. NPDC101183 | reverse complement strand
TGCGGGCGGGTGTGGTGGCGGTGCCGCGCAGCAGCGCGGGGTGGTCGCCGCCCGAGGCGAGGGCCTCCAGCGCCGCCAACGCCTGCGACCGGTCGAAGGCGAGGACCGCCGCCCGGTGCTCCAGGCTCGCCCGGGTCGACAACTGGGCGGCCACGGCGGAGAGTTCGACGGACGGGTCCGCCAGCAGGTGCGCCCGCAGCCGTTCGGCCTGGGCGCGCAGGGTCGGCTCCTCGTGTGCGGAGAGCGGCCAGAACGTGACGCCCGCGACGGGTGCGAGCGAGGGCCCGGCCGGTGCCTGCTCCAGGACGACGTGCGCGTTGGTGCCGCTGATGCCGAAGGAGGAGACGGCGGCCCGGCGCGGGCGCCCGTGCTCGGGCCAGGCGGTCTGCGAGGTGAGCAGGTCGACGGCGCCCGCCGACCAGTCCACGTGCGGCGAGGGCGCGTCCACGTGCAGCGTGCGGGGCAGCGTGCCGTGGTGCATCGCCTGCACCATCTTGATGACGCCGCCCACCCCCGCCGCCGCCTGGGCGTGCCCGATGTTGGACTTCAACGAGCCCAGCAGCAAAGGGGTTTCCCGCGACTGCCCGTAGGTGGCCAGCAGTGCCTCCGCCTCGATGGGGTCGCCCAGCCTGGTCCCCGTTCCGTGCGCCTCGACGGCGTCGACCTCGGCCGGGGTCAGCCCGGCGGAGGCGAGGGCGGCGCGGATCACGCGTTCCTGGGAGGGGCCGTTGGGCGCGGTGAGGCCGTTGCTGGCGCCGTCCTGGTTGACGGCCGAGCCGCGCAGCAGGGCGAGGACCTGGTGGCCCTTGCGCCGGGCGTCGGAGAGCCGCTCCACGAGCAGGACGCCCACGCCCTCGGCCCAGGCGGTGCCGTCGGCCGCGTCGGCGAAGGGCTTGCAGCGGCCGTCGGCGGCCAGTCCGCGCTGGCGGCTGAACTCCAGGAACATGCCGGGCGTGGCCATCACCGTGACGCCGCCCGCGAGCGCGAGGTCGCACTCGCCCTGGCGCAGGGCCTGGGCGGCCAGGTGCAGGGCGACGAGGGAGGAGGAGCAGGCGGTGTCCACCGTCACCGCAGGGCCCTCCAGCCCGAAGGTGTAGGCGATCCGCCCCGAGGCGACGCTGGAGGTGGTGCCGGTGAGCAGGTACCCCTCCAGCCCCTCGGCCGGCTCGTGCAGCCGGGTGCCGTAGTCCAGGCCGGTCGCGCCGACGAACACGCCGGTCGCGCTGCCGCGTAGCCCGTCCGGGGCGAGGCCCGCGCGCTCGAAGGCCTCCCAGGCGGTCTCCAGCAGGAGGCGCTGCTGCGGGTCCATGGCGAGGGCCTCGCGCGGGCTGATGCCGAACAGGGCGGCGTCGAACCCGGCGGCGTCGTCCAGGAACCCGCCCTCGCGGACGTACGCGGTGCCGGGGTGGTCCGGGTCCGGGTCGTAGAGGGCGTCGAGGTCCCAGCCGCGGTCGGTGGGGAACGGGCCGATGGCGTCGACGCCGTCCGCGACGAGTCGCCACAGGTCCTCGGGCGAGGCGACCCCGCCGGGGTAGCGGCAGGCCATCGCGACGATGGCGATCGGGTCGTCCTGGGCCGCCGCCGCCCGGACGGCGGGTACGGCGGTGCCGGGGCCCTCGGCGCGTTCGCGCAGCAGGCGGACGACGGCCTCGGGGGTCGGGTGGTTGTAGACCAGGGCGGAGGGCAGGGCGAGGCCGGTGGCGGCCTGGAGGCGGTCGCGCAGTTCGACGCCGGAGAGCGAGTCGAAGCCGAGGTCCTTGAAGGTGCGGGCCGGGTCGACGGCGTCGCCGGTGGCGTGGCCGAGCACGAGGGCGGCCTGGGTGCGGACGAGGTCGAGCAGATCGGCGGGCAGCGGTCGCGGCGCGGCCGGTGCGATCGGCGCAACCGGTGCGGCCGACGCGCTCACGGCTTCCGGCTCGTCGGTACGGGCCTCCGAAGGGGCGTCCAGCCAGTGCCGCGAGCGCTGGAACGCGTACGTCGGCAGCGGCACCGGCCGGCCGCCGCGCAGGGCCGGGGAGCCGGCCCAGTCCACCGGCGCGCCGTGCGCGTGGGCGCCGGCCAGGGCGGTGAGCAGCGTCGGCACCTCGGGCCTGCCGCGCCGCAGTGCGGAGAGCAGCACGTGGCCCCCGTCGCCGAACCCGTCGAGCGCCTCGCGCCCGAGCCCGGTCAGGTGCGCGTCCGGCCCGAGCTCCAGGAACACCGTGGCCCCGGCGCGGCGCAGCGCGCGCAGCCCGTCGTGGAAGCGGACGGCCGCGCGGATGTGTCGGCTCCAGTAGGAGGGGGAGGTCAGCTCCTCGGCGGTGGCGAGTTCCCCGGTGACGTTGGAGACCAGCGGAATCTGCGGGGCGCGGAAGTCCAGCCCGGCGGCGACGCGCTCGAACTCGTCGAGGATCGGGTCCATGTGCGGGGAGTGGAAGGCGTGGCTGACGGTGAGCCTGCGGGTGCGGTGCCCGCGTTCGGCCAGGGCGACGGCGACGCGGAACACCTCGTCCTCGTCCCCCGACAGGACGACGGCGCGCGGCCCGTTGACGGCGGCCAGGGAGACCCGGTCGGAGAGCAGCGGCAGCACCTCCTCCTCGGAGGCGGAGACGGCGGTCATCGCGCCGCCGGGCGGGAGGGACTGCATCAGGCGGCCGCGGGCGGCGACGAGCGCGGCGGCGTCGTCGAGGCCGAGCACCCCGGCGGCGTGGGCGGCGGTGAGCTCGCCGATGGAGTGCCCGGCCAGGTGGCCGGGCTCGGGGGCGAAGCGGCGGACCAGCCGGTAGAGGGCGGTTTCGAGGGCGAAGAGGGCGGGCTGGGTGTAGCGGGTCTCGTGGAGGAGTTCGGCCTCGGGGGTGCCGGGCTCGGCGAACAGCAGGTCGCGCAGCGGGCGGTCCAGGTGCGGGTCGAGTGCGGCGACCGCCTCGTCCAGGGCCGTGGCGAACTCCGGGTAGGCGGCGTACAACTCCCGTCCGGCGCCCGGTCGCTGGCTTCCCTGGCCGGTGAACAGGTAGGCGGTGGAGGCCGGTTGGGTGCCCGCGCGGCCCCGGACGACGGAGGGGTGGTCCTGTCCGGCGGCCAGGGCGGCGACGCCGTCGAGGAGTTCGGCGCGGCCGGAGGCGAGGACGACGGCGCGCTCCTCGAAGGCCGTCCGGGTGGCGGCGAGCGCGTGGGCGGTGTCGAGCCGGGCGGTGCCGGGGGCGGTGGCGAGGTGGTCGCGCAGGCGGCCGGCCTGGGCGCGCAGGGACTGCGGGTCGCGGCCGGAGAGCAGGAAGGGGAGCAGGAAGGGGAGCAGGAGGGGCCGCGGGCCCTCGGGCTCGGCCTCGGCCTCGGGTGCGGCGTCCCGCCGTACGGGGGCCGGATCGGCCAGCACCACATGGCAGTTGGTGCCGCCCATGCCGAAGGAGCTGACGCCCGCGACCAGCCGCTCGCCGCCCCGCGGCCAGGGCCCGGTGTCGGTCCGCACCCGCAGGCCCAGCTCGGCCAGCGGGATGTCCGGGTTCGGCGTCTCGAAGTTGAGGCCGGCGGGCAGGCGGCGGTGCGCGATGGCGAGCGTGGCCTTCAGCAGGCCGACGAGTCCGGCCGCGCCCTCCAGGTGGCCGACGTTGGTCTTCGCCGAGCCGACCAGGAGGGGCCCGGCCTCGGGGCCGCGCCCGCCGCCGGTGCCGAGCACGGCGCCGAGGGCCGCCGCCTCGATCGGGTCGCCCACCGGGGTTCCGGTGCCGTGGAGTTCGACGTACTGGACCTCGTCGGCGGTGGTGCCGGCCCGGGCGTGCGCCTCCCGCAGCACCGCCTGCTGGGCCCGCCCGTTGGGCACGGTCAGCCCGTCGGTGGCCCCGTCGTTGTTGACGGCGCTGCCGAGGACGACGCTGTGCACGTGGTCCCCGTCGGCGAGCGCCCGGTCCAGCGGCTTGAGGACGACGGCCACGCCGCCCTCGCCGCGCACGTACCCGTTGGCGCGGGCGTCGAAGGTGTAGCAGCGCCCGTCCGGGGAGAGCGCCCCGAAGCGGGCGCTGTCGGCGCTGGAGCCGGGGGAGAGGACGAGGTTGACGCCGCCGACGACGGCGAGGTCGGACTCGCCCCGGCGCAGGCTCTCGCAGGCCAGGTGCACGGCGACGAGGGAGGAGGACTGCGCGGAGTCGACGGTGAGGCTGGGCCCGGTGAGGCCGAGGACGTACGAGAGCCGGTTGGCCAGGATGCCCCGGTGCAGGCCGGTGACGGAGTGCCGGTCGGCGGCGGCCTCGCCCCGGCGGTGGTGCAGGGCGGCGTAGTCGTCCCAGATGGCGGCGGCGAAGACGGCGGTGCGGCTTCCGGCGAGGGTGGCGGGGACGATGCCGGCCTCCTCCAGCGCCTCCCAGCCGAGTTCGAGCAGCAGCCGCTGCTGCGGGTCCATCGCGGCGGCCTCGCGGGGGGCGATGCCGAAGAAGGCGGCGTCGAAGTGGTCGACCCGGTCGAGGAAGGCGCCGTGCGCGGGGGCGTCGGCGGACCATCGGCCGGCGGGCGGCGCGCCGACGGCGTCCTTCCCGTGGCTCAGCAGCTCCCAGAACGCGGAGGGGTCCGGCGCGCCGGGCAGGCGGCAGGAGAGTCCGATGACGGCGATCGGGGCGGAGTGGTCGCTGCTCATGGTCTGTGCCGTGCTCCCTCGTAGTGGACACCGGGTCAGCCCACCGTCACGGGAGGGCCTAACGAGGGTCTTGCGGCGCTCTAAACCGGGGAACCGGGCCCGGAGCGGATGCGCGGACGCCCGGCCGGGGGCGTCCCGGCCGGGCGTCGAGCATGGGCGTCGGTGCGTTACGCGGGCGCGCTGGCGAGGTCGTAGACCGCCCGGAGCGAGGGCGCCTCCAGGAGGGCGGCCAGCGGCACGCTGCGGCCGGTCTCCCGCTCCAGCGCGGTGAGCAGCCAGAGCAGGTGGACGGAGTCCCAGCCGGGCACGTCGTCGAAGGAGGACTCGGCGTCCCCGGTGTCGATCGGCAGGCCCAGTTCGTCCTGGATGAGGGTGATCAGGTCGTCCACGCTGTTCATGCGCGGCGGCCTCCTTCCGCGGGTTCGGCGGCGATGGGTTCGGCTGGGAGTGGTTCGGCGAGCTCCGAGTCGAGCGTGACCCAGGCGGGCGGGGCGAGCGGCTCGGCGAGGTCGTGCCGGAACTCCGAGGCCGCGCCCTCGCCGGCCCCCGCCCCGGCCAGCGCGGTGAAGCCGTGGCGCGGGAAGAAGTCGCGCACGGTCCCGTTGCGGGCCGAGGGCAGGTAGCGCCCCCGGACCTCGCGCACGCCGGCGGCGGCGGCGTGGCGCAGGATCTCGGCGAGGGCGGCCCGCTCGATGCCGCGCGAGAAGACCCGGCAGCTGAGCAGGAAGTTCTCGACCTCCAGGCGCGCCCCCGGCCGGTCGTGGCGCAGCAGGACGGCGCCGATCAGGCCGTTCTCCCCGAACCGGTCGGCGGAGCGCAGGGCGAGCACCAGGTGGTCCGGGTCCTCGGCCCTGGCGGTGACGTCGGCGGGCTGGAGCCTCTGCGTGGTGAGGTTGAACTGGTTGGTGCGCAGGGTGAGTTGGGAGATCCTGGGGACGTCCTGGGGGCGGGCCCGGGTGAGGCTGACCCGGACGTCCAGCTCGGCCAGGTAGTCGTCGAGGGAGGAGAACCGTTGGAGGAAGTCGCCCCGGGCGAGCTCCTCCCGGTAGCGGGCCGGGCGGGCCCGGTCCTCGGCGGTGGTCTCGCGGACGTCGAACCAGCCGTCCCGCAGCAGGCGGGCGGGGTGCAGGGCGGGTTCGCCGTCGAGGTCGACGACGGCGACGGCGGGCAGGGCCGCCCGGACGGAGCCGCGCTCGAAGGGGCTGTCGTCGGCGAAGACGAGGCTGTCGACGCCGAGGTTGAGGGACTCGGCGAGGTCGGCGAGGTTCTCGGGCTTGGGGCGCCAGTTGGCGAGGACGCGGACGAAGTCCCCCGCGCGCAGCACGGTTTCGGGGTGCTCGGCGAGCACCTGGGCGACGGGCTCCGGGTCGTTCTTGCTGACGGCGGCCAGCAGGACGCCCTGGGACGCGAGTTGGCGGATCGTGCGCTGGAAGGTGACGTACGCCTCGCCGGTGTGGCTGCCGCCGAGTTCGATGCCCTCCGGTCCGTCGTCGCCGAGCACCCCGCCCCAGAGGGTGTTGTCGAGGTCGACGGCCAGCACCTTGCGGGTGCGGCCGGTGAGGGCGCGGGCGAGGTGGCCGGCCTGCCGGGCGTAGGCGGCGAGCAGGGCGGGGGAGAGGTGGGCCTTGGCGTAGGCGTCCAGGCGTGCGTCCCGGACGGCCACGCCCTCGTTGGCGAGCGGCTCCAGGTCGAGGACGACGGTGGAGGGGTGCTCCTCGCCGATGCGCAGCAGCCGGGCGTTGGCCTCGCGCCAGATCGCGCCGAGCCGGGCGCGGGCGCGCAGGTCGACCAGCTGGGCGGTGTGGTGGTGCAGCAGCGGGAGGGTGTTGAGGACGAGGGTGGCGCCGGGGGCGGTGGCGGCGAAGCGGGCCGCGAGCCGGGTGAACAGGGCGGTCTTCTCGGCGAGGACGCGTTCGACGTCCTCCGGCCCCCAGGGGAGCGGCAGTTCGTCGAGGACCACGGCCGGGTCGAGGACGCAGAGCACGAGGTGGGGCGCGGCGGCGTACAACCCCGAGGCGGGGTCGGACAGTTCGAAGACGTAGCTGTCGAAGTCGGTGAGGTGCAGGCGCGCCAGCAGCCCGTGCCGGGCGAGCTCGGCGGTGAGCGCGGGGCGGAGCTGGGCGAGCGTGCCGTGGCCCGTCACCGCGACGGTGACGGCGGCGGTGCCGGGGTGCTGCCGGAGCACCTCGTCCGGGTCGAGCCGGGCCAGGAGGTTTCCGGCGAGGGCGAGTTCGGCGTCGTCGGCCCCGGCCAGCAGCCGGGGGACGGTCGGGTACTCGTCGGCGAGCCGCCCGGCGCGGTGCAGGGCGCGCAGGTCGTCGGTCGTGGTTCCCATGGTCGTGTCAGTCCCTGGGGGTTCGGTCGTGGTCGCGTCGGTGCGGGCAGCCTCTCCGGCGGCGCTAAAGCAGCTCTGAGACCGGGCTGAGCCGGCGGGCGATCAGCCGCAGCACCTCGGCCTGGTGCTCGGCGAGGTAGAAGTGCTCGCCGGGGAAGACCCGCAGGTCGAATCCGGCGGTGGTGTGCGCGGACCAGGCCGCGGCCTCCAGCAGGGTGGTCCAGGGGTCGTGGTCGCCGGTGAGGGCGAGGACGGGGACGTCGACGGCGGCGCCGGGGGCGGCCCGGTAGGTCTCGACGGCGCGCAGGTCGCTGCGGATCGCGGGCAGGATCAGCCGCAGGGCGTCGGGGTCGGCGAGGAGGCGCCGGTCGGTGCCGCTGAGGTCCTCCAGGTGGGCGGCGAGCCCGGCGTCGTCGAGCCGGTGGTAGGCCTCCCGGCGGGGCTGGGAGGGGGCCCGGCGGCCGGAGACGACGAGCAGTTCCGGGCGCTCGTCCCCGGCCAGGCGGCGGGCGACCTCGAAGGCGAGCGCGGCGCCGAGGCTGTGCCCGAACAGGGCGAAGCGGCTCCCGGCGACGGCGGATCTCAGGACCGGGGTGACGAGGTCGGCGAGTTCGTGGAGGTTCCCGACGCCGGGTTCGCGGTGGCGGTCCTGGCGGCCGGGGTACTGCACGGCGAGGACCTCGACGCCGGGGGCGAGGGCCTCGGCCCAGGGGCGGTAGGTGCCGGCGGAGCCGCCCGCGTGGGGGAAGCAGACGAGGCGGACGGCCGTGTCGTCGCGCGCCCGGAAGCGGCGTATCCAGCGGTCCTCCGTGCGGTCGGGGTAGGTCGGGGAGGAGTGGGCGTGCGCGGTCATGGCGGGGCTCCCTGTCGGTGGTTGCGGGCGCTGGGGGACGTCAGGCGGCGGTGGAGAGGTCCAGGCTGCGGTCGGAGAGCAGGATCGCCCGGTGCACGTTCTGCAGGGCGGGGCCGGGTTCGATGCCGAGTTCGCTGTTGAGCGTGTGCCGGGTGGAGCCGTAGACGCGCAGGGCGTCGGCCTGGCGCTCGGAGCGGTAGAGGGCGATCATCAGCTGGCGCCGGAATCCCTCGTGCAGCGGGTGCTCGGAGGTCAGCGAGTAGAGGCGGCCGACGAGTTCCTGGTGCCGGCCGAGGGCGAGCCCGGCTTCGACGTGCTGGTCGACGCAGCTGAGCCGGGCCTGCTCGACCCAGGCGAGGAAGCCGTCCAGGATCGGCCCGGCCCGCAGGTCGCCGAGGGCCGGTCCGCGCCAGAGGCCGAGGGCGGCCCCGAAGGCGGCGGCGGCCTGGTCGGGCCGGCCGCGCCGCAGGGCGGCCCTGCCCTCGTCGCCGAGGCGCTGGAACTCCCGGACGTCGAGCAGGTCCTCGCCCAACTGGAGGCAGTAGCCGGGGGACCGGGTCGCGATGGGGTTGCCGGGGGCGCCGTCCCGGGCGAGGAGCTTGCGCAGCTGGGAGATGTAGACGTGGATCGCCGCGAGGTAGCGCTTGGGCGGGCGGTCGCCCCAGATCTCGTGGCTGAGCTGCTGGACGGAGACGACCTCGTCGGCCCGGACGAGGAGGGTGGCGAGGGCGACCTGCATGTTGCGGGCGTTGAGGGCCGGCGGCTGCCGGTCGTGCGGCTCCGGCTTGATCTGCAGGCTGCCGAGGATTTCGTAGCGCATGACTGCCTCCGGGGCGGGATCTGGATTCGCGCTCCAATCTGCACCGCCGTGCCGTCCTGGCACATCAGCGGAATTACGTACCGTCGCAGCGAGACGGAAGCGATACGGATACGAGGGGTACGGGCCCGGCCGGACGGCTTCAGCGGCGGTTCAGATCCGGTTCAGGGGGTGGACGGACAATCAGCAGCCGTGTCGAGGAGGCCGGTTCCTCCGGACCGGAGAGGGGGTGGCGGATGGAGCGGTCCTGGGCGTGGTGGTGGGACCACGTGCTGCCGGGGCTGGGCGCGCTGGCCTGCGGCTGGGGCCTGGGCCCGTGCCCGCCGGTGGAGTTGACGCCGAACGCCCCCCGGCCGCGGGAGGGGGTCGGCCCCGCGCCGGGCCACCCGGAGCGGCCCGCCGGGCACCTCGCGCCGACCCCCGTCGAGCGCGCGCTGTGGCGGCAGTTGGACGGGTACGACGCCCGCAGGAAGATCTGACGCGTCGTCACATACATGTCACCACAGGATCGTTACGGTGTGACTGGAGGATGTCCCTCTGTAAATTTTCCGTTGCCGGTACGTCCCGGGGCTGGGCGTTTGGCTACCGTGGTCCTTCGCACGCTTGCTCGACGAGAGATCGGGTGGGCGGACTCGGACGGGGGAACGACGAGTGCCGCGCGCGGGAAGGGGACACGACGTATGCCGTCCACCACGGGGGATCGACTGCTGAACGGCTCGGGCCCGGCGGTCCGTACGGAGGAGGCCACGGCCCTCCACTCCGTGCTGGACGCGCTGGCCGACGGACGCGGCCGGATGGCCGAACTCGTCGGCGACCCGGGCTCGGGGAAGACCAGACTGCTCGCCGGACTGGCCGAGGAGGCCGAGCGGCGCGGCGCGATCGTGCTGCGCGGCCGCGCCACCGAGGCCGGTTCGGCGCTGCGCTGCCAGGTCCTCGTCGACATGCTGGGCCGCTGGGGCGGCGCCGGGCTCGACGAGGAGCAGCGGACGGCGCTCGGCGAGCTGCTCCCTCAACTGGCTTTCGGGCCGGGCCCGGAGACGAGCCCCGCCGACCTGCCGGCCGCCTGGCGGGTCTGCCACTACTACGCCTTCGTCGCCCAGCGGCTGGTCCTGTGCGCCGGCCGCGGGCTGATCCTGCTGATCGACGACGCCCACTGGCTGGACGAGGGCACCCTCGAGCTGCTGGAGTACCTGAGCCAGCGTCCGATCGTCGGCCCTGTCGCGGTGGTGGTCTCCTACCGGCCCCGGCAGGCGCCCGCCGAACTGGCCGGGCTCTTCGCCGAGGGCGTCGAACTCGGCACCACCGAGCGGGTGGAGCTGGCGGCCCTGGACCCCCGGCGCGGCGCCGAGCTGGCCGGGCTGCCGGTGGACTCGCCCGCGCTGCGCAGGCTGCACCGCGAGTCGGAGGGCAATCCGCTCTACCTGCTCACGCTGCTGGGCGACCAGGCCGCCGACGCCCCGGGGGCGGGCCAGGCGGAGGCCGCCCTGCCGGTGCGCTTCGCCGCCCGGATCTCGGCCGAGTACGCCGGGCTGGGGGAGCGGCTGCAGCAGGCCGCGGCGGCCGGGGCCGTCCTGGGCGAGGAGTTCGACGCGGCCGGGGTGGCCGCGCTGATCGAGCAGCCGAAGGAGCCGACCTGCGGGCTGCTGGACGGCCTCGTCCGGCGGGACCTGCTCCGGACCGTCCCCGGCACCGACCGGCTCGCCTACCGCCATCCGCTGGTGCGCCGCGCCGTGTACGCGGCGGTGGACGCCTGCTGGCGGATCGAGGCGCACCGCAAGGCGCTGGACTTCCTCGCCGCGCGCGGCGTCCCGGACGCCGACCTGGCCGAGCACGTCCAGCGGTCCGGCCCCGGGGACGGCGAGCGGGACCACCTGGTGCTGGCCGCCGCCGCGCGGGTGGCGCTGCGGACGGGGGACGCCCGGGCGGCGGCCACCCTGCTGCCGGAGGCGCTGCGGCTGATGGCGGTGCGCGGGCACGCGCAGGAGGCGATGGAGCTGAGCGCCTTCGCGCTGAGCGTGGAGTCGGCGGCCCGGCAGCCCCGGGAGCTGCTGATGGGCTGCGGGGTGCCGCTGCCGACCGTGTCGGCCCCGGCCCCCGCCCCGGCGGAGCCCGCCGGGGCGGCCGTGGAGGTGTTCGCGGCGCTGACCGAGCGCGAGCGGGAGGTGGCGGACCTCGCCGGGACGGGCCGGCGCACCCGGCAGATCGCGGCCGAGCTGCGGCTGAGCCCGCGCACGGTGGACGTCCACCTGACGCGGATCTACCGCAAGCTCAACATCAGCTCCCGGGCCGCGCTGGCCCGGATCGTGGTCGAGTCGGGGAGGGCGGGCGGCCTGGCCGGATGACGGACGGTCGGGGCCCCAACAGGGCGTAGGCGTACGCTCCTTGCTATTCGGAGGGGCCCTCCGTATTGTGAGCGGTGCGGTCGGGCCGCCCCTGTCACGGCCCCGACCGCACCTTCCCCGCCTGCCACCGGAGGCGCCGGCCGTGCGCCGGCCCCCCGGCCGTGCGCGCGCCGCGCACCGGGCCGCGATCCGTCCCGCCGAGGCGCCGCCCCGGCCCGACGGGCTTCCGCCACCCTTCCCGTCCCCGCCCCCCGCACCGCCGGGGCCGCGCCCACTCCGGAGGACCCCTATGCCCCAGCCCGGCCCCGTGCCGATCTCCGTACTCGACCTCGCGCCCGTGCTCGGCGGCCGGACCGCCCTCGACGCGCTCCAGGACAGCGTCGCCCTCGCCCGGGCCGCCGAGGACCTCGGCTACCACCGCTACTGGGTCGCCGAGCACCACAACGCCCCCGGCGCCGCCAGCAGCGCCCCGGCCGTGCTGATCGGCCAGATCGCCGCCTCCACCAGCCGCCTGCGGGTCGGCTCCGGCGGCGTGATGCTGCCCAACCACGCCCCGCTCGTCGTCGCCGAGCAGTTCGGCACGCTGGCCGCCTTCTACCCCGGTCGGATCGACCTCGGCCTCGGCCGCGCCCCCGGCACCGACCCCGTCACCGCCCAGGCGCTGCGCCGCACCGCCGGACCGCTGGCCGCGGGGGACTTCCCCCGCCAGGCCGTCGAGTTGCTCGGCTACTTCGACGGCCCGCAGGACGCGGCGGAGGCCGCGGTGCGCGCGGTGCCGGCCGAGGGCAACCGCCCCGAGGTGTGGGTGCTCGGCTCCGGCCTGAGCAGCGCCGAACTCGCCGGCTCGCTCGGCCTTCCCTTCGCCTACGCGCACCAGTTCAACGCGCAGCTCACCGGGCCCGCGCTGCGCGCCTACCGGGAGTCCTTCCGCCCCTCGGCGGTGCTGGACCGCCCGTACGCGCTGGTCGCCGCGTTCGTCCTGGCCGCGGAGACGGACGAGGAGGCCGAGCGGCTCGCCGGGCCGATACGCGTGGCCGCGATCCGCACCGTCCGGGCCGGCGGGCGGCAGGACGCCTACCCCACGCTGGCCGACGCCCAGGCGTACGAGTACAGCGCGCACGACCGGCAGATCGTGGAGGGCTTCCTCGGCCGCCAGGTGATCGGCGGCCGCGAGCTGGTGCGGCGGCGGGCGGCGGAGCTGATCGCGGCCGGGGCGGACGAGTTCATGGCGATGACGGTGGCGCCCGACTTCGAGACCAGGCTCGCCTCCTACCGCATCCTCGCGGAGGAGGTGGCCGCGCTCGGCTCGGGCCCGCTCGCGGCGGCGGGCCGGGGCTGAGCGAGGCTGGTCCGGGTGCGGAGGCGGCCCGATCCCACCGGGGGTCGGGCCGCCTCCGCCCGTCCTCACGGACGCAGGCCGCGCGCCACCACGTCGAAGAACCGCTCGAACTGCTCCTCGTCACCGTCCCGTTGCTCCAGCGCCCACACCAGCGCGTTGACCAGCGTCACCGCGTCCGGCACCGAGATGTCGGCCCGCACGCCGCCGGACTCCTGGGCCCGGCGCAGCAGGAGGCCGGCGGCCGTCAGCATGCCCGCACAGGACTCGAAGTCGGTGTGCTCGTCGACGAGGTTGACCATCACGGCCGAGGCCAGGCCCCGGAAGCGGGTGGCATAGGCGGCGAGGTCGCGCAGCCAGTCCAGCAGCCCGGCGGCGGGGTCGGCGGAGTCGGCCAGCTCGCGGGCCCGGCCCTCCAGGGTGGCCATGCTGTCCTGCAGCACCGCCTCCAACAGGGCGGCGCGGGTGGGGAAGTGGCGGTAGAGCGTGCCGATGCCGACGCCGGCCCGGCGGGCGATCTCCTCCAGCGAGGCCTCGGTGCCCTGCTCCTCCAGGACGGTGGCGGCGGCCTCCAGCAGGCGCTCGTAGTTGCGGCGGGCGTCGGCGCGCATCGGCCGGGCCCCGGCGGGGGTGCGGGTCGCGGGCCGGTCGGGCCCGGGGGTGGCGGTCTGGGCGGGCTGGGCGGGCTTCGCGGGCCGAGGCGGCGTCATGTTCTCTCCGGGAGGCGGGTGCTGGGGGTCTTGACGGTAGCGGGTGACGGGGTGTCGGGCGGCGACCTTTCTTGCGAAGTGGAGGACTCCTCCGTATTCTATGTGGAGGGGTCCTCCTGTTTCATCGGAGGGCTGTTCCCCGGCGTACTCCTCGTGTACCCCCGCTGTTCCCGGTCCCCGCGCCCGTTCGTCGGCGCGGCCCCGTCGGATCCTCTTACCCACGTGTTCACGGCCCTGTGGAGGCTATCGTGACGACCTCGTCCACCCCGTCCCCGATCGTCGAGGACGGGGCGGAGCCGCCCGCGCCGGACTCGTCCGGCCCGCCGCATCCGGGCATCACCCTGGCGATCATCGCGGTCTGCCAGCTGATGATCATCCTGGACGCGACCATCGTGAACGTCGCCCTGCCCGACGTCCAGAAGGACCTCTCCTTCAGCGGATCCGACCTCTCCTGGGTGCTCAACGCCTACGCCCTCACCTTCGGCGGGCTCCTCCTGCTCGGCGGCCGCTTCGGCGACATCCTCGGCCGCCGCAAGGTGTTCGTCATCGGCGTCGCCGTCTTCACCGGGGCCTCGCTGCTCGGCGGCGTCACCCCCAACGGCGGCCTGCTGCTGCTCGCCCGCGCCCTCCAGGGCGTCGGCGCGGCCCTCGCCGCCCCCGGCACGCTCGCCCTGATCGCCACCAACTTCCCCGAGGGCAAGGCCCGGACGAAGGCCATGGGCGTCTACGGCGGGGTCACCGGCTCCGGCGCCGCGCTGGGCCTGATCCTCGGCGGCGTCCTGACCGACACCGCCTCCTGGCGCTGGGTCTTCTTCGTCAACATCCCCTTCGGCATCCTGATCGCCGTGCTCAGCCCGCGCTACGTCCGCGAGTCCGAGCGCAACCCCGGCCGCTTCGACCTGCTCGGCGCGCTCACCTCCACGGGCGGCATGGCGCTGCTGGTCTACGGGTTCATCAACGCCGGCTCCAAGAGCTGGGGCGACACCAGCACCCTGGCCTGCTTCGCCGGAGCCGTCGTCCTGCTCGGCGCGTTCCTCCTCGTCGAGACCCGCGCCGCCCAGCCGATCCTGCCGCTGCGGCTCTTCCGCGACCGGGACCGCACGATCCTGCTCGGCGCGATGCTCTTCCTCTCCGGCAACCTGGCCGGCATGTTCTTCTTCCTCACCCAGTTCGTGCAGGAGGTCATGAAGTTCAGCCCGATCAAGGCCGGCTTCGGCTTCGTGCCGGTGGCCTTCTCGCTGATCGCCGCCGCGGGCGTGGTGATGAAGGTGCTGACCAAGGTCGGCGCCAAGCCGCTCATGCTGACGGGCGCGGTGCTCGTCACCGGCGGCATGGTCTGGCTCGCGCAACTCCAGGCGGACAGTGGCTACCTGACCGGCCTGTTCGGCCCGATGGTCCTCATCGGCGTCGGCGCCGGGTTCTTCATCGTCCCGCTGAACATCATCGCCGTCGCCGGGGTGGAGCAGGAGGACGCGGGCGCCGCCTCCAGCCTGCTCAACGTCGTCACCCAGGTCGGCTCCGCGCTGGGCCTGGCCATCCTGGTCACCGTCTTCAGCTCCACCGTCAAGGACGAGACGGCGCACCCGCCGACGGACGTCGCCGCCGCCGACTTCCCCGCGCACCTGCTCGCGGTCGGCAGCTCGGCCGCCTTCTGGGTGGGCGCGGGCCTGGCCGTGGTCGCCGTGGTGGCCGCGCTGGTCGCCCGCTCCCGCGAGGTCCCGGACGACCCGGCGGCCGTGCTGACCGCCGTGCACTGACCGCCGTGCACTGACCGCTGGTCCCGTACGGCGAATGGCCGTGGCGGCGGAGTCGAACTCCGCTGCCACGGCCCTTTGGTGACGGTGCGTCAGTTCGCCTCGCCGAACCAGGTGGTGAGGGCGTGGTGGAGGGTGTCGGGGTCGTCGGTGGCGGCGGCGATGTGGCCGTCGGGGCGGACGAGGAGGGCGGCGGCGTCGAGCTCCGGGTGGGGCTCGGCCGTCACGGTGCGGACGCGGTCCTTCCAGCCGTCGGCGTCCAGCGGCGCGTCGGTGAAGCGGAGGAGCAGTCCGCGTCCGGTCCGCAGGAGCGAGTGGAGGCCCACCGGGCCCTCGGCGGTGGCGAGTTCGACCTCCGGGGCGAGCAGGCCGAGCAGGGGGTGCGGCTCGTCGGCGCCCTCGGGCAGCGGGGCCTCGTACCGCGTCCCGACACCGCCCGCCAGGTCCACCAGGAACCGGTTGGGGCCGTCGAAGGCCACCACCTCGCGCAGGATCTCCCGCAGGGGGCCGATCCGCTCCGTCGGGTGCAGCAGGGAGGTCTGCGCCCGGGTGGCCCGCAGGGCGGCCCGGCCGGCCGGGTGCCGCTCGGTGTGGTAGCTGTCCAGCAGGCCCTGCGGCGCGGTGCCGTCGACCGAGGCGGCCAGCTTCCAGCCCAGGTTCAGCGCGTCCTCCAGCGCCGTGCTCAACGCCAGCCCGCCCAGCGGGTAGTGGACGTGCGCGGCGTCCCCCGCCAGCAGCACCCGGCCCGCGCGGTACTGCTCGGCCTGGCGCGCCGCGTCGTCGAAGCGGGCCGACCAGAGCGGCTCCAGCGGGCCGAGGTCCAGACCGGCGATGCGCAGCGCCGCCCCGGCGAGCTCCTCGCCCGTGACCGGCCCGGACGGCCCCTCCTGCGGCGGGCGGCCGAACTCGGTGGTGATCAGCCGCAGCCGGTCCGGCCCCACCGGCGCGCCCATGAACAGCCCGGCGTCGAAGTGCCGGGCGCCGAACACCTCCGGCGGCAGGGCCGCGAAGTCCACCCGGACGTCGGCGACCAGCCCGGAGGCCTCGGCGGCCTCGCCGGGGAACGCGATGCCCGCCAGGGCGCGGACGGCGCTGCGCGGCCCGTCCGCGCCCACCAGGTAGGCCGCGTCCAGGTCGTACGTGCCGCCCGGGCCGGTGACCTCGACACGGACGCCGCCGTCGTGCTGCGTCAGCCCCGTCACCTCGTGGCCGCGCCGGATCTCCACGCCCGCGCCCAGGGAGGCCTCGATCCGCTCCTCCACCCGGGACTGCGGCAGCAGGTGCGGGTAGCGGGCCTGGCCGCCGACGCGGTCCGGGTCCAGCCACAGCAGGGAGAAGTGCACCTGCGGCAGGGGCAGGGCAAAGGGCCGCAACTCCTCGTACAGGCCCCGGCGTTCGAGCACGGAGACGGCGGCGGTGTTGAGGGCGACCCCGGCCGCCGTCCGCTCGCCCGGCGCGGACAGCTCCAGCACCACCACCGGGACGCCGGCCCGGTCCAGCTCGGAGGCGAGGGTCAGCCCGGTGATCCCGGCGCCGGCGACCACCACCGGCGGGGCGGCCGTCACCGGGCACCGCCGTCGGTCGAGGGGGTGCCGAACCAGGTGGTGAGGGCGTGGTGGAGGGCGTCGGGGTCGTCGGTGGCGGCGGCGATGTGGCCGTCGGGGCGGACGAGGAGGGCGGCGGCGTCCAGCTCGGGGTGGGGCGCGGCCGTGACGGTGTCGATCCGGTCGTTCCAGCCGCCGGTGTCCAGCGGCGCGTCGGTGAAGCGGATCAGCAGCCCGCGTCCGGCGTGCAGGAGGGACGGCAGGCTCACCGACCCCTCGGCGGTGGCGAGTTCGACGTCCGGGGCGAGCAGCCCGAGCAGGGGGTGCGGCTCGCCGGCGCCCTCCGGCAGCGGGAACTCGTACCGCGTGCCGACGCCCGTCACCAGGTTCAGCAGGAAGTCGTTGACCTCGGGGAACTTCACCAGCTCGCCGAAGATCTCGCGCAGCGGCGTGATCTTCTCCAGCGGGTAGAGCAGCGACACCTGGGCCTGGGTGTTCACGCAGACCCGGCGGCCCACCGGCCGGCGCTCCGCCTCGTAGCTGTCCAGCAGGCCCTCGGGCGCCCGGCCCTGGACGGCCGCCGCCAGCTTCCAGCCCAGGTTGAAGGCGTCCTGGAGGCCGGTGTTGAGGCCCTGGCCGCCGATCGGGTAGTGGACGTGCGCGGCGTCCCCGGCCAGCAGCACCCGGCCCGAGCGGTACTCGTCCGCCAGCCGGGTGGAGTTGCCGAACCGGGACAGCCAGGTGGTCTCCTCGAAGTCCGGCGCCGTGCCGGTGACCCGCTTGATCGCCTCGCGCAGCTCCTCGTCCGTCACCGGGACGTCGTTGTCCGGGCGCTCCTGGTCGAACTCCGTCGTCATCAGGCGCAGCTTGCGGCCGTTCTCGATCGGCACCGTCGCCATCCAGCCGCCCGGGTAGAGCAGCGCCGAGTAGTCGACCTTCTCGCCCTCCTTGACGACCACGTCGCCCAGCACCCCGTAGAACGCCGAACCGGAGCCCGGGAAGCCGATCCCGGCCAGCTTGCGCACCCGGCTGTGGCCGCCGTCCGCGCCGACCAGGTAGGCCGCGTCCAGCCGGTACGGCCCGTCCGGCCCGTCGACCTCGACGACCACCCCGTCCTCGTCCTGGGTGAAGCCCGTCAGCTCGTGGCCGCGCCGGATCTCCGTGCCCAGCTCCGTCGCCCAGCCCTCCAGGGCGTTCTCGGTGCGCCACTGCGGCACGGCGAGGGTGTAGTCCTCCTTCGGGCCCTCCGGGCGCTTCAGCCAGAACAGGCCGAAGTGCATGGCCGGCCAGACCTCCGTCTCCGGGGTGCGGAACCGGGGGACGAGGCCGCGCTGGTTCAGGATCTCGATGCTGCGCACGTGCAGGCCGAGACCGCGGGACTCGCCGCTCGGCTCCGGCAGCCGCTCCAGCACGACGGTGTCGACGCCGGCCAGCCGCAGTTCGGCGGCGAGCAGCAGTCCGGTCGGTCCGGCGCCTGCGATGACGACCCTCTGGCTCACGGGCGGGGCTCCTTCGATGGGGTGGACGCCCCCGATGCCCCCGGGCGCACCTCGGCGGCGCACCGGGACGGGGGAGGGGGAGGCGCCGCGGACGCGCGACACCTCCCCCGAGCCTGGGCCGGGCGGCCAAACCGGGCCTTGGCGGCGGCTAAACCGTTGCTGCCGCCGTCTCCCTCGCCGCCGCCTCCGGTGCCGCCTCCCAGGGGATCCGCCGGACCAGCTCCCGGGCCAGCGCCGTCGCGTCCGGGTGGTCGTAGGTGAGGTCGGCGGGCAGGTCGGCGCCGAGCAGGTTGGAGAGCCGGGTGCGCAGCTCCAGGGCGGTGAAGGAGGTGAACCCCGCGTCCAGGAAGGGCTCCGCGGCGCCCAGCTCCTCCGGCGAGTCGTGGCCCAGCACCGTCGCCGCGTGCAGGCGCACGAGGGCGAGCAGTGCGCCCTCGCGCTCGCCCGGGGCCAGGGCCGCCAGCTCCGCGCGCAGCCGCTCGGCCGCGCCCTCCTCGGCGGGCTCCTGCGCCTCCTCCTCCGGCGGCCCGGCCTGCGCGGGCGCGGTGCGCAGCCGCCAGGCGGCCAGCTCGGGCAGGACGGCGGCGAGCCGCTCGGCGAGGCCGGGGCTCTGTTCGCCCTCGGTGGCCAGGAGTTCGGCGAGCGCCGGGGCGCCCTCCTCGACGGCCGCCCAGAACCGGTCCTCGACCGGTGCGGGTGTGGCGGGCGAGGCCTCCAGCCAGTACGTCCTGCGCTGGAAGGCGTAGCCGGGCAGATCGGCCAGCGGCCCCCGGCCGGTGCCGTGCACGGCCGCCCAGTCCACCGGCGCCCCGCCCACGTGCAGCCGGGCCACCGCCTCCAGCACCGAGGCCGCCTCCGGGCGCCCCCGGCGCAGCACCGGCAGGACCTCGGCGCCCGGCCGCTCGGCCGCCAGTGCCTCCTGCACCAGCGGCGCGAGCACCGCGTCCGGCCCGACTTCCACGAACCGGCCGACGCCCTCGGAGAGCAGCGTGCGCAGCCCGTCGTGGAACCGGACGGCCTCGCGGACGTGCCGCACCCAGTACGCGGGCGAGGCCAGCAGCCCCGGCTCCGCCAGCGCGCCCGTCAGGTTGGACACCAGCGGGATGCGCGGCGCCGCGTACGCGAGGCCCTCGGCGATGCTCGCGAACTCGTCCAGGACCGGGTCCATCAGCGGGGAGTGGAACGCGTGGCTGACCTGGAGGCGGCGCGTCCTGCGCCCCAACTCCCGCCAGCGCTCGGCGATTTCGGTGACCGCCTTCTCCTCCCCGGAGATCACCGTGGAGGCCGGGCCGTTGACGGCGGCGATCGCCACCCGGCCCTCGTACCCGGCCAGCGAGGCGAGCACCTGCCGCTCGGGCGCGCGGACGGAGACCATCGCCCCGCCCTCCGGCAGCGCGTCCATCAGCCGGGCGCGGGCCGCGACCAGCGCGGCCGCGTCCTCCAGGGTCAGCACGCCCGCCGCGTGGGCGGCCGTGAACTCGCCGACCGAGTGCCCGCCGACCAGCTCCGGCCGTACGCCCCAGGACTCCAGCAGCCGGAACAGGGCGGTGCCCACCGCGAACAGGGCGGGCTGCGTCCACACCGTACGGTGCACCAGGTCGGCGTCCGGGGAGCCCGGTTCGGCGAACACCAGCTCGCGCAGCGGCCGCCCCAGGTGCGGGGCCAGGGCCGCGTCCACCGCGTCGAAGGCCTCCGCGTACGCCGGGTACGTCTCGTACAACTCCCGTCCCATCGCCGGGCGTTGGCTGCCCTGGCCGGAGAACAGGAAGGCGGTTCGGCCGGAGGGCGGGCCGCCGGGCCCCACCCGCAGCAGCCCGGGCGCGTCGGTGCCCCGGGCGAGCGCGGCCAGCGCCTCCAGCCGGGCCCGGGGATCGGCCGAGACCACGGCGGCCCGGTGGGCCAGCGGGGTGCGGGCGAGGGCCAGGGTGCGGGCCACGGCCGGCGCCCCGGCGGGCGGGCCCTCGGCCAGGCGGGCGTGCAGGCGCTGGGCCTGGGCGCGCAGCGCCGTCGGGGAGTGGCCGGAGAGCAGCCAGGCCTGGGGGGTGTCCTCGGGCTCGGACGGCTCCTGATTCGGCTCGGGGGCGGGGGCTTGTTCGAGGATCAGGTGGGCGTTGGTGCCGCTGATGCCGAAGGAGGAGACGGCGGCCCGGCGGGGCCGCCCGGCGGCGGGCCAGGGGCGGTGGGCGGTGAGGAGCTCGACCTTCCCGGCCGTCCAGTCCACGTGCGGGGAGGGCGCGTCGAGGTGCAGGGAGCGGGGGAGTTCGCCGTGCCGGAACGCCTCGATCATCTTGATGACCCCGGCGACGCCGGCCGCCGCCTGGGTGTGCCCGATGTTCGACTTCACCGACCCCAGGTGGAGCGGGGCCTCGCGGTCCTGGCCGTACGTGGCGAGGATCGCCTGCGCCTCGATCGGGTCGCCGAGGGTGGTGCCCGTGCCGTGCGCCTCCACCACGTCGACGTCCGCCGTGCCCAGCCCGGCGTTGGCCAGCGCCGCCCGGATCACGCGCTGCTGCGCCGGGCCGTTCGGCGCCGTCAGCCCGTTGCTCGCGCCGTCCTGGTTGACGGCCGAGCCGCGCAGGACGGCCAGGACCGGGTGCCCGTTGCGCCGGGCGTCCGACAGCCGCTCCAGGACCAGCAGGCCCGCGCCCTCACCCCAGCCCGTGCCGTCGGCGGCCGCCGCGAACGGCTTGCAGCGCCCGTCCGGGGCCAGCCCGCGCTGATGGCTGAACTCGGTGAACACCCCCGGCGTCGCCATCACCGTCGCCCCGCCTGCCAGGGCGAGGTCGGACTCGCCCGACCGCAGGGACTGCGCCGCCAGATGGACCGCCACCAGGGAGGAGGAACAGGCCGTGTCCACCGTCACCGCCGGACCCTCCAGCCCCAGCGTGTACGCGATCCGGCCCGTCGCCACGCTGCTCGCGCTGCCGTTGCCGATCCACCCCTCGAAGCCCTCCGGCACCGCCGGGTACAGCCGCGCGCCGTAGTCGTCGTACATCACCCCGGCGAACACCCCCGTGCGCGACCCGCGCAGCGAGGACGGGGCGATGCCCGCCCGCTCCAGCACCTCCCAGGCCAGCTCCAGCAGCAGCCGCTGCTGGGGGTCCGTGGCCAGCGCCTCGCGCGGACTGATCCCGAAGAACGCGGCGTCAAAGTCCCCCGCCCCGTACAGGAACCCGCCCTCGCGGGTGTACGCCGTGCCCCGGTGGTCCGGGTCCGGGTGGTACAGGTTCTCCGTGACCCATCCCCGGCCCTGCGGGAACGGCCCGATCGCGTCCACACCGTCCGCGACCAGCCGCCACAGGTCCTCCGGCGACTCCACCCCGCCGGGGAAGCGGCAGGCCGCCGCGACCACCGCGATCGGCTCGCTGCGCTCCGCCTCCAGCGCCGCGACCCGGCCCCGGGTGCGGTGCAGGTCCTCCGTGACCCACTTCAGGTAGTCGACCAGCTTCTGCTGGTCGGCCTGCTGGTTGTCGCTCATGGTTCTACCTCCCCCTTCGGTCTCAGTGCTCCGCCGGGCCGGAGCGGCCGAGCGTGGTGTCGATGAACGCCATCAGCCCGTCGAGGTCCGCGCCGCGGATCGACTCGCTGACCGCCTCCTGGTCCTCCGGCCCCGCCGCCGGCCGCGCCACACCCCACCGGCCGCGCAGCGCCTCCAACCGGACGGCGACCCGGCCCAGCCCCGCACCGTCCAGCCCCGCCGCCGCCAACTCGGCCTCCAGCCTGTCCAGTTCGGCGACCAGCCGATCCGCCTCGGCACCCGGCCGGGGCTCGGCCGCCGCCCGCAGGAAACCGGCCAGCGCACCGGCCGTCGGATGATCGAAGACCAGCGTCACCGGCAACCGCAGACCGGTGGCCGCGCCCAGGCGATTGCGCAGCTCCACGGCCGTGAGCGAGTCGAAGCCCAACTCCTTGAACGAGCGCTCCACCGGCACCGTTGCCGGATCGGCGTGCCCCAGCACCACCGCGACCTCCCCCCGCACCAGCCGCAGCACCACCGCGTCCCGCTCCTCCGCCGGAACCCCGGCCAACCGCTCCGCCAGGGGCTTCTCCTGCGCCCTGTTGGACGGCCGTCCGGCCGCACGCACCAGCTCCCGGAACACCGGCGGCACCGCCCCGGCCGCCCGCAGACCCGCCGAATGCAGCGTCGCCGCCAGCAGCAGCGGCTCCGGCGAGGCCAGGGCCAGATCCAGCAGCTCCAGGCCCAGCGCGGACGGGATCGCGGCGAAACCACTCCGCGCGATCCGCGCGTGGTCCGCGGCCGACAGGTGCCCGGTCAGCCCCCCGCCGTCCGCCCACCGGCCCCAGGCCACCGACACCGCCGGCAGGCCGAGGGTGTGGCGGTGCTGCGCCAGCGCGTCCAGGAACGTGTTCGCCGCCGCGTAGTTGGCCTGCCCCGGCGCGCCCGCCAGACCGGCCGCCGAGGAGAACAGCACGAACGCCGCCAGGTCCTGGCCTGCCGTCAACTCGTGCAGATGCCAGGCCGCGTCCGCCTTCGGCCGCAGGACGGCCGACAGGCGCTCGGGCGTCAGCGACTCGAGGGTGCCGTCGTCGAGCGCGCCGGCCGAATGCACCACGGCGGTCAGCGGGTGGTCGTTCGGGACGCTCTCCAGCAGCTCCCGCAGAGCCTCGCGGTCCGCGACGTCGCAGGCCGCGACGCGGACGCGGGCGCCCAGGGCCGCCAACTCGTCGGCGAACGCGCCCGCCCCGGGCGCCTCGGGGCCGCTGCGCCCGGCGAGGAGGAGGTGACGGACGCCGTGGCGCTCCACCAGGTGCCGGGCGACGAGCCTGCCGAGCAGCCCGGTGCCGCCGGTGATCAGCACCGTGCCTGCGGGGTCGAGGGCGACGGGGTTTCCGGGGGCTGCCGCGGTGCTACGGGCGGCGGGCTGCGGCGGTCCGGCCGCCTCAACCCGGGTCAACCGGGGCACCAGGGCGGCGCCGTTACGCACCGCTAGCTGCGACTCCCCGGCGGCCAGCGCACCGGCCAGGGCGGTCGGCAGGATGCGGAGGGAGGAGGTCAGGCCGTCGAGGTCGGCGACGGCGAACCGGCCGGGCTGCTCGTTGGCGGCGCTGCGCAGCAGGCCCCAGAGCGGGGAGTCGCCGAGCACGACCCGGTCCTGAGGCCCGGTGGCCACCGCCTCGGCGGTGACGCCCACCAGCACGGCATCCCCGGTCCACTCCTGCCCGGCCCACTCGGTGGCCACCCCGAGGGCCCGCCGCGCCCCGGCATGGGCGGCGGCGAGGAGGTCGGGCTGCTGCGGGGTGTGGTCGCCGCCCCCGGCCCGGCCTTCGGCCTGGGCCGGGGCGGTGGTGCGTGTTTGGGGCTGGCCGGTGCGGGTGGTGGTGCCGTGGATCGGCGTGCCCGGGAGCAGGGCCTGGCCTGAGGCCTCGGCTTCGGCCGTGGCCGAGGCGCGTGGCTGGGGCTGGTCGGGCAGGACTCCGATGGCCTGGGGGGCCGCTGAGTCGAGGGGGGTGAGGAAGACGGCGGGGAGTGGGGCGCCGGCGTCCACGGCGGCGTGGGCGGACGGCAGGTCGGGGTGGTGGACGGTCTTGACGCCCGCTGCGGCGAGCGCATCGGCGAGGCCGGGGAGGTCGGGGCCGAGGAGGGCCCAGGGGCGGTCGCCCGGGGGCGGGGTGGTGAGGGGGAGCGGGGTCCAGGCGAGGCGGAACAGGGAGTCGGCGGCGCGGCCGACGGCGCGGGCCAGTTGGGCGTGGGAGATGCGACGGAACTCCAGGCGGGCCACTGATCCCAGTTCGGCGCCGTCCTCGTCCAGGAGCGTCACCGAGGCCGCCTCGCCGTCGAGCCGCGAGACCCGGACCCGCAGGGCCCGGGGCGCGGTCGGGCGCAGGGTGACGCCGTGCCAGGCGAAGGGCAGGCGCACGCCGTCCGCCTCGTCGTCCTGGTCCCGCGCGGCGGCCAGGACGAGGACGTGCAGGGTCGCGTCCAGCAGCGCCGGGTGGACGGCGAATCCGTCGGGCTCGGCGTCCGCGCGGACTTCCGCGTACAGGTCCGCGCCCTGGCGCCAGGCGCGGGTGAGGCCCTGGAAGGCGGGGCCGTAGACGTAGCCCCGGGCGGCCAGGAGGTCGTAGTGGCCGGTGAGGTCGAGCGGTTCCGCGCCCGGCGGGGGCCAGGCCCCGGTGAGCGCGGCGGGGCGGGGGGCGTCCGCCGGGCCGAGCAGGCCGGAGGCGTGCCGGGTCCACTCGGCCGGCTCGGCGCCCCGGGGGCGCTGCGGGCGGGAGTGGATGCCGACGGGCCGTCGCCCGGCCTCGTCCGGCGGCCCGGCGCGGAGCTGGAGCTGGAGCGTCTCGCCCGGGGCGACCGCGACCGGGGCCTCCAGGGCGAGTTCGGCCAGCTCCGGAAGCCCGAGCGCGGTGCCCGCGTGCAGGGCCGCCTCGACCAGGGCTGCGCCCGGCAGCAGCACGGTGTCCAGCACGGCGTGGTCGGCCAGCCAGGGCTGCTCGGTGGCGGAGAGCCGCCCGGTCAGCACGAGTGTGCCGTCCTCGGCGAGCGGCAGCGACCCGGTGAGGAGCGGGTGCCCGCTCGGTTCGAGGCCCGGGCCGCCGGGGCCCTCGCCGGTCGGCACCTGGAGCCAGTGGCGGGTGCGCTGGAAGGGGTAGGTGGGCAGGTCGGTGGGGGTGGGGGTGCGGTCCTGGGTGGTCCAGCGTCGGACGGGGGCGCCGGTGGTCCAGGCGGTGGCGAGGGCGGTGAGGAACTGGGCGTGGTCGTCGTGGTCGCGCCGCAGCGTGCCGTGGACGGTGGTGCCCTCGGCGCCCAGGTCGTCCAGGGTCTGCTGGAGCGCGTACGTCAGCACCGGGTGCGGGCTGGTCTCGACGAAGTGGGTGTGCCCGTCCCGGTGGAGCCGGGTGACCGTCTCGTGCAGCCGGACGGTCTGGCGCAGGTTGCGGTACCAGTAGTCGGCGGTGAGCCCGGTGGTGTCGATCGGCTCGGCGGTGACGGTCGAGTAGAAGGGCACCGTCGCCTGGCGCGGCTGGATGTCGTGGAGGAGGTGGGTGAGCTGGGGTTGGAGGGGTTCGACGTGGTGGCTGTGGGAGGCGTAGTCGACGGGGATGCGGCGGGAGTCGGGGTGGTGGGTTTGGAGGGTGTCGAGTTCGGTGGCGTTGCCGCTGATGACGGTGGTGGCGGGGCCGTTGGTGGCGGCGATGGCGAGGCCGGGGGTGAGGGTGATGCGCTCAGGCGGCTGGGGGATGGAGAGCATGCCGCCGTGGCCGGTGATGGTGGTGATGGCCCGGGAGCGGAGGGCGACGATTTTGGCGGCGTCGTGGAGGGTGAGGGCGCCGGCGGTGTAGGCGGCGGCGATTTCTCCTTGGGAGTGGCCGAGGACGGCGTCGGGGTGGATGCCGTGGGTCTGCCAGGTGTGGGCGAGGCTGGTCATGACGGCGAAGAGGACGGGCTGGACGACGTCGACCCGTTCGAGGGCGGAGGCGTTCCGGAGGACGTCGAGGAGGTCCCAGTCGGTGTGGGGTGCCAGCGCTTCGGCGCAGGCGTGGATGTGGTCGCGGAACGCGGGGGAGTGGGCGAGCAGGGCGCGTCCCATCCCGATCCACTGCGAACCCTGACCGGGGAAGACGAAGACGGTACGGGTGTCGCCGTGCGCGGTGTCGCTCCGCAGCGCCGGATGGGCCTGGCCGTCCGCCAACGCGGCGAGGGCGTCGCGTAGTTCGGCCTGGTCGGCGGTGACGACGGCGGCCCGGTGCGGGTGCGCGGCACGGGTCGTGGCCAGGGCGTGGGCGGTGTCGGCGGGAGCGGCGCCCGTCGTGTCCAGGTGGGCGCGCAGTCGGACGGCCTGCTCGCGCAGGGCGGGCTCGGTGTGCCCGGAGACGGGCCAGATCAGCGGCCCGTCGTCCACCTCGGCAGGCTCCACCACCTCGACGGCCGGGGCCTGTTCGAGGATCAGGTGGGCGTTGGTGCCGCTGATCCCGAAGGCGGACACGGCCGCCCGGCGCGGCCGCCCGGTCTCCGGCCAGGCGCGGTGCCCGGCCAGCGGCGCGATCCGCCCGGCCGTCCAGTCCACGTGCGGGGACGGTTCGTCGAGGTGCAGGGAGCGCGGGAGTTCGCCGTGCCGGACGGCTTCGATCATCTTGATGACCCCGGCGACGCCGGCCGCCGCCTGGGTGTGCCCGATGTTGGACTTGATCGAGCCGAGGTAGAGCGGCGCCTCACGCCCCTGCCCGTACGTGGCCAGCAGCGCCTGCGCCTCGATCGGGTCCCCCAGCGTCGTCCCCGTGCCGTGCGCCTCCACCGCGTCCACGTCCGACGGGCTCAACTGTGCGTCGGCCAGGGCCTCCTGGATCACCCGGCGCTGGGACGGCCCGTTGGGCGCGGTCAGCCCGTTGCTGGCACCGTCCTGGTTGACGGCGGAGCCGCGCAGGACGGCCAGCACCGGGTGCCCGTTGCGCCGCGCGTCCGACAGCTTCTCCAGCACCAGCACGCCGACGCCCTCGGAGAACCCCGTCCCGTCCGACCCGGCCGCGAACGGCTTGCACCGGCCGTCCGGCGCCAGCCCGCGCTGACGGCTGAACTCGACGAAGATGTTCGGCGTCGACATCACCACCACCCCGCCCGCCAGGGCGAGTTCGGACTCGCCCCGGCGCAGCGACTGGGCGGCGAGGTGGATCGTCACCAGCGAGGAGGAGCAGGCGGTGTCCACGGTCAGCGCCGGGCCCTCCAGCCCCAGCACGTACGAGACCCGGCCGGAGAGCACGCTCGCCGCGGCCCCCGTGATGACGTAACCCTCCACCGCCGTCGGCACGGTGGGGGTGCGGGAGGCGTAGTCGTGCGAGGAGGCGCCGACGAACACCCCGGTACGGGAGCCGCGCAGCCCGGTCGGATCCAGCCCTGCCCGCTCCAGCGCCTCCCAGGCCGTCTCCAGGAACAGCCGCTGCTGCGGGTCCATCGCCAGCGCCTCGCGCGGGCTGATCCCGAACAGCTCCGCGTCGAACTCGGCTGCGTCGTACAGGAATCCGCCCTCGCGGACGTACGAGGTGCCGGAGTGCTCCGGGTCGGCGTCGTAGAGGTTCTCCAGGTCCCAGCCGCGGTCGGTGGGGAACGGGCCGATGGCGTCGACGCCGTCCGCGACGAGTCGCCACAGGTCCTCCGGTGACTCCACCCCGCCGGGGAAGCGGCAGCCGATGCCGACCACGGCGACCGGCTCGTGGTCGCGGGCCTCCGCCTCCTGGAGCCGCCGACGGGTGTCCTGGAGGTCCGCGGTCGCCCGCCGGAGGTACTCGACCAGCTTCTGTTCGTCTGCCATGTCCCCTGTGCCTTCCTCGAAGTCCTTGCCGTGCAGTGCGCGTTGACGGTCGTCCCGGCCTCGGGTGCCGTCAGCTCCGGTCGCCGTTCAGCTCCGGTCGCCGTCGATGAGGGCGAAGAGCTCCTCCTCGGTGGCGCTCGCCACGTCGAGGGCCGGCGCCGCCGCTTCGTCGACGGGCTCCGCCAACTGGGCCAGCAGGGCGCGCAGTCGGCTCAGCTCCGGGCCCGCCAGCGTCGTCCCGGCCGCCACCGCCCCGGTCAGTGCCGCCTCCAACGCGATGGCCTCCGGGGCCTGTTCGGCCTCCTCGCCGGAGTCGGCGCGCTCGGGGACGTCCAACTCCTCCAGCAGCCGGGCCGCGAGGGCTTCGGGGGTGGGGTGGTCGAAGACGAGGGTGGTGGGGAGGGGGAGTCCGGTGGCGGTGCGCAGGCGGTTGCGGAGTTCGACGGCGGTGAGGGAGTCGAAGCCCAGCTCCTTGAACGGCTGCCCGGCGCCGAGCCGGCTCGGGTCCGGGTGGGCGAGGACGGTCGCCGCCTCGCCGCGCACCAGGTCCAGCAGCAGGTTCCGCCGGGCCGAGGCGTTCAGCGGGCCCAGCCGGTCGGCCAGCGAGGGGCCGCCCGCCGTCGCGGAGGCCGCCGCCGCCCGCCGCAGCGGCGGGCGCAGCACGCTGCGCAGCAGGGCCGGCACCCGGGCGCCGGCGGTGCCCGGGCGGATCGGCAGGGCCGTGACGACGGGCTGGGCGCCGGCCAGTGCCGCGTCCAGCAGGGCCAGGCCCTCGGCGGTGCTCAGCGGACGCGTGCCGGAGCGGGCGAGCTGCGCGCGGTCGGCGTGGGTGGTGAGGGTGCTGGTGTCGTTCCAGAGGCCGTAGGCGATGGAGGTGGCGGGTTGGCCGTGGGTGTGGCGGTGGTGGGCGAGGGCGTCGAGGGCGGCGTTGGCGGCGGCGTAGTTGGCTTGGCCGGGGGTGCCGAGGGTTCCTGCGGCGGAGGAGAGGAGGAGGAAGGCGGTGAGGTTGTGGTGGCGGGTGGTGTGGTGGAGGTTCCAGGCGGCGTCGATCTTGGGCCGCAGGACGGTGTCGAGCCGTTCGGGGGTGAGGGATTCGAGGGTTCCGTCGTCGAGGACGCCGGCGGCGTGGACGACGGCGGTGAGGGGGTGCTCGGCGGGCACGGTGTCGAGGGCTGCGGTGAGGGCGTCGAGGTCGGCGGCGTCCGTGGCCGTGATCGTGACGGTGGCGCCCAACTCCTCCAGCTCGGCCCTGAGTTCGGCCGCGCCCGGGCTCTGCTCGCCCTGGCGGCTGAGGAGGAGCAGGTGGCGGATGCCGTGGCGGGTGGTGAGGTGGCGGGCGATGTGGGCGCCGAGGGTGCCGGTGCCGCCGGAGATGAGGACGGTGCCGTTGGTGTCCAGGGGCTGCGGGATGGTCAGCGCCAGCTTCCCGATGTGGCGGCCCGAGGCCAGGTGACGCAGCGCCTTCGAGGCGTCGGCGACGTTCCACGCCGTGACCGGGAGCGGTTCGAGTGCTCCCTGCTCCAGGAGTTGGGTGAGTTCTTGGAGCATGTGGTGGATGTGGTCGGGGCCGGTTTGGTGCATGTCGAAGTGGGTGTAGGTGACGCCGGTTTGTTGGTGGGT
>NZ_JBIWOW010000051.1:0-34162 GCF_044767945.1 Kitasatospora sp. NPDC101183 | reverse complement strand
GGGGGGGGGGGGGGGGGGGGGGGGGGGGGGGGGGGGGGGGGGGGGGGGGGGGGGGGCGGGGGGGGGGGGGGCGGGGCCCCCGGCCCCCCCCCCCCCCCCGCCGCGCCGGGAGCTGACCGTTTCCTCAGTAGCCTGCGGAGCCGAGTCCCGACACACCTACCGGAACGAGGCCCCATGGCTCCCTCCCGGCCGTCCCGCCGCGCCCTCCTGCAGTCCGGGGCCGCGCTCGCCGCCCTCGCCCTGGCTGGCGCCTGCTCGTCCTCCTCCGGCGACACGGGGCAGGAGCAGCCGCCCGGCCCGAGCGGTGCGACCGGTGCGACCTCGCCCGGTGCGTCCGCCGCCGGGTGGGCGATGCCCGCCGAGTCGCGCCCGCACCAGCGCACGTTCATGGCCTGGCCGGCCCTGGAGGAGGTGTGGGGCGACCAACTCCCCGGCGTCCGGCAGGACATCGCCGGTCTCGCCCAGGCCGTCGCCGGCTTCGAACCCGTCGTCCTGATGGCCCGCCCCGACCAGGCCGACCAGGCCCGCCAGGCCTGCGGCTCCACGGTCGAGGTCCTGGAACTGGCCGTGGACGACCTGTGGGCCCGGGACACCGGCCCGACCTTCGTCACCGGCCCGCAGGGCCTCGCCGGGGTCGACTTCCACTTCAACGGCTGGGGTGGCAAGCAGACCCACGCCTCGGACGCCAAGGTCGCCGCCGCCCTCCTCGACCACTACGGCCTCACCCGCCTCGACGCCCCGGTCACCGGGGAGGGCGGCGGCCTGGAGGTGGACGGCGAGGGCACGCTGATGGCCACCGAGAGCGCCTGGGTCAACGACAACCGCAACCCCGGCAAGACCCGCGACCAGATCGAGGCCGCCTTCAAGGACCTGCTCGGCGTGCGGAAGGTGATCTGGCTCAAGGGCGTCGCCGGGCAGGACATCACCGACTGCCACGTGGACGCGCTGGCCCGGTTCGCCGAGCCCGGCACCGTCTTCCTGCACCGCCCCGCCGCCGACACCCCGCCGGACGTCTGGACCACCGCCTCCGAGCAGGCGCGCCAGGTGCTCCAGGGCGCGACCGACGCCGCCGGGCGCGCCCTCAAGGTCGTCGACCTGCCCGAACCGGACTTCGCACTGATCCAGGGCGCGGGCAAGAACTTCCTCGCCACCTACCTCAACTACTACGTCTGCAACGGCGGCGTCCTCGTCCCGCGCTTCGGCGACCAGGCCGCGGACGACCACGCGGCGGGCGTCATCGGGGACCTCCACCCGGGCCGCAAGGTCGTCCAGCTGTCCATCAACCACATCGCGGCGGGCGGCGGCGGCATCCACTGCGCCACCCAGCAGCAGCCGGCGGCGGGAGCCGCGTCGAGCCCCTCCACGACGGCGTGAGGGGCGACGGCACGAGGGGCGACGGCACGAGGCGTCTGCGCGGCAACCGCTTCGCGCTCGCCCTGCTGATCCTCGCCGTGCTGTGCTCCGCCGGCATCGCGCTCTACCTCAACGAGCGCGACACCCGGCAGCAGACCCGCGAGCTGGCCCTGCCGACGGCGGGGGACTGGATCGAACTCGACCTCACCGCCCAGGAGATCGACTCCGGCGCGGGCGAACTCGGCCTCTACGTGATGGCCGTCCCGCACGGCACCCTCGCCTCGGCGGCCGACCCTGCGGTGTTCACCCGTCAGGTCGACGTCGCCGTCCGCTCGGAGGCCCGCACCGACGTGCGGGCGGCGGCGGGGGAGAGCGCGACGCCCCAGTCCGTCAAGGCGAACCTGTACGACGGCACCGCGTCCGACTACCCCTTCGACCGCTACCACTTCGAGCTGGCCTTCTCGGCCACGGACGCGGCGGGCGCCGTGCCGGTCGGCCTGGTCTTCGCCGACGCCGACCCCTTCTTCGTGGTGCGCCCCGTCAGCACCCCGACGGCGAACGGGGCCGTCCTCCTGGACGGCCGGGTCTCCCGGGCGCGGAGCACCTTCATCCTCGCCTGGTTCATGATCGCCGCGATGTGGGCGCTCGCCCTGGCCGTGCTCGCCGGGGCGGAGGTGCTCTACCGGGGCGGCCAGGGGCTGGTCTGGCCCTCGCTCGGGTGGATGGCCGCGACGCTCTTCGCGCTGGTCGGGATGCGCAACGCGGCGCCGGGTTCGCCTCCGGTCGGCTCGCTGATGGACTACGTCGCCTTCTTCTGGGCGGAGGGGATCATCGCCGCGAGCCTGGCCTTCACGGTCGTCGCGGGCACCCGGGTCGAGCACCGCAGGCGGCGCGCGGAGGAGGCGGCCGCCTCCCCCGCGCCGTGACCGTCCGTCAGCCCAGGGCGGGGATGTCGTGGGTGGCGCAGTGGATGCCGCCGCCGCCCGCCGCGATCGCGTCGATCTTCACCGGCACGATCTCCCGGTCGGGGAAGTACTGCTTGAGCGTCTGCTGCGCCCTGGTGTCGGCCCGGTCGTCGCCGAACTTCGGGAGGTACACGCCCTTCGTCCCGATGTAGAAGTTCATGTACGAGGAGACGAAGGCGTCGCCGCGCCCGGTGATCCGGTCGGGGTCGGGCTGCTGGAGCTCGATGACCTGGAGCTTCTTCCCGGTCGCGTCCGTGGCGCCGCGCAGCACGCCGCGGGCCTGGTCGGCGGCCCGGGACCAGACGTCGGCCGGGCCGCCGGGGAAGGCCTGGTCGAGCAGCACGACGCCGGGGGCGGCGAAGCGCGTCAGGCAGTCCACGTGGGCGTCGGTGATGTCCTTGCCCTTGACGCCCGCCAGCCAGATGACCTTGGTGACGCCGAGCACCTTCTTCAGCTCGGCCTCGACCTGGTCGCGGCTCATCCCGGGGTTGCGGTTGTCGTTGACGACCGAGCTCTCGGTGACCATGAGCGTGCCCCGGCCGTCCGTCTCGAAGGAGCCGCCCTCGCTGACCAGCCTGGTCTCGATCCGCTCGACGCCGTACTTCTCCAGGACGGCGCGGGCGACCTTGGAGTCGTTGCCGCGCTGCTGCTTCCCGCCCCAGCCGTTGAAGTTGAAGTCGACGCCCTTGACCTTGCCGCCCTCCTCGACGAACACCGGCAGGGTGTCGCGGGCCCACAGGTCGTCGACGGCGATCGGCACGACCTCGACCGCGGAGCCGCAGGCCTTCCGGGCGGCGTCCGCCTGCTCCGGGCAGGCCATCAGGACGACGGGCTCGCGGGCGGAGATGGCGCGGGCGAGGCCGGCGACGTCGCGGCGCACGTCGGGGAGCTGGTCGCCCCAGACGGTCTCGGAGGCGGGCCAGGACATGACGGTGCGCAGGTGCTTCTCCCACTCGGCGCCGAAGCGGCGGGGGCCGGGGGTGCCGGTGGGCACGGCGGGCGCTTCCGGGTCCTCGATCCCGTTGGGGTCGCAGGCGGTGAGGCCGAGGGTGAGGGCGCCCACCCCGGCGCCGGCGGCGGCGAGGGAGCGTATGAGGGTGCGGCGGGACAGGGCGTCGGGCATGAGGGGTACTCCGGCTGTGGGTCGGGGGCTTGTGGGCGGGGTCCGTTACGGCATCGGCTCGTGCATGGTCGAGCAGTGGATGCCGCCGCCCCCGGTCATCAGCCGGTCGACGTCGAGCTGGACGACGGCGCGGCCGGGGAAGGCCGCGGCGAGAGTCTCCCGTGCGGCGGCGTCCTTGTACGGGTCGCCGAACTGGGCCGTGATCACACCGCCGTTGACGAGGTGGAAGTTGAGGTAGGAGTCGACGAACTTGGAGCTGCGCGAGCGCACGGTGTCCGGGCCGTGCACCACGATCACCTGGAGGCGGCGGCCCCGGGCGTCGGTGGCGGCGGACAGGAGGGCGAACTGCTCGCGGGCGTCGCGCGCCCACGCGTCGTCGCGGTCCGGCGGGGGCAGCTGCACCATCACCACGCCGGGCCGGACGAACCGCGAGGTCACGTCCACGTGGTCGTCCGTGATGTCCTGGCCCTTGATGCCGGGCAGCCAGATCATCGTGTCGGCGCCGTACGCGTTCAGGACGGCGTCCTCGATCTCGTCCCGGCTCATGCCGCGGTTGCGGTTCTTGTTGACCAGGCTGCTCTCGGTGGCCATCACCGTGCCGTCGCCGTCGGTCTCGATCGCGCCGCCCTCGCCGACGAAGTCCGCGAAGGAGTGGCGCAGTCCGCGCCGGGCGGCGATCCGCTCGGCGACCAGGGCGTCGTCGTAGTGGACCTGCTTGTTGCCCCAGCCGTTGAAGTTGAGGACCACGGCGTCCATGCCGCCGTAGCCGTCGCGGCGGAACACCGGCGCGGTGTCGCGCATCCACAGGTCGTCGGTGGGGATCGCGGTGATCACCTCCACCCGGGGGCCGCAGCGGGCGCGGGCCTTGTCCGCGCTCCAGTCGTCGGGGGCGCACATCACGACGGGCTCGAACTCGGCGATCGTCCGGGCGATCAGGGCGATGTCCTCCTGGACGCCGCCCAGGCGCAGGCCCCACACGCCCCGGCGGGAGGGCCAGGACATCCAGGTCCGCGCGTGCGGGACGTCGTCGGCCGGCACCCAGTACCGGGGCAGGTCGTCGTGGTAGCTGGTCATGAGGGTCTCCAGTTCGTGCGAGGGGGCCTGCTGCTTCAGGCTCGCACTGACTGAAAAATCAGTCAAACTTATCGGCGTGGCATCACTCCGACGGCTCGATCCCGTTGCGGAGAGTGATCCGTGCCGGTCTCAGGACCCGAGTCGGTCTCAGGACCCGAGCCGGGCCACTTCCACGTCGATCGCGTCCGCCATCAGCGTGCGGGCGTGCGCCAGCGGCAGGCTGCCGCTCAGCCAGCGGGTGCTCAGCCCCTCCAGAAGGGCCGTCAGCCGCTCCGCCGCACCGGCCAGCGCCACCGCCGAGGACATCGGCCGTACGGTGCCCAGCAGTTCGGCGATCTCCTGCACCCACACCCGGGTCGCCCGCGCCAGGTCCTCACGCAGCGTCTCGTCGAACACCGCGCTCGCCCGCAGCTCGCCCCAGGCGGTGCTGTTCTCCCGCACCTCGGCGGTGTCCTGGAGCTCCAGCAGCAGCGTCCGGTCCAACTCCTCGCGCGCCGTCAACGGTGGTGCGTCCTCGGCCCGTTCGGTCGTGTAGCGCTCGGCCCGGTCGTTGATGAACTCCAGCGTCTGCCGGAGGATCCCCGTCCGGTCCTTGAAGTGGTAGTAGATCAGCGCGGTGGACACACCCGCCTCGGCTGCGAGCTCCTCCACCCGCAGCCCGCGCACCCCCCGCCGCGCGATCACCCGCGCGGCCGCTTCCATGATCGACGTTTTACGACTGGCCACGATCCACCACCTTACCCGCAGGCCCGCCCAAGATCCCCCCGTCCGCTGAAAGTCCCGTCAGCCGGACCGAAGACCCACCGCCAGGGTCAGTTCGAGCACCCGGTGCGGCGATGCGAGATCCGGGAACAGCTCCCGCAGCTGCGACATCCGGTACCGGACCGTCTGGGGATGGACGAACAGCTCCGCCGCCACCTCGTCCCGCCTGCCCTGGTGGAGCAGCCACGCCCGCAGCGTCTCCTCCAGCCGCCGTGCGGTCGTGGTCGGCAGGGCCAGCAACGGTGCGAGCGCTCGGGCGCGCAGGTCCGCGAACGCCTCCGCGTCGGCACTCAGCACCAGTTCGGGCAGGTGGTCCTCGGTGTCGCGGACATCGGGGGAGAGGGAGCGCGCGCGTACGGCCCGTGCGTACGAGGCGGACGCACGGGTCCACGGCCGGGCCGGGCCGACCACGGCGTCGCGGTCGGCCAGCTGCCGCAGGAGGTGCGACCGGTCGGCGTCGGGGACGAGCAGCACGCTGGTGGCGTCCGGCAGGTCGTCGAGGACGAGCGTGCTCGGGTCGAGCGCCCGGTAGGCGGGCCGGCCCTGGGGGGCGGGCAGCAGGACCGCGGTCAGTGAGGCCGGGGGCTGCCATCCGGCCCGCTGGGCGGAGGCCAGCAGCACGTCCGGGCTCGCGCCGGCGAGGAGGTCGCGGGCCAGGTGTTCCAGGTGGCGCTCGCGAGCCCTGCCCCGGGCGGCCAGTTCGTCGGCGTGGCCCGCGGCGCTCGCGGCGGAGAGCTCGTCGATGTACGCGAAGGTCAGCTCGGCGAACTTGGCGACCTCGGCGGCGGGCAGACCCGCGGGGACGGCGCCCGCCGCCAGGCATCGCCAGGCCACGCGGGCGCCGACGCGGTAGGCGCTGAGCAGGGCGTCCATCGAACGGCCGTCGCGCACTTCGCCGCGGCCCAGCTCGTACGCCGCGTCGCCGGCGTCGCCACCCGTGGCGTTCCCGCTCGCGAGGTCCAGGTAGTGCCCCAGGGCGGTGTGGACGGCTCGGCGGATGGTGCGGCCCATGCGGCCCGAAAGGGCGTTCGCATAGGGAGGGACCTCGTCGATGATGGCCCGGACGACCTCGTCGGCGGTGGCCGTCAGCGCGGCCCGGAGCGCCGTGACCGTCTCCTCGTCCAGGGCCGGCTCGCCGGCCCTCCGGATGGCCTGGTTCATGTTTTTTGTTCCCTTTTTGTTCCCTGCGAACAATTCTGCCGACGAGATTTACGTCCTACGGTCAGGACTTTACGCCCTGCGGCGCACAAGCTGGAATCATGACGAGTGCAGCCCTCCGCAGCAGGGCCTGGAAACTGCTGGAGATGGTCACGACGCCGCTGCTGCCGTCGGACTACCTCGACCTGGTCAGCCCGCTGCGCGCGGGTGCCGACCTGCGTGGGCGCATCGAGGCCGTGCACCCCGAGACGGGTGACGCCGCGACCGTCGTGATCAGGCCGGGGCGGCGCTGGCGCGGCCACACGGCCGGTCAGTACGTGCGGATCGGGGTCGACGTCGACGGGGTGCGCCTGTGGCGTGCCTACTCGGTCACCTCGCCGACGAACCGCCGGGACGGCCGCATCACGATCACGGTGAAGGCGATCCCGGGCGGCAAGGTCAGCAATCACCTGGTCCGCGGGGTGAGACCGGGCACGCTGGTCCAGCTCGACCAGGCGACGGGTGACTTCGTGCTGCCGCGCGCCAAGCCCGCCAAGGTGCTCTACCTGACGGCCGGCAGCGGCATCACGCCCGTGATGGGCATGCTGCGCGACACCGGGCTCGACGACGTCGTCCTGGTCCACTGCGCACCACGGCCGCGTGACGTGATCTTCCGCGACGACCTGCACGACCTGGTCGCGGACGGGAGGCTGCGGCTCATCGAGGTGCACACCGACACCGACGGCAGGCTCGACCTCGCCCGTCTCGACGGCCTCGTGCCCGACTGGGCCGAGCGCGAGACCTGGGCGTGCGGGCCCGGGGGGCTGCTCGACGCCGCGGAGGAGCACTGGGCCGGGCACGGCGCCCTGGAGCGCCTGCACGTCGAACGCTTCCGCCCCCGCGTCGTCGTCGCCGGTGACGGCGGTGCGGTCACGTTCAGCGCCACCGGCAGGACCGTCGACGCGGACGGCGCCAGGCCCTTGCTGGACGTCGGCGAGGAGGCCGGTGTGCTCATGCCGTCCGGGTGCCGCATGGGCATCTGCTTCGGGTGCGTCACGCCGCTCAAGGCCGGCGCCGTCCGCGACCTGCGCACCGGCGAGATCACCGAGGCCGAGCCGGGCGTCCTCATCCAGACCTGCGTGTCCGCCGCGGCGGGCCCCTGCGACATCGAACGGTAGAAGCACCTTGACCGCCATCGACCCCACCGCCCATCTGACCGCGGAGCAGATCGAGGAGCTCGGCCGCGAGCTGGACGCGATCCGCGATGAGGTGATCGCCGCCCGCGGCGAGAAGGACGCCGCCTACATCCGCAAGGTCATCTCGGCGCAGCGCAAGCTCGAACTGGCCAGCAGGGGCGTGTTGTTGTTCTCGATCTTCCCGCCCGCGTGGCTGCTCGGCACCGCCGGCTTGTCCGTCGCGAAGATCATGGACAACATGGAGATCGGCCACAACGTCCTGCACGGCCAGTGGGACTGGATGCGGGACCCGAAGATCCACTCCACCACCTGGGAGTGGGACCACGTCTCGCCGTCCGAGCAGTGGAAGCACTCGCACAACGAGCTGCACCACACGTACACCAACGTGATCGGCAAGGACAACGACCTCGGCTACGGCATCATGCGCGTCGACGAGGACCAGAAGTGGCACCCCTTCCACCTCGGGCAACCGCTGTGGAACCTCGTCAACGCCTGCTTCTTCGAGTACGGCATCGCCGCGTACGACCTGGAGCTCGGCAAGAACCTGCGCGACGGCCGCCGCGACGACCCGGAGTTCCGCGCGCGGGCCAGGGCCGTGGGCCGCAAGATCCGCAAGCAGGTGCTCAAGGACTACGTGATCCACCCGCTGCTGTCGGGCCCGTCGTTCCTCCCCACGCTCGCCGCCACGTTCACCGCCAACCTGGTCCGCAACATCTGGACCCACTCGGTGATCATGTGCGGGCACTTCCCCGAGGGCGTGCAGGTCTTCGAGCGCGGGTCCGTCGAGGGCGAGACGCGTGGCCAGTGGTACCTGCGCCAGATGATGGGCTCGGCGAACATCAGCGGCAGCAGGGCCATGCACTTCATGACCGGGAACCTGTCGCACCAGATCGAGCACCACCTGTTCCCGGACCTGCCGAGCAACCGGTACGCCGAGGTCGCGGTGAAGGTGCGCGCGCTGTTCGAGAAGTACGAACTGGAGTACGTCACCGGGCCGCTCCCCAAGCAGGTGCTCTCCGCGTGGCGCAAGGTCGTCCGGCTCTCGCTGCCGAACAGGAGGCCCGCCGCCACGACGCCGGGCCGCAGGAAGTCGCCCGCCGCGGCCTGAATCCCCCGTGGGCGCCCCTGGCTCTGGAGACACTCGACAGAGTCCGTGGGCTTATCTCGTTGTGCTACGCGCCCCGTCTCACCTGCTCCCTGAGCCGACACTTGGTCAAAGGCGCTGCTGCGCCGGGGAGGGAGGTGGTGCCGCATGTTCGGAAGGGAATTCTGGCGGACGGTCCAGTCGGCGATTGAGGACCGCACCCGGACCGTCCGCCTGATCGCGATCCTGATCACGATCGGCCTGATCACCGTGCTGACCGCACTGGTCGGCCGGTGACGTGTGGCCTGCGGTGCTGAGCCACCAGCGCCGCAGGCCCCCAGACTCCTTCACCGTACGAGGCCCGGCCGCGGTGTGCGATGCGGCCGGGGACTATCTACGGGCAGGGGTCTTGTAGGTTCCCGAAGACGGTGGGGGTGCCATGTGCGTCCCCACCTGCGGAAACGCCCCGTATCACTTCACTGGGACATTTCGCGCATATCGGACAGGGGTACTCGCATGACCTACCGCTCACCCGATTCGGCCGGCTCGCGCCGCCGGCCGCCCTCCCCGGACACCTCCTGGTGGACGAACGCCCTGCAGGGGCAGACACAGGCTGGGGCGACCGCCCGCGCTCGGACCCCGTCCGGGGCCAGGGCGGCGATGACCCGTCGGTCCTGGTACCTCGCCCGAGACGTCTGCGACGACTTCACCGCCTGTGTCGCGGAGATCCGTGCCCGCACCGGCATGCCCAAGCACGACATCGTCGCCGCGCTGCTCAGGGCCGCCGTGTCGCAGGCCGAGTCCGTCGTCGAGCAGTTCAAGCACCTGCCCCCACCCGACTGAGCGCCCTGCAGCCCCTCCACCCCGGCGCGTACGGCCGCCTGACGCACCGCCGGATCCCGGGCCCCGCCGACCGATGGTCGGCGGGGCCCTTCGGTTGGGCGCGTCTGTGACCCCGGGAGGGCGGCCCGGGGCCTCTGGTGTTTCGGTGCCGCGCCGGTAACATGAGCACCCCTCATGTTCTCATCGGGAGGCTGCCGTGCCGGACCGTTTCGACCTGCCCGCCGGATTCCGGTGGGGCGCCGCCACCGCCGCGTACCAGATCGAGGGGGCGGTGGGGGAGGACGGGCGCGGGGCGTCCATCTGGGACACCTTCTGCGCGCGGCCGGGCGCGGTGCGGGACGGGCACACGGGGGCGGTGGCCTGCGACCACTACCACCGGTACGCCGAGGACATCGGGCTGATGAAGGGCCTCGGGCTGGACGGCTACCGGTTCTCGGTGGCCTGGCCGAGGGTGGTGCCCGCGGGCGCGGGCGCCGTGAATCCCGCCGGGCTCGCCTTCTACGACCGCCTCGTCGACGCCCTCCTCGGCGCCGGCATCACCCCGCTGCCCACCCTCTTCCACTGGGACCTGCCCCAGGGGCTGGAGGACGCGGGCGGCTGGTTGAACCGCGACACCGCGTACCGGTTCGCCGACTACGCGGCCGTCGTCGCCGACCGGCTCGGGGACCGCGTCCCCGCCTGGATCACCCTCAACGAGCCCTTCGTGCACACGGTGTTCGGCTACGCGCTGGGCACCCACGCCCCCGGGCGCACGATGATGTTCGAGGCGCTGCCCGCCGCCCACCACCAGCTCCTCGCCCACGGCCTGGCCGCCACCGTCCTGCACGACCGGGGCCTGGAGGTGATGCTCTCCAACAACCTCACCCCGGTGTGGCCGGCCTCGTCCTCCGCCCCCGATCTGGCCGCCGCTTCCGCCTACGACACCCTCCACAACCGGCTGTTCACCGACCCCGTCCTCCTCGGCCGCCACCCCGACCTCTCCGCCCTCGGCGTCCCCGAGGACATCTACGGCGCCGTCCGCCCCGGCGACCTCGACCTCATCCACGCCCCCGGCCTCGACGGCCTCGGCATCAACTACTACAACCCCACCCGCGTCGCCGCCCCCACCGCCCCGGGCCTGCTCCCCTTCGACCTCGTCGACATCCCCGACGCCCCCCACACCGCCTTCGGCTGGCCCGTCGTCCCCGACGGCCTGCGCCAACTCCTCCACGGCCTGAAGGAGTTGTACGGCGACGCCCTCCCGCCCCTCACCATCACCGAGAACGGCTGCTCCGTCACCGAACCCACCACCCCCGACCAGCCCCGCATCGACTTCATGTCCACCCACCTCGACACCCTCGCCACCGCCGTCGCCGAGGGCGCCGACGTCCGCGGCTACTACACCTGGTCCCTCCTCGACAACTTCGAATGGGCGGAGGGCTACCACCAGCGCTTCGGGCTCGTCCACGTCGACTTCGCGACGCAGGAGCGGACGCCGAGGGCGTCGTACGGGTGGTACCGGAAGCTGATCGCCGCGCACCGTGCCTCTCGTGCAAGGTAGTTGGCGTCCAGCCGCTGCGACCACGGCCGGCCCGTGATGCCCGGGTCGGCGGGTGGGGGCATCACGCCGGCGGTGGTGTGCTGTCGGTGTCGCTGCTCCGGATCATGTGGATGATGCGGGTCGCCCAGTCGGTGGGCCGCTCGTGGCCGAGGAGTTCGGAGAGCCGGTGCATGCGGGTTCGGCGTTCGGCCAGGGGGAGGTCGAGGGCCCGGCCGAGGACGGTGCTGAGGTCTCCCGGTGAGCGGGGATCGGTGAGCAGTGCGGCTTCGCCGAGTTCGGAGGCGGCGCCGGTGTGGCGGGAGAGCACCAGGACTCCCGGATCGGCGTGACGGTGCAGGAGGGCGGCTCGGGCGGCGACGAACTCCTTGGCGGTCAGGTTCATCCCGTCCTGGAGGGAGGTCACCCAGAGTACGTCCGCCGCCAGGTACTCGTCGACGACCTCGGTGGTGGACAGACGGTGGGGAAGATAGTCGACCGGTTGCCAAGCTCCCTGCCGCCAAGCGGAGTTGACCTCGGGGACGCGTTGTTCGAGGTGGTCGCGTGTGGTGTCGTAGGCGGTGATGCCGGGCTCCGGCGGTGGGCAGACGAGCCGGAAGGTGATCCGGCCGCGCAGTCCGGGTCGGAGGGTGAGCAGGTGGTCGATGGCGTCGACCTTCTGGATCGGAGCCTTGGCGTAGTCGAGGCGTTCGACCGAGAGCACGACACGGCCGATGACCGGGCGGCGGTGCGGCGCGCGGAGGCGGGCGAGCTTCTCAATGGCAGGCCGGTCGATGCCGAGCGGGTGGACACCGACGCGCGGTGGTTCGGGCAGGCCGGCCAGGGTCCGGCGGAAGTGGTCGGCGAATTCCTCGGTGTGGAAGCCCGCCCAGTCGAGGCAGGCCAATGAGGAGCGCAGTTCGGCGGCGACCGGGAGGGTGGCGAAGGTCTCCGGGGCGGGGAACGGGGTGTGGTGGAAGATCCCGGTTCTGAGGTCGGGTCGGATGCGGCGCAGCCGGCCGGGGACGAGCCAGAGGTTGTAGTCGTGGAGCCAGACGGTGGCGCCGGGGGCGGCCTGCGCGCTGATGTGCCGGGCGAAGCGGGCGTTGACCGTGCGGTAGTCGGCCCACGCCCGTTCGTCGTGGATCGAGCGGCCCGGTTCGGACATCAGTACCGGCCACAGGGTTTCCTTGCAGGCGCGGTGGAAGTAGCCGCTCCACGTGGCCGGGTCCACCGGTACGGCGGCCAGCGGGAGCGTGGTGGGTCGCGGGTGCGGGGCCTGTTGGTCGCGCCCGGTCAGCGTGGTGACCCAGATCCCCGGCAGACCGTCGGAGAAGGCGCTGGTCAGGGTGGGCAGGATGCCGTTGGGGCTGGTGGGCGGCTGCCAGCTGTCGCCGTTCCAGTGGAGCGGCGGGCGGTGGTAGGCCAGCACGAGGGAGTGCCGGTCGGCGGGGCGGTCGGGGTCGGAGTCGGGATCGGGGGAGAGCCAGCCGAGCTCCTGGAGCGCCGCGTGGATGCCGGCCGCGCCGGCCCGACCGGGGCGGTGGACGCGGGGGTCCTCGGCGAGGGCGGTGAGCAGCGCGGGTTCGGCGCCGGCGACGACCACGGCGTGGGTGCCGGTCCGGAACAGCGAGAGGTCGTTGAGGGAGTCGCCGGCGACGAGGATCTCCTCGGGCCGCCAGCCCAGCTTCCCGGCCAGGGCCCGAAGGGCGTTGCCTTTGGAGGCTTCTGGCGGCAGGACGTCGAAGTAGCGCTCCGCCGAGTACACCCAGGTGCAGCGGAGGGCCTCGACGGCCGCGGTGAGTTCTTCGGTGAGCCCGCCCGGGGCGAGGTGGTAGGAGCAGCGGCCCTCTTGGACGACGTCGTGCTGGTAGACAAGTTCGGGGAAACGGCCCAACGCGGCGCGTACCCGGTCCGGCCCTGGCCAGCCGGTCCGCAGCTGTTCCTGGACCGGGTCGACGGAGGTGAAGTCCAGGCCGTCGATGACGGTCGCGCCGACGTCGGCGATGATCCACCGGGGCCGGGGGACGAGCGGATCGCGAAGGACCTCGAGGATCGAGGCCAGTCCGCGTCCGGTGGCGAAGACCGGGACCACCTCGGGGTGCCGGGCCAGGGCGTCCCTCAGCCGACGCCGGTCGTCCGGGGTGCCGCCGAGCAAGGTGCCGTCCAGATCGGTGACCAGAATCCTCGACATCCGAGGGACGCTAACACGACCACACGCCGTTTTGAAGCGTTCACCTCATGCTGTCGCCTGCGTTCCCGCGCGGCTGCTCCGCGCCCCGACGACGGGCGGCGGAGCAGCCGCGCGGTCCGGGTCAGGCGACCGGGGCGGGTGTGGGGGCGGGTGCGGGGGTGGGGCGGTAGAGGTCGGTGTGGCCCTCGATGTGGAGGTGGGGGAGGCGGTGGTCGAGCCAGGAGGGGAGCCACCAGTTGGCGCGGCCGAGGAGGTGCATGACGGCGGGGACGAGGAGCAGGCGGACGAGGGTGGCGTCGATGAGGATGGCCGAGCCCATGCCGACGCCGATGACCTTGATGGGGAGGTCGGGGGAGGGGACGAAGGCCGCGAAGACGGCGACCATGATGGCGGCCGCCGCGGTGATGACCCGGGCGGTGCCCGCGAGGCCGGTGACGATGGACCGCGCGTTGTCGCCCGTGCGCAGCCAGGCCTCCTGCATGCGGCTGACGAGGAACACCTCGTAGTCCATCGAGAGGCCGAACAGGACGGCGAAGGTCAGGACGGGGACGAAGGCGGGGAGCGGGGTGGGGGTGTCGATGCCGATCAGGCGGCCGGCGGTGCCGCCCTGGAGGACGAGGGCGACGACGCCGTACGCGGCGCCGACGGAGAGCAGGTTCATCACGGCGGCCTTGAGGGCGACGGCCACGCTGCGGAAGGCGACGAGCAGCAGGAGCATCGACACGGTGACCACGCCGCCGACGAGCAGCGGGATGCGGCCGGCGATGTTGTCGGTGCTGTCGATGGCGGCGGCGGTCGCCCCGCCGACGTGCACCTGGACCCCGGGGCCGGCGAGGGTGGGGAGGACGTGCTCCCGGAGGTCGCGGACGAGGGTCTTGGTGGCCGTGCTCTGCGGCCCGGTCGCCGGGGCGACCGTCAGCAGCAGGGAGCGGCCGTCGGTGCTGGGCAGCGGCGGGGTGACGGCCACCACGCCGGGGACCGCGCGGAGCCCGTCGGGGAGCGCGGCCGCCGCGTCGGGCCGGGTGCCGGGGGACAGTTCGGCGACGAGGAGGAGCGGGCCGTTGCTGCCCGGTCCGAAGCCGGCGGCCACCGTGTCGTACGCCTGCCGGTTGGAGCGGCCGGCGGGGTCGTTGCCCGCGTCGGGGAAGCCGAAGCGGACGCCGAGGAACGGCGCCGCCAGCGCCAGGAGGACGATCACCCCGGTGAGGGCGCCGAGGACGCGGTGGCGCTGGACGAGCCGGCTCCAGCGCAGCCAGCCGGTGCCGACCGCCTGCTCGGGGCCGCGGCGGCGCGGCAGCGGCAGGCGCAGGCGCTCGATGTGGCGGCCGAGGTAGCCGAGCAGGGCGGGGAAGAGGGTCGCGGAGGCGGCGAGGACCACCAGGACGGAGAGGATCGCCGAGACGGCCGCGCCGCGCATGAAGGACAGGCCCATCGCGAACAGCCCGAGCATGCTGACCACCACGGTCAGCCCGGCGACCACGACCGCGCGCCCGGCGGTGTCGAGCGCGGCGACGGTGGCCTGTTCGGGCGTCAGCCCCTCGGCGCGCCACTCCCGGAAGCGGGTGACCAGGAGCAGCGCATAGTCGATGCCGACGCCGATGCCGAGCATCGCGGCGAGCGAGGTCGACCAGTCCGGCACGGGCATGATCGCGGCGAGGACGGGCAGCGGGGTGGTGCTGACGGCGAGTCCGCCGAGGGCGGTCAGCAGGGGCAGGCCGGCGGCCACGACCGAGCCGAAGGTGATCACCAGGATCACGGCGGCGGCCGCCATGCCGATGCCCTCCGAGCCGATCGAGCCCTGTTCGGCCGCCTGGACGGCCATGCCGCCCAGGTGCACCTGGAGCCCGTCGGAGGCCGTGTCGGCGAGGTCGAGCAGGCGCTGGGTGTCGGCCTTGGGCATGTCGGGGGCGTTGGCGACGTCGAGGTGGAGCTGCCCGAGCGCCGTGCGGCCGTCGGGTGACACCTTGCCGCGCGGGCCGTACGGGTCGTCGATGCCGCTGACGTGCGGCACGGCGGCCATCCGCGCGACCAGGTCCTGGACCCGGGCGCGGGTGGCGGCGTCGGTCACGCCCTGGTCGGAGGAGAGCACCAGGTTGATCGACTCGCCGCCGAGCCCGGGGAAGTCGCGGGCGAGCAGCTGCTGGGCCTGCTTGGAGTCCGAGCCGGGGGCGCTGTAGTCCGCGCTGTACTTCGCGCCGAGACCGGCCGAGAGGCCGAAGGCCGCGCCGGCGGCGAGCAGCCACAGCAGCACCGTGCGGCCCCGGTGGCGAAAGCTCCAGCCGGCTATTCGGCCGAGCGGGCCGGGCCGGTGCGGGGCCCGGCCCCCGGCGGTCGGCCGTCCTTCGTCGCGTGGTGCCTGGGACATGAGTTCCTCCGTCGTACGTGGCGAGGGGCGGCGCCCCGCAAAGCGTTATGCCTCGTAACGCTGTTATGAGGCGTAACGTATCTGTCGACGGGGATGGATTGTCAATGCGGTGCCGTCCCGCACCGGGCGAACGGAGACGCGATGACCGAGATGGGCGAGGCCCGGACCCGCCGTGAGCGGCTGCGGGCCGGCACGGTGGAGGAGATCAAGCAGGCGGCCCTCGGTCTCATCGCCGAGCACGGCAGCGCGAACCTGCGCTTCACCGACATCGCCCGCAGCCTGGGCATGACCGCGCCCGCGCTGTACCGGTACTTCGCCGACCGGGACGAACTGCTGACCGCGCTCGTCGCCGACTCCTACGACAGCCTGTCGGACGCGCTCAGGGCGACCGGGGCCACCATCGCGCCGGACGACCTCGACGGCCGCTTCCTCGCCATCTGCGTGGCCTACCGCGGCTGGGCGCAGCGGCACCCGGAGCGGTTCGCCCTCATCTTCGGCTCCCCGGTGCCCGGGTACGCGGCCCCGGTCGACGGGCCGACCACGGCGGCCGGGCGGCGGGTGATGGAGCACATGGTGGAGTTCGTGGCGGCCGCGGCCCGGCACGGCCGGCTCGGCACCCCGCTGGTCCCCGACGCCCTGGAGGCGACCGTGCTGGCCTGGGCCACCGTGCACGGCTTCGTCACCCTGGAGGCGCACGGGCACTTCTGCGCGCTCGACCAGGAGGCGCGCGACCGCCTCTTCACCGTCCAGGCGGGCCTGGCCGCGCGCACCGCGGGTCTCGCGCCGTCGGCCCGGCTGCCCTGACCGGACCGGGCTGGGCTGGGCGTCAGGGGCCTCTTCGCCCGTGGCCGGCGGCTCATGGCCCTGCCGCGAGGGGGAGGCGGACGGTGAAGGTGGTGCCGTGCGCGGGGGTGGCGGTGGCGCGGACGGTGCCGTGGTGGAGGTGGGTGAGGTGGCGGACGATGGCGAGGCCGAGGCCGCTGCCGGGGTGGGGGGCGGGGGCGCGCCAGAAGCGGTCGAAGAGGTGGGGGAGGTCGGCGGGGGCGATGCCGGGGCCGGTGTCGGTGACGGAGACGAGGAGGGCGTCGGGGGCGGTGCGGGCGCGGAGGGTGACGGTGGCGCCGGGCGGGGAGTGGTGGACGGCGTTGGTGACGAGGTTGCCGACGAGCTGACGCAGGCGGACGGGGTCGGCGAGGAGTTCGCAGGCGGGCGGTGGCGGCTCGAGGGTGAGGGTGACGCCCGAGGCCCGTGCGTGGGCGCCGTGGGCGGTGGCGACCTGGGCGAGGAGGTCGGCGGCGTTCACGGGGCGGAGCTGGAGGGTCAGCCGTCCGGCGTCGGCGGTGGAGAGGTCGCGCAGGTCGTCGATCAGGTGCTGGAGTTGCAGGGCCTCCTGGAGGAGGGAGGCGCTCAGGGCGGTGTCGGCGGGGACGACGCCGTCCTCGACGGCCTCCAGCCAGCCGCGGATGTTGGTGAGCGGGGTGCGCAGTTCGTGGGCGATGTCGCCCACCAGGTCGCGGCGCAGCTCCTCCAGGCGCTGGCGGCGCTGCGCCATCGCGTTGAAGGCGGCGGCGAGTTGGGCGATCTCGTCGCGGCCGGAGGTGGCCACCCGGGCGGTGAGGTCGCCCTCGGCCATCCGGCGGGCGGCGCGGGTGAGGGCGTTCAGGGGGCGGGAGAGCCGTAGGCCCACCGCCGTGGTGATCGCCACGGAGAGGATCAGGACGAGGGCGGCGACCTCGGCGACCTGGCCGTGGTGGGGCGTGGAGAGGACCGGGCCGTCGGCGGTGGTGCCGGTGAACAGGAGGGCCGGCGGGGCCACGTAACGGGCGAGCTGGCGGCGGCGGGAGTCGGCGAGGCAGTCGGCGGTGGCCTCGTCCCGCGGGGGAGAGGGGAGCGAGACGGGAGGGAGGTGGCGCAGGTCGAGGCAGGTGTTGACGAGGGCGGTGAGGTCGGCGAGGGCGGAGTTTTCCCTGGCGGCGGGCGCCTCCAGGACGACGGGGGAGGCGCAGGGGGCGGCCTCCGTGCAGCGGGAGCGGCTGCGGGCGGCCTCGTCGCGGGCCGCGCGTTCGGCGGCGGTCGGCTGGAAGGGGCCGACGGCGCGGGCGTCGATCCGGTCGTCAGGGGAGCCGGGCAGGAGGGAGGGGTCGACGGCGAGCGGGTCGAGGGTGGCCGTGGGCGTACGGGGCGGGGTGGAGCCGGGGTCCGAGTCGACGAGGGGCTCGAAGCGCGGCGTGGTGAGCAGGACGCGCTGCCCGGTGTCGGCCGCGAGCCGCCGCACGGTCGGCTCCACGCCGCTCCAGTCGCGGTGGGTCGCGGCGTAGCCGAGCAGTTCGTCGTAGATCCGCGCCTGGTCCGCGAGCGCCTGGCGCCGCTCCTGCCGGATCACGCCCGTCGTGGTGCGGGCCGTCAGCCAGGCCGTCGCGGCGATCGAGCAGAGCGAGACCAGGGCGGAGAGGGCGAGCAGCCGCAGCAGCAGGCTGCGGCGGGGCGGGGAGTCACGACGCACCGCGCGGCTCCCGGGCGAGCTTGTAGCCGATGCCGTAGACCGTCAACAGGCGGGCGGGGCGGCGTGGTCGGGGCTCGATCTTGCGGCGAAGGTTCATCACGTGGGTGTCGACCGTCCGGGCGGTGACGTACCGGTCGATGCCGTGCAGGTGCTCCAGCAGCTGGGCGCGGGTGAAGACCCGGCCGGGCTGGGAGACCAGCACCTCCAGCAGGCGGAACTCGCCGGGGGTGCAGTCGACGGGCCGGCCGTCGGCGGTCACCTCGTGGCGCAGCGGATCGACGGTCAGGGGCCCGGCGGTGAGGACGGGGGAAGGGGAAGCCGGCGGGGGCGCGGGATGGCGGCCGCGCCGCAGCAACGCGCGGGCCCGGGCGACGAGTTCGCGCGGACTGTACGGCTTGGTGAGGTAGTCGTCGGCGCCGAGGTCGAGCCCGAGCAGCAGGTCCTCCTCCGCCGTGCGGGCGGTCAGCATCAGCACCGGGAGGCTGGACTCGGCGCGCAGCGCCCGGCAGACGTCGAGCCCGTCCATGACCGGCATCGCCACGTCGAGGACCAGGAGTTGGGCCGGGCCGTGGCGCGCCTCCTCCAGCGCGGAGCGGCCGTCGTGGACCACGACCACGCGATGCCCCTCCCGCTCCAGGTACAGCCGAACCAGGTCGGCCTGCTGGGGATCGTCCTCCGCGACCACGACGTGCGCGCACATGAGGACGATCGTATGCGCCCTCAGGGACGGGCCCCGGACGGGTCCACGACGGCCTCCCCACAACTTCCTGACATTCACGGCCCAGAGTGGGCGCGACCCGCCGGGACAAACCCCCGGCCAGGCCCGCGAAAGGCTCCCGTGTGATGCGCTCCGCCCGTCCGCTGTTCCTCACCGCCCTCGGGGCGGCCCTGCTGCTGAGCCACGTACCGGCAGCCGCCGCAGCGGCCCCCGCCCCCGCCCCCGCCCCCGCCGCGCCCACCGTCACGGCGGGGGAGGTGATGCCGCACCTCCAGGCCCTGCAACGCATCGCCGACCGCAACGGCGGCAACCGCGCCCACGGCACCCGGGGGTACGCGGAGTCGGTCGCGTACGTGAAGCGGGCCCTGGACCGGGCCGGATTCCGCACGCAGCTGCGCCACTTCGCCCGCGACGGCAAGGACGGGGTCAACCTGATCGCCGACTGGCCGGGCGGCGACCCGAACCACGTCCTGCTCGTCGGCGCGCACCTGGACAGCGTCCCGATGGGCCCGGGCATCAACGACAACGGCTCCGGCTCGGCCGCCGTCCTCGCCACCGCCCTGCGGGTCGCCGACTCCGGGCTGCGGCCCGCGCGGCACCTGCGCTTCGCCTGGTGGGGCGCGGAGGAGCTCGGCATGGTCGGCTCGGCGGACTACGTCGCGAAGCTGTCCGCCGCCGACCGCAAGGCCGTCGACCTGTACCTCAACCTCGACCAGGCGGGCAGCCGCAACCTCCAGCAGTACCTGCTGGTGAAGGACGGGAAGAACGGCGGGACGGAGGCCTTCCGGGCCTTCGACGACTGGTTCCGCGCCCGGGGCTTCGCCACCTTCGACATCCCGCTGGACAGCTCCGACAGCCAGCCGTTCGGGGACGCGGGCATCCCCTCCTCCGGCTTCAGCAGCGGGGTCTCGAACTGCCTGCACACCGCCTGCGACGACCTCGCGAACGTCGACCCGGCGACGGAGGCGACCAGCACCAACGCCCTGATCGACGTGGTGTGGCAGTTCGCCACCGCCACGCCCAACCGGTAAGGGAGCAGAGGAATGCGCATGCGACGGATCCACCGCCGCGCCCTGGTCGCGGCCGCCCTCGGCCTCGCCCTGACCGTCACCGCCGCCCCCGCGCAGGCCGTCGGGGCCGTCGACCCGTACTACCCGGAGGACGGCAACGCCGGGTACGACGTGGCGGACTACGACGTCCGGATCGCCTACGACCCGGCGCAGCCCGACCGGTTGAACGGCGACACCACCGTCACCGCCCGGGCGCTGCGCCCGCTGGAGCGCTTCTCCCTGGACCTCAAGGGCTTCCAGGTCGCCTCCGTCACGGTGAACGGCGCCCCGGCGAAGGCCTTCTCCCGCTCCGGCGCGCACAAGCTGGACGTCGAGCCCGCCCGGCGGGTGTCCGGCGGCTCCGTCTTCCGGGTGCGGGTGGTGTACGCGGGCAAGCCCGACCCCGAGGGCTGGCACCGGCTGGCCTCCGGCGGCGTCAACGCGATGGGCGAGCCGCACTCGGCGACCTCCTGGTTCCCCTCGAACGACCACCCGTCCGACAAGGCGACGTTCTCCCTCGCCGCGACCGTCCCCGACGGCTGGACGGCCATCGGCAACGGCGTGCCCGGCCCGACCACCGCCGGGGGTGGCACGACGACCTTCCGCTGGCGCGAGGACAGGCCGATGGCCACCTACCTCGCCACCGTCGCCGTCGACCGGTTCACCGTCCACCGCTCGGCGCTGCCCGACGGGACGCCGGTCATCACGGCCTTCGGCGCCGGTCTGCCGGTCGACGCGGACGCGCTGGCGGCCGAGGCCCAGCAGCCGGAGATCCTCGCCTTCCTGGCCTCCAAGTTCGGCCCGTACCCGTTCAGTTCGGCCGGCGCGATCGTCCGCAGCTGGCCCACGGAGCCGGGCGGCGGCGCGCCGGACCTGGAGACCCAGGGGCGGCCCACCTACACCGGCATCCTGTGGGACGCGGCGATCGTGCACGAGAACGCCCACCAGTGGTTCGGCGACAGCGTCTCGTTCACCGACTGGCGTGACGGCTGCATCGCCGAGTGCGTCGCCCAGTACGCCAACCAGCTGTGGGACGAGCACCAGGGCGCGAACCTCGACACCGGGTTCTACGCCCGCAACGTCAAGGAGAACCTGGGCAACCCGTCGTACTGGTCGACGCGGCTGTACGACCCGGGCCGGGGCGACGAACTCGCCCCGGCCCTCTACCTCAAGGGCTCCCTGATGATGCACGCCCTGCGGCGCACGGTCGGCGACGAGGCGTTCTTCGGCACCCTGCGGCGCTGGACCGCCGAGCACGCGTACGGCAACGCCTCCTTCCCGCAGTTCGAGGCGCTCGCGGCGAAGGTGTCCGGGAGGGACCTCAAGGGCTTCTTCGACGCCTGGGCGCACGGGACGACCGTTCCGGCGAAGGAGTACCTCTACCCGGGCAGCCTCGCACCGCTGGGGTGAGTGTCAGTCACGGGTGCCCAGTTCGTTCTCGATGAGGAGGAACAGCTCGTCGTCGTCGGCGAGTTCGAGGCGGGACGGGGCCGCCTCGGGGGCCGGGCCTCCGAGGCGGGTGAGGACGGCGGTGAGGCGGGTGGCGAGGTGGGCGCGGCGTTCCGTGGTGTCGGGGTCCGTGGTGTCGGGGGCGGCGGAGAGGGCGGCCTCCAGGGCGTCGAGGTGGGTGAGGAGGGTGTCGGCTCCGCCGGGGAGGCGGGGGGTGAGTTCCTCGTGGAGGTGGGCGGCGAGGGCTCGGGCCGTCGGGTGGTCGAACAGGAGGGTGGTGGGCAGGCGCAGGCCGGTCTCGGCGCTGAGGCGGTTGCGGAGTTCGACGGCGGTGAGCGAGTCGAGGCCGAGGTCCAGGAGGCCCCGGTCGGCGGGGAGCGGACGGCCGGCCGGGTGGCCGAGGATCTCGGCGACGGCCGTGCTGAGCAGGGCGAGGGCGGTTCGGGCCCGTTCCGGGCTGGTGGCCTCCGCGAGCCTGTGGATCCAGAGCGGACCGGTGGAGGCCGGGGTCGAGGAGGCCGTGGGCAGGGGCGCCGCCGAAGGCTTGACGAGGCCGCGCAGGAGCGGGGGCACCGGGTCCTGGGGCGTACGGAGGTCGAGGCGGGCCGGGACGAGGACGGGTTCGGTGCCGGCGAGGGCTTCGTCGAAGAGGCGCAGTGCCTCGTCGACGGGCAGCGGGAGGACGCCGGTGCGGGCGATGCGGGCGAGGTCGGCGGGGGTGAGTGTGGCGCCCATGCCGTCCTCGGCCCAGAGGCCCCAGGCGAGGGAGGTGGCGGGCAGGCCGAGTGCCCGGCGGTGCTGGGAGAGGGCGTCGAGGTAGGTGTTGGCGGCGGCGTAGTTGGCCTGGCCGGCGTTGCCGATCACTCCGGCGATGGAGGAGAAGAGGACGAACGCGTCGAGGCCGTCGGTGAGTTGGTGGAGAAGGCTCGCCGCGTCGACCTTGGGCGCGAGGACGCGGTCGACGGCCTCCTCGGTGAGCGAGGCCAGGGTGGCGTCCGCCGTGACGCCGGCGGCGTGGACGACGGCGGTGAGCGGGTGCTCGGAGGGGACGGTGGAGAGGGCGGCCACCAGGGCCTGGGCGTCGGCGGCGTCGGCGGCGAGGACGGTGGCTTCGGCTCCGAACCCGGCGAGTTCCTCGACGAGTTGGCGGGCCTGCGGGGCGTCCGGGCCGCTGCGGCTGAGGAGCAGGAGGTGGCGGATGCCGTGGGCGGTGACGAGGTGGCGGGCGAGGAGGGCACCCAGGGTGCCGGTGCCGCCGGTGATCAGGACGGTGCCCTCGGGGTCGAGCGGGGAGCGCGGTGAGGTGACGGGCTCGACGGGGGCGAGGCGGGGGACGTACAGGGTGCCGTCGCGCAGGGCGAGTTGGGGCTCGTCGGCGGGGAGGGCCTCGGGTGCGGCGGAGTCGGAGTCGGAGTCGGTGTCGAGGAGGACGAGGCGGCCCGGGTGTTCGGTCTGCGCCGTGCGCACCAGGCCCCACACCACGGACTGCGCCAGCCCGTCGACCGGGTCCGCCGCCCGGACGGCCGTCGCGCCCCGAGTGACCAGCAGCAGGCGGGAGTTCGCGAAGCGCTCGTCGGCCAGCCAGCCGCGCAGCTCGTCGAGCAGGCGGTGGAGGGACGGTTCGGACGGGACCTCGTAGAGGACGGACGGGGGCGCCGGCTCGCCCGCCTCGACCAGGCGCAGCGCCTCGGCGTGGGGGAGTGGCGGGCCGGCGGGGGTGGCGGGTGCCGGGAGGGGAGTCCAGGCGATGCGGTGGAGGCTGCCGGTGGTGCGGCGGCCGGCGGTCAGCCGGGCCGGGTCGGTCTCCCGGACGGCGAGGGCGCCGACGGTCAGGACCGGCGCTCCGGTGGCGTCGGTGAGCCGCAGGGAGACGTGCTCGGGGCGCGTCGCGTCGAGCACGACCCGCAGGGTGCGGGCGCCGGTGGCGTGCAGCCGGACGTCCTGCCAGGAGAAGGGGACGGGCAGGCCGCCGCCCGCGCCGGGCCCGGCGAGGGCGAGCGGGTGCAGGGCGGCGTCCAGCAGGGCGGGGTGGAGTCCGGAGCCGAACTCGGCTGCATCGGACGGAAGTTCGACCTCCGCCCACCAAGTCCGGTCGCGCTGCCAGGCGGCCTGCAGGCCCTGGAACAGCGGGCCGTACGCGTAGCCGTGCTCGGCGAGCCGCTGGTAGGCGTCCGTGAGGTCCACGGGGTCCGCGCCGGAGGGCGGCCAGGCCTCGCCGGCCGTGTCGGCCGAGGCAGCGGAGGCCGGGGCCAGGAGGCCGGTGGCGTGTGTCGTCCACGGGTCGGCCTCGTCCGGCCGGGAGTGGACGGCGAGCGGGCGCCGCCCGTCCTCGCCGGCGGCCCCGACGGTGACCTGGAGGCGTACGGACCCCTGGTCGGGCAGCAACAGCGGTGCCTGGAGCGTCAGTTCCTCGACGGTCGGCACGCCGGCGCGGGCGCCCGCGTGCAGGGCGAGTTCGAGCAGGGCCGTGCCGGGGACGAGGACCGTGCCGAGCACGGCGTGGTCGGCCAGCCACGGGTGGGTGGAGAGGGAGAGCCGGCCGGTGTGGACGGTGCCGGAGCCGTCGGCGAGTTCGACGGAGGCGCCGAGCAGCGGGTGGTCGGCGGCGCCGAGCCCGGCCCGGGAGACGCCGTCCCCGGTGGGGGAGGCGGGGGCGTCCAGCCAGTAGCGGTCGCGCTGGAACGGGTAGGTGGGCAGCTCCGGGCGCGGGCCGGCCGGGGTGGAGGCGAAGTACGCGGCCCAGTCGACGCCGCCACCCGCCGTGTGCAGAGCGGCCAGGGCCTGCGGGACGCTGACGGACTCGGGGTGCCTGCGGTGGAGCAGGGCGAGCGGGACGGCATCCGGGAGAGTGTCGGCGGCCATGGTGGCGAGCACCGTGTCCGGGCCGAGCTCCAGGAGGGCGCCGATGCCGTCCGAGGCGAGGGAGCGCAGCCCGTCGGCGAAGCGGACGGTCTCGCGGACGTGGCGGACCCAGTGCTCGGGGTCGGCCAACTCGGCGGCGCCGGCGGGGAGTCCGGTGAGGTCGGAGATCACGGGGAAGCGGGGCGGGTGGAACTCCAGGGCCGCGACCAGCTCCCGGAACCCGTCGAGCATCGGTTCCATGAGCGGCGAATGGAAGGCATGACTGACCGTCAGTTGACGGGTTTTGACGCCGAGTTCACCGGCCTTCGCGGCGACGGCCCGCACCTGCTCCGCCTCGCCCGAGATCACGGTGGCGCGCGGGCCGTTGAGGGCGGCGATGCCGACCGACTCCTCGTACCCGTGCAGGAGTTCGCGGACGGCCTGCTCGTCGAGGGCGAGCGAGACCATGGCGCCGCCCGCCGGGAGGGCGTGCATCAGCCGGCCCCGGGCGGCCACCAGGGTGGCGGCGTCCGCGAGGGAGAGGACACCGGCCGCGTGGACGGCGGCGATCGAGCCGATCGAGTGGCCGAGGACGGTGTCGGGGTGGACGCCCCAGTGCTCCAGGAGGCGGAAGAGCGCGGTCTCCAGGGCGAACAGGGCGGGCTGGGTGTAGCGGGTCTCGTGGAGGAGTTGTGCCTCCGGGCTGTCGGGCTCGGCGAACATCAGATCACGCAGCGGCCGGTCCAGGTGCGGGTCCAGTGCGGCCAGCGTCGCGTCCAGGGCCACGGCGAACCTCGGCTCGGCCGCATACAACTCCTGTCCTGCTCCCGGTCGTTGGCTGCCCTGGCCGGTGAACAGGAAGGCGGTGCGGACGGAGGCGGGCGCGGTGGTCGCGGCGGGCTGGGCCGTGAGGGCGTCGAGGGCCTCCGTCAGCGTGGCGGCGACGAACGCGGAGCGGTGCTCCAGCGCGGCCGGGCCGGTGGCCAACGCGCGGGCCACGGCGGCGGGTTCGGCCTCCGGGTGCTCGGCGAGGTGCCGGGCGAGCCGCTCGGCGCGCTCGCGCAGGGCCTCCGGGGTGTGGCCGGCGAGCAGCCAGGGCCGGGGGGCGGGTGTCGGCGTGGGCGCGGTCTCGGCAGTCGGTGCCTGCTCCAGGACGACGTGGGCGTTGGTGCCGCTGATGCCGAAGGAGGAGACGGCGGCTCGGCGCGGGCGCCCGTGCTCGGGCCAGTCGGTCTGCGAGGCGAGCAGCTCGACGGCGCCCGCCGACCAGTCCACGTGCGGGGTCGGCCGGTCGATGTGGAGGTTCTTCGGGAGCTGTCCGTGCCGCATCGCGAGCACCATCTTGATCACGCCCGCGACGCCGGCGGCGGCCTGGGTGTGGCCGATGTTGGACTTCAACGAGCCGAGGAACAAGGGGGTTTCGCGATCCTGGCCGTAGGTGGCCAGCAGCGCCTGAGCCTCGATGGGGTCGCCGAGCGTGGTGCCGGTGCCGTGCGCCTCGACGGCGTCGACCTCGGCGGGGGTGAGCCCGGCGGAGGCGAGGGCGGCGCGGATCACCCGCTGCTGGGAGGGGCCGTTGGGGGCGGTGAGGCCGTTGCTGGCGCCGTCCTGGTTGACGGCCGAGCCGCGCAGCAGGGCGAGGACCTGGTGGCCGTTGCGCCGGGCGTCGGAGAGCCGCTCCACGAGCAGCAGGCCCGCGCCCTCGGACCAGCCGGTGCCGTCGGCCGCGTCGGCGAAGGGCTTGCAGCGGCCGTCGGCGGCCAGGCCGCGCTGGCGGCTGAACTCGACGAAGGTCGCGGGGCTGGCCATCACCGTGACGCCGCCGGCCAGCGCGAGGTCGCACTCGCCCTGGCGCAGCGACTGGGCGGCCAGGTGCAGGGCGACGAGGGAGGAGGAGCAGGCGGTGTCGACGGTGACGGCGGGGCCCTCCAGCCCGAAGGTGTACGAGACCCGGCCGGAGGCCACGCTGCCCGCGCTGCCGCTGACGAGGTAGCCCTCGAAGCCCTCCGGGGCGCTGGGGGCCTGGTGGAGGCGGGCGCCGTAGTCGTTGTACATGACGCCGGTGAAGACGCCGGTGCGCGAGCCGCGCAGCGCGTGCGGGTCGAGGCCGGCGCGCTCGAAGGCCTCCCAGGCGGTCTCCAGGAGGAGGCGCTGCTGCGGGTCGGTGGTGAGGGCCTCGCGGGGGCTGATGCCGAAGAACTCCGGGTCGAACTCGGCGGCGCCGTAGAGGAATCCGCCCTCGCGGGTGTAGGAGGTGCCGGGGTGCGTGGCGTCCGGGTCGTAGAGGGCGCCGAGGTCCCAGCCCCGGTCGCCGGGGAAGGGGCCGACGGCGTCGCGGCCGTCGGCGAGCAGTTGCCACAGCTCCTCGGGGGTGGTGACCCCGCCGGGGTAGCGGCAGGCCATGGCGACGATCGCGATCGGGTCCTCGTCGACGACGGCGGCCGTGGGGGTCTCGACGACCGTGCCGGTCCCGGGGGCGAGGAGCTCCTCGCGCAGCAGGGCCGTCAGCGCGGCCGGGGTCGGGTGGTCGAAGACCAGGGTGGTGGGCAGGCGCAGGCCGGTCTCGGCGCTGAGGCGGTTGCGCAGGTCGACGGCGGTGAGCGAGTCGAAGCCCAGGTCGGTGAAGGCGCGGCCGTCCTGGATCGCCGTGGGGTCGGCGTGGCCGAGGACGGCGGCGGTGGTGGCGCGGACCAGGCCGAGGAGCAGGCGCTCCGCTTCGGCCGGGGAGCCGGCGGCGGCGAGCCGCTGGGCGAGGAGGGGCTCGGTGCCGCCGGGGGAGGAGGCGGAGGCCGCCCGGCGGCGGGCGGGGCGGACCAACGAGCGCAGAGGCGCCGGGACTTCGGACCCGGGGGCGCCGAGGGGGGCGGTGGCGAAGCGGGCCGGGACGACGGCCGGCCGGTCACCGGCGAGGGCTTCGTCGAAGAGGCGCAGGGCCTGGTCGACGGGTAGCGGGGCGATGCCGGTGCGGGCGATGCGGGCGAGGTCGGCGGGGGTGAGTGTGGCGCCCATGCCGTCGTCGGCCCAGAGGCCCCAGGCGAGGGAGGTGGCGGGCAGCCCGAGCGCCCGGCGGTGCTGGGCGAGGGCGTCGAGGTAGGTGTTGGCGGCGGCGTAGTTGGCCTGGCCGGCGTTGCCGATGACCCCGGTGACGGAGGAGAAGAGGACGAACGCGTCGAGCCCGTCGGTGAGTTCGTGCAGCAGGTTCGCTGCGTCGACCTTGGGCGCGAGGACGGTGTCCAGCCGCTCGGGGGTGAGGTCGACGAGCAGGCCGTCGTCCAGGACGCCGGCGGCGTGGAGGACGGCGGTGAGCGGGTGCTCGGCGGGGGCGGAGGCGAGGAGGTCGGCGACGGCCCGGCGGTCGGTGGTGTCGGCGGCCGTGAGGGTGACGACGGCGCCCAACTCTTCCAGAGAGGACCGGAGTTCGGCCGCGCCGGGGGCGTCGGGGCCCCGGCGGCTGGTCAGGAGCAGGTGGCGGATGCCGTGGCGGGTGACGAGGTGGCGGGCGAGGTGGGCGCCGAGGGCTCCGGTGGCGCCGGTGATCAGGACGGTGCCCTGGGGGTCGAGGGGGGAGCGGGGCGCGGCGACGGGCGGGGTGACGGCGAGGCGGGGGACGTAGAACCGTCCGTCACGCAGCGCGAGTTGGGGTTCGTCGGCGGGGAGGGCATCGGGTACGGCGGAGTCCGTGTCGAGCAGGACGAGGCGGCCCGGGTGCTCGGTTTGGGCCGTGCGCACCAGCCCCCAGACGGCCGACTCGGCCAGGCCGGGCAGCCGGTCCTCGGCCGTCACCGCGACGGCGCCCCGGGTGACGACGGCGAGTCGGGCGCCCTCGGGGCGCTCCTCGGCGAGCCACTCCTGCACGGCGGCCAGCGCACGGTGCGCGGCTGAGCGGGCGGAGTCGGAACCCTCGATGGTGAGGACGGTGGTGTCGGGGCCGGCGGCCGGGGCAGACTGCGCGGGCAGTTCGATCCACTCGACGGCGTGGAGCGGCTCACCCGTCAGGGCGGTGGCGGACAGCGCCTCGGCGGGAACGGCCCGCAGCTCCAGCGACTCGGCGGTGGCGACCAGTGCGCCCGCCGCGTCGGTGAGCGTCAAGGAGACGCCCCCGCCCGGCAGTTCGGCGAGCCGGGCGCGGACCTGGCCGGCGCCGGTGGCGTGCAGGGCGAACCGGCTCCAGGCGAAGGGCAGGCGGATACCCGCGCCTTCGGTCTTGTCCTGGAGGGGCAGCAGGTGGAGCGTGGCGTCCAGTAGGGCCGGGTGCAGGGCGAACCCGTCGGTGGTGAGGGCGAGTTCGTCGGGGAGGCGGACCTCGGCGTAGAGGGCGGTGCCGTCCTGCCAGGCCGCGACGAGGTTGCGGAAGGCCGGGCCGTAGCCGTACCCGAGGTCGGCGAGCCGCTGGTAGACGTCCTGGGCGTCCAGCGGGACGGCGTTGGCAGGCGGCCAGGCCGCGTCGGGCGTGGGGACGGTCGGCGCGGTGACGGCGAGGGTGCCCGAGGCGTGACGGGCCCAGGGCTCCTCGTCGGCCGCCCGGGCATGGACGGCGAAGGGGCGGCGGCCGTCGGCGACCGGGGCGCCCACGGTGAGCTGGAGCGCGAGGGCGCCGGTGGCGGGCAGCGGCAGCGGGGCTTCCAGGGTCAGATCGTCGACGACGGGGGCGCCGGCCTGCTCGCCGGCGCGGAGGGCGAGGTCGACGAAGAGGCTGCCGGGGGCGAGCGGGACGCCGTTGACGGCGTGGTCGAGGAGCCAGGGGTGACGGGCGGTGGCGAGCGTGCCCGTGAACAACAGGCCGCCTCCGTCGGCGAGTTCGACCGGTGCGGAGAGGAGTGCGGTGGGGCCGTCCTCGGTGGGGGCCTCCAGCCAGTAGTGGTGGTGGTGGAAGGGGTAGGTGGGGAGGGGGGTGTGGGGGTTGGGGGTGTGGGGCGTCAGGGTGTGGCCGTGGGTGTGGGTGGTGGCGAGGGCGGTGTGGAGGGTGTGGGTTTCGGGGTGGTCTCGGCGGAGGAGGGGGGTGGTGTTGGGGGTGAGGGGGGTGAGGACGGGGTCGGGGCCGAGTTCGAGGGTGAGGGTGATTCCGGCGGCGGTGAGGGTTTCGGTGGTGTCGTGGTAGCGGACGGGTTGGCGGATGTGCTGGGTCCAGTAGGCGGGGGTGGTGGGGTCGCCGGTGGTGGCGAGGGGGATCTGTGGGGCGTGGTAGGTGAGTTGGGAGGCGACGCGTTCGAACTCGTCGAGGATGCCGTCCATGTGCGGGGAGTGGAAGGCGTGGCTGACCGTGAGGGGCTTGGTGCGTCGGCCCAGGGCGCGGAAGTGGTCGGCGACGGTGTGCGCGGCGTCGTGGTCACCGGCGATGACGATGCTGCCGGGAGCGTTGACGGCGGCGATGGAGACGGTGTCGGTGAGGTGGGGGTGGATCTCCTCCTCGGTGGCTTGGACGGCGATCATGGCGCCGCCGGTGGGGGCCTGGTGCATGAGGCGGGCGCGGGTGGTGACGAGGGTGGCGGCGTCGTGGAGGGTGAGGATGCCGGCGGCGTGGGCGGCGGTGAGTTCGCCGATGGAGTGGCCGGCGAGGTGGTCGGGGTGGATGCCGTGGTGCCGCAACAGCTGGAACAGCGCCGTTTCCAGGGCGAAGAGGGCGGGCTGGGTGTAGCGGGTGTCGTTGAGGAGGTCGGCTTCGGGGGTGCCGGGTTCGGCGAACATGAGGTCGCGCAGTGGCCGGTCGAGGTGCGGGTCGAGAGCGGCGAGTGCGTCGTCGAGGGCTGAGGCGAAGGCGGGGTGGGTGGCGTACAACTCGCGTCCGGCGCCGGGTCGTTGGCTTCCCTGGCCGGTGAAGACGAAGGCGATGCGGGCGGGTGTGGTGGCGGTGCCGCGCAGCAGCGCGGGGTGGTCGCCGCCCGAGGCGAGGGCCTCCAGCGCCGCCAACGCCTGCGACCGGTCGGAGGCCAGGACGACGGCGCGGTGCTCGAGCGCCGACCGGCCGTGGCCGAGCGCGGCGCCGATCGCCATCAGCGAGTCGGTGCCGGAGCCGACGAACTCGGCGAGCTGCGACGCTCGTTCGCGCAGGGCGCGCGCGTTGTGCCCGGAGAGCGGCCACAGCACCGGCCCGGCCGCTTCTTCCACGGGGGTCTCGTCCCGGGCCGGTGCCTGCTCCAGGACGACGTGGGCGTTGGTGCCGCTGATGCCGAAGGAGGAGACGGCGGCCCGGCGCGGGCGCCCGTGCTCGGGCCAGGGGGTCTGCTCGGTGAGCAGGTCGACGGCGCCGGTCTCCCACTCGATGTAGGGCGAGGGCGCGTCCACGTGCAGGGTGCGGGGCAGGACGCCGTGGCGCATCGCCTGGATCATCTTGATGATGCCGCCGACCCCGGCGGCGGCCTGGCTGTGCCCGATGTTGGACTTCAACGAGCCCAGCAGCAGCGGGGTTTCGCGCGACTGCCCGTACGTGGCGAGCAGGGCGTGCGCCTCGATGGGGTCGCCGAGGCGGGTGCCGGTGCCATGGGCCTCGACGGCGTCGACCTCGGAGGGGGTGAGCCCGGCGGAGGCGAGGGCGGCGCGGATCACGCGTTCCTGGGAGGGGCCGTTGGGGGCGGTGAGGCCGTTGCTGGCGCCGTCCTGGTTGATCGCGGAGCCGCGCAGCAGGGCGAGGACCTGGTGGCCCTTGCGCCGGGCGTCGGAGAGCCGTTCGACCAGCAGCAGGCCGACGCCCTCGGACCAGCCGGTGCCGTCCGCCCCGGCGGCGAAGGACTTGCAGCGCCCGTCGGCGGAGAGGCCGCGCTGGCGGCTGAACTCGACGAAGGTGTCCGGGCGCGACATGACCGTCACCCCGCCCGCGAGCGCGAGGTCGCACTCGCCCTGGCGCAGGGCCTGGGCGGCCAGGTGCAGGGCGACGAGGGAGGAGGAGCAGGCGGTGTCGACGGTGACGGCCGGGCCCTCCAGCCCGAAGGTGTAGGCGAGTCGGCCGGAGACCACGGAGGCGGTGTTGCCGGTGAGCAGGTACCCCTCCAGTTCCTCCGGGGCCTTGCGCAGCCGCGAGCCGTAGTCGTTGTACATCACCCCGGCGAACACGCCGGTCTGTGTGCCCCGCACGGTGGCCGGGTCGATGCCGGCCTGCTCGAAGGCCTCCCAGGTGGTCTCCAGCAGGAGGCGCTGCTGCGGGTCCATGGCGAGCGCCTCGCGGGGGCTGATGCCGAAGAACTCCGGGTCGAACTCACCGGCGCCGTACAGGAATCCGCCGTGCCGGGTGTAGGAGGTGCCGATCCGCTCCGGGTCCGGGTCGTAGAGGGAGTCGAGGTCCCAGCCCCGGTTGGTCGGGAACGGGCCGACGGCGTCGACGCCGTCGAGGACGAGTCGCCACAGGTCCTCGGGCGAGGCGACCCCGCCCGGGTAGCGGCAGGCCATCCCGACGATCGCGATCGGGTCCTCGTCGGCGGTCACGGCGACGGGCGGGGGCGCCTGCTCGCGGAGGGGCGCGGCGGCGCCGGGGAGCAGGGTGAGGAGGTGCTCGACGAGGGCGGAGGGGGTCGGGTGGTCGAAGACGGCGGTGGCGGCGATCCGCAGGCCGGTGGCGGTGGCGAGGCGGTTGCGCAGGTCGACGCCGGTGAGCGAGTCGAAGCCGAGGTCCTTGAAGGCGCGGGAGGCGTCGACGGTCGCCGAGGTGGCGTGGCCGAGCACGGTGGAGACGGCGGTCAGCACCAAGTCCGTTGCGGTGCGGGACCGTTCGGGAGCGGGGAGGGCAGCGGTGCGCTCGGCCCAGGTCGAGCCGGTGGAGGCGGTGGAGCCGGCAGCGGTACGGCCGGCGGCGGCCCGGCGGCGCGGCGCGCGGACCAGGGCGCGCAGCGGCGCCGGGAGCGGCCCGGCCGCCGCCCGGGCCTGCAGCGCCGCCCGGTCGAAGCGGACCGGGACGAGGGCCGGCGCGGAGTGCCGCAGGGCCGCGTCGAACAGGGCCAGCGCCTCCTGCGTACCGAGCGCGGGCAGGCCGGCCCGGGCCCAGCGGGCCAGTCCGGCCGCGCCGAGCCCGCCCGCCATGCCCTCCGCGTCGGCCCAGAGGCCCCAGGCGAGGGAGGTGGCGGGCAGCCCGAGGGCGTGGCGGTGCTCGGCGAGGGCGTCGAGGTAGGCGTTGGCGGCGGCGTAGTTGGCCTGGCCCGCCGTGCCGGTGGTCGCGGTGACGGAGGAGAAGAGGACGAACGCGGCCAGGCCGTCCGTGAGTTCGTGCAGGTGCCGGGCGGCGTCGGCCTTGGCGCGCAGGACGGCGTCCAGGCGCTCGGGGGTGAGGTCGGCGAGGACGCCGTCGTCCAGGACCCCGGCCAGGTGGAGGACGGCGGCGAGCGGGCGCTCGGCCGGTACCGCGGCGAGGACGGCGGCGAGGGAGTCGCGGTCGGAGGCGTCGACGGCGGCGAACCGCACCTCGGCGCCCGACTCGGCCAGCTCGGCGGCGAGTTCCCCGGCCCCCGGGGCGTCGGCGCCGCGTCGGCTGAGCAGCAGCAGGTGCCGGGCGCCGTACCGCTCGGCCAGGTGCCGTACGACGGTGCGGCCCAGCCCGCCGGTGCCGCCGGTGACCAGGACGGTGCGGTCGGCGAACTCCGGCGCGTCCCCGTCCGGGGCGCCTGCGGGGGAGAGCCGGGGGGCGTACAGGGCGCCGTCGCGCAGGGCGAGTTGGGGCTCCTCGACGGGCAGGGCGGCGAGGTCGGCCGCGCCCGGTTCGACGTCCAGGTCGGCGAGGGCGAAGCGGTCCGGGTGCTCGGCCTGGGCGGAGCGCAGCAGGCCCCAGAGGGCGCCGGACCACGGGTCGGGGACGGTGTCGGCCTCGGTGGCGGCGACGGCGCCACGGGTGAGGACGAGCAGCCGGGAGCCGGTGAAGCGCTCCTCGGCGAGCCAGGCCCGGAGCAGCTCCAGCGTACGGGCGACGGCCTCGCGCCCGCCCGGCGCGGCCACGGCGACCACCGGGGGTACGGCGTCCCCGGCAGGCAGGTCCGCGAGCGAAGCGACGAGGGCGGTGGCGGCGGGTTCGGCGGGCCGTACGGGTACCCACCTGGTCAGGTACAGGTCGCGGGCGTCCCGGTCGGTGGCCAGTGGCAGCAGGGCCAGCGCGTCAAGGCGGAGGACGGGGCGGCCGGCGGTGTCCCGGGCGTCCAGCGCGCCGTCGTGCCAGTGGACGCGCAGCGCGTCGGCACCGGTGGCGTGCAACTCCACGCCGGACCAGGCGAACGGCAGCGGCAGCCCCTCGGAGGTCTCGGCGGCGCGGGCCACCAGCGGGTGCAGGGCCGCGTCCAGCAGGGCCGGGTGCAGCGGGTGCCGGGCGGCGGACTCCCGCAGCTCCTCGGGGAGCGCCAGGTCGGCGAACAGCTCCTCGCCCCGGCGCCAGGCGGCGCGCACGCCCTGGAATGCCGGGCCGTAGGCGTACCCGAGCTCGGTGAGGCGCTGGTAGAGCGCGTCGACGTCGAGCGGCTCGGCGCCGGCCGGAGGCCAGGCGGGCGTCTCCTCGGGGGTGGGAACCGTGGCGGGGACGAGACGGCCGACGGCGTGCCGGGTCCACTCGCCGGTGTCCTCGGCGGGGCGGGAGTGCACGGCCAGCGAGCGCGCCCCGGTCTCGGACTCCGGTGCTCCGACGGACAGTTGGAGGATCAGCGAGCCCTGAACGGGGAGGGCGAGCGGGGCCTCAAGGGTCAGTTCGTCCAGGCGCGGGGCGTCGGCGCGCTCACCGGCGGCGAGGGCGAGGTCGACGAAGGCGGCGCCGGGGAGCAGGGGGCGGCCGAGGATCTCGTGGTCGGCCAGCCAGGCGTGGGTGCCCAGGGAGAGCCGGCCCGTGAGCAACAGCCCGCCGTCCTCGGCGAGTTCGACGGAGGCGCCGAGCAGCGGGTGGCCGGGGGTGTCGAGGCCGAGCCGCTCGGGGGTGCCGCCGGGGGTGGTCGGGGCGAGCCAGTAGTGGTGGTGGTGGAAGGGGTAGGTGGGGAGGGGGGTGTGGGGGTTGGGGGTGTGGGGCGTCAGGGTGTGGCCGTGGGTGTGGGTGGT
>NZ_JBIWOW010000050.1:0-34181 GCF_044767945.1 Kitasatospora sp. NPDC101183 | reverse complement strand
GGGGCGCGCCCCCCCCGCGCCCCCCCCCCGGGGGCCCCCCGGGGGGGGGGGGCGCCCCCCCCCCCCCCCCCCCCGGGGGGGCCCCCCCCCCGGGGGGGGGGGGGGGCCCCCCCCCCCCCCCCACCCCTTCACAGCTCTGGACGGTCAGCCGAGGTCGGGCTGCTCCGGGTCGGCGTCACGGGAGGCCTTGCGGGCCGCGGCGCGCTCCTGGAGGGACGGCTCGGGCGCCCCGTTGTCGTACTCCTCGCCGTACGCGCCCTTGGCGGGGCGGCGGCGGCGCAGTGGCGGCTCGACACCGTCCGCCAGGCGGCGGGCGGTGAGCAGGAAGCCGGTGTGGCCGATCATCCGGTGGTCCGGGCGGACGGCCAGGCCCTCGAGGTGCCAGGTGCGGACCATGGTCTCCCAGGCCTGCGGCTCGGTGTAGCTGCCGTGTTCGCGCAGCGCCTCGACGGTGCGCGACATCTGCGTGGTGGTGGCCACGTAGCAGCAGATCAGGCCGCCGGGGACGAGCGCCTTGGCGGCGACGTCCAGGCACTCCCAGGGGGCGAGCATGTCGAGGATGACGCGGTCGACGTCGGTCTCGACCAGGTTGTCCTGGAGGTCGCCGACGGTGAGCTTCCACGCCGGGTGCGGGCCGCCGAAGTAGCGCTCGACGTTCCCCTGGGCGATGTCGGCGAAGTCCTGCCGGCGCTCGTAGGAGGCCAGCATGCCCTGCTCGCCGACGGCGCGCAGCAGGTACGTGCTGAGCGCGCCGGAGCCGACGCCGGCCTCGACCACGCGGGCGCCCGCGAAGATGTCGGCCATCGCCAGGATCTGCCCCGCGTCCTTGGGGTAGATCACGGCGGCGCCGCGCGGCATGGACAGGACGTAGTCGGGGAGCAGGGGGCGCAGCGCGAGGTACGGGACGTTCCCCGTGGTGCGCACGACCGTGCCCTCGGGGGCGCCGATCAGCTCGTCGTGGGGGAACGCACCCTTGTGGGTGTGGAACTGGTTCCCGGCCTGGAGCGTGAACGTGTAGTGGCGACCCTTGGGGTCGGTCAGCTGGACCTGGTCCCCGACCTGGAAGGGCCCGCGTCGGCGGGCGGCACCGGTCGGTTCGGACATGCGGGCAATCCTACGGGAAGCGCGCGGGCCCGCCCGACCAGGGCCGTCGCTCGATGATCAAGGCCTGCTCAGCGCCCTGCCAGGGCGGAGGTCAGGCGCTGCTCGATGTCGGTGAGCGCGGCGACGCCGAACATCCGGCCGTCCGCCTCGACGACGAGGTACTCCCCCGCCGGGGTGGCCTGGAGGGCGCGCAGCAGGTCCTCGCCGCCGAGGTCGGCGTCCAGGCGCATCCCGGGTTCGAGGTCCCGGGAGAGCGGGCCGACGGAGACCCAGGGGCGGCGGTGCTCGGGCACGGCCCGTACGGCGGACTCGCGGACGATGGCGATCGGCTCGCCCCGGCCGTCGACCACGACGACGGCGCCGGCCTGGGCCTCGTGGGCGCGGCGCATGGCCTCGCCGAGGGGGGTGTCGGCGGTGACCTCGACGGCGCGGCGGGCGAGGTCGCGCAGCCGCAGGCCGGGCAGGACCTCCTTGAGCCGGGCGTTGCGCAGGCTCGCGGTGGCGCCGTTCCAGATGATCGCGGCCAGGACGGCGGCCAGGACGGCGTCGACGAGGGTGTCCGTGCCGGAGAGCTCCCGGCCGGAGCCGCGCGAGGCGTTGACCAGCGGCAGGCCGATCAGGACGGCGACGGCGAGCACCCGGCCGACCCAGGCGGCGGCGACGGTGCCGGTCATCGGTCTGCCGGTGATCGCCCAGACGACGGCGCGCAGCATCCGGCCGCCGTCCAGCGGGAGGCCGGGCAGCAGGTTGAAGGCGGCGACGACGAAGTTGGAGACCGCCAGGCCCGTGAGCAGCACCCCGGGGATCGTGGAGAGCTCCACGAACTGGAGCGAGAGCAGGAACAGCCCGCCGAGGGCGAGCGAGAGCAGCGGGCCGACGAAGGCGAGCCAGAACTCGCGCCAGGGCGACTCGGCCTCCTTCTCGATCTCGGAGACGCCGCCGAAGAACTGGAGCTGGATGCGCCGCACCCCGAGCCGGTAGCGCAGCGCGACCAGGGTGTGGGCGAGCTCGTGCACCAGGACGGAGGCGTAGAAGGCGACGGCGAAGCAGAAGGCGAGCAGGTAGCGGGTGCCGCCGAGGTCGGGCAGGACGTCGCCGAGCTGGCCGCCGAAGACCCAGGTGATCAGGGCGGCGATGACGAACCAGGAGGGGGTGACGTAGATCGGCACGCCGAAGGGGCGGCCCATCAGGATGCCGCCGCCGCGGCCGGGCTGCTCGGGCCGGCGCCCGCGGTCGCCCTTCGGCGGCTGGTCGGAGGTCTGCTGCCCCCTGCTGTCGCTCACCGTGATCCCTTCGGTCGTCTCCCCCGCGTCGTGCCCGGTGCGCCCACGCTACGTGATCGCGGGCCTGCGACGGCGCGCGCCCCACGATCCCTTCCTACCCATCGTGGAGGGGGGCGTGGCAGAGCGGTGGCAGCGGGATGACAGCAAAGGGCAATAGGGTCGTGGGCATGCAGCAGACCGACACCACCAGTCCCGCCGGGGCCCCCGCCCGCCCGGCGGCGGCGCCGACCGGCCTGTCCCCGTCCCGGGCGGGGGACTTCCTGACCTGTCCCCTGCTGTACCGGCTGCGGGTGATCGACCGGCTCCCCGAGCCGCCGAGCGCGGCGGCGACGAGGGGCACCCTGGTGCACGCGGTGCTGGAGCGGCTGTTCGACTCCCCTGCGGCGGACCGTACGCCCGAGCGGGCGCTGGGGCTGCTGCGCCCGCAGTGGGAGCGGCTGCTCGGGGAGCGCCCGGAGCTGTCGGGGCTGTTCCCGGACGACCCGGACGGCGCGGCGCTGACCCGCTGGCTGGCGGACGCGGAGAAGCTGGTCGGCCAGTGGTTCCGCCTGGAGGACCCGACGCGGCTGCACCCGGCGGAGCGCGAGCTGTACGTGGAGACGGCACTGGAGTCGGGCCTGCTGCTGCGCGGGTACATCGACCGGGTGGACGTCGCCCCGACCGGCGAGGTCCGGCTGGTGGACTACAAGACCGGCCGGGCGCCCTCGCGGGACTTCGAGGGCAGGGCGATGTTCCAGATGAAGTTCTACGCGCTGGTGGTGTGGCGCTGGAAGGGCGTGATCCCCAAGCGCCTCCAGCTGGTCTACCTCGGCGGGGGCGGGGACGTGGTCAGCTACGACCCGGACGAGGCGGACCTGCTGGCGGTGGAGCGCAAGCTGCTGGCGCTGTGGGAGCGGATCGGCCACGCCGTGGCCACCGGGGACTTCCCCGCCACCCGCAACCGGCTCTGCGACTGGTGCGATCATCAGGCCAGCTGCCCGGAGTTCGGGGGCACCCCGCCGCCGTACCCCCTTCCGGTGCCGGCACAAGCACGTACGTCCGAGAAGGACGATCCCACGGGGGATCTGATGAGCAAGGAGTCCGAGTGACGATCCGAGTGCTGCTGGTCGACGACCAGCCGCTGCTGCGCACGGGTTTCCGGATGATCCTGGAGGCCGAGACCGACCTGGTGGTGGTCGGTGAGGCCGGCGACGGTCAGCAGGCGCTGGACCAGGTGCGGGCGCTGCAGCCCGACGTGGTGCTGATGGACATCCGGATGCCGCGGATGGACGGCGTCGAGGCGACCCGCAGGATCGCCGGCCCCGGCCGCGACGGCCCGGCCAAGGTGCTGGTGCTGACCACCTTCGACCTGGACGAGTACGTGGTGGAGGCGCTGCGCGCCGGTGCCAGCGGCTTCCTGCTCAAGGACGTCCCGGCGGAGGAGCTGGTGCAGGCGATCCGGGTGGTCGCCGACGGCGCGGCCATGCTGGCGCCGAGCATCACCCGCCGGCTGCTGGACATGTACGCCACCAAGCTGCCCTCGGGCGAGGAGGCGCCGCCGCAGGCCCTGGGCGCGCTGACCGAGCGGGAGCTGGAGGTGCTGAAGCTGGTGGCCCGCGGGCTGTCGAACGCGGAGATCGCGGCCGAACTGTTCGTCAGCGAGACGACGGTGAAGACCCACGTCGGCCACGTGCTGACCAAGCTCCAGCTGCGCGACCGGGTGCAGGCCGCGGTGTACGCGTACGAGAGCGGGCTGGTCCGCCCCGGCACGCTGTAGGACGCGCGAACAGGCCCGCCCCCGGCTCTCGTCGAGCCGGGGGCGGGCCTTGTGCCGTACGGGCGCGGCTACTTGCTGCGGCCGATGTCCCAGAAGCGGAACACGCCGGTGGTGTCGACGGTGGACTCGACGCCGGTGATGTACGAACGGGCGGCGAAGAACGCCTTGTTCTGGTACAGCGGGATGAGCGGCGCGTTCTCGGCGACGATCTGCTGGATCTGCGCGTAGCCGCTGACGGCGGCGCTGCGGTCGGCCTGCTTGAGGCCGTCCGGCACCAGCTTGCCGCTGATGCGCGGGTCGTCCCAGCCGTGGTGGTACGCGCCGCCCTCGACGATCAGCGGGGCGATGTAGTTGTCCGGGTCCGGGTAGTCGGCGAACCAACCGATGATGTACGCCTGGTACTTGCCCTCGGCCCAGCCCTTCTTGTAGGCGTCCCAGTCGGACTCCTGCTGGACCGTCACCTGGAAGAGGCCGCCGGCCTCCAGCTGCTTCTTGAGGGTGTCCGGCTCGGCGTTGCCGGCCCGCGAGCGCGCCCAGGTGAGGGTGAGCTTGACCGGGATCTGGACCTTGGCGTCGGTCAGGATCTTCTTGGCCTTGACCGGGTCCTGGTCGCCGTAGCGGTCGAAGAAGGCGGTGGTGTGGCCGTTCACGCCGGCCGGGACGAGCGAGTACAGCGGCTGGACGGTGCGGGCGAAGACGTCGCGGGCGAGCGCCTTGCGGTCGAGCAGCTGGGCGGCGGCCTGGCGGACGGCGAGGTTGCCGCCGATCTGGTCCTTGGTGTTGAAGACCAGCGAGCGGGTGTCGTTGCTGTCGCCCTCGACGACCTGCACGTCCGAGGCGCCGGACTGCTGCTCCGAGTGCATCTGGGCGGCGGTGTTCGGCTCCAGGCTGTTGTCGGTGAGGTCGACCTCGCCCTTGTCCAGCGCGGCCTTGAGGTCGGCGGGCTGGTCGAAGTACTTCACCGTGAACTTGCCGTTGCGCAGCTTGGCCTCGCCGCTGTACTTGTCGTTCGGCGCGAGCACGACCTTGCCCAGCTGCTGGCCGTCGCCCTTGCCGGCCTTGACCATCTCGACCGACTCGAAGCGGTACGGGCCGGAGCCGATCAGCTTGTCGTTGGGGACGGTCTTGTCGGCCGGGTAGACCTGGTGGTCGACGATGGCGCCGGCCGGGCCGGCGAGCTTGGCCGGGAGGGTCGCGTCGGGGGCGTTGAGGTGGAAGAGCACCTCGTTGTCGCCCTTGGCCTCGACGGACTTGATCGAGGAGAGCAGCGGGCCCGGGCCGTTCTGGTCGTTGATCTTCCGGGTGCGCTCGATGGAGAACACCACGTCCTGCGCGGTCAGCGCGTGGCCGTTGGAGAACTTGAGGCCGGGGCGCAGGGTGCAGTGGTACTGGGTGGCGTCGCCGCCGGTGAACTCGCAGGACTGCGCGGCGTCCGGGGAGGGCGCGCTGGAGGCGGCGGGGAAGGCCAGCAGCGACTGGAAGGTGTTGCGCAGCAGCAGCCAGGAGGCCTGGTCGTACGCGGCCGCCGGGTCCAGCACACCGGTGAGCTGGGTGGTGCCCATGGTGATCGCCTTGCCGCCGCCGCCCTTGACGGCGTCGGTCACCGACCCGCAGCCGGTCAGCGTCACGGCGACCAGGCCGGCACAACCGAGTGCTGCCAGGCGTTCAGCGGGAGTTCTCACGGGCGCGTCCTTGGGGTGGGGTACGAACCCGAGTAGCGTGCCATATCGAACACATTCGACCGATACCCGTGAAGATGACGTTTGGGACACGGGAGTTGAGGGCAGTCGACGACGCCCGACGAGTTGTCAGGCATTGCCCGATTTCTCCCCGGGGGGAGCTCGAAGGCGGTACGAACCGTTCCCTTACCAGCCGGTAAGGTCATCCTTAGATGAGATGACAATCACACCCGAGTGGCCACGAGCGAGCGCAGCAGCTCCAGGTCCACCTGCTCCAGCGAGGAGACCACCAGGCGCCCCGGGGCCGCCTCGATCGGCGCCACCGAGGGCACCGCGATGACCGGGCAGCCGGCCGCCTCGCCCGCCCGCACCCCGGTCGGGGTGTCCTCGATCACCACGCAGCGGCCCGGCTCGGCGCCCAGGCGGCGGGCCGCCTCCAGGTACGGGTCGGGGAACGGCTTGGTGCGCGCCACCTCGTCGCCGCCGATGGTGAAGGCGAAGTGCTCGGCGCCCAGCGAGCGCAGCACGATGTCGATCACGTGCCGGTGCGAGGCGGACACCAGGGCGGCCGGGATCCCGTGCGCGCCGAGGGTGTTGAGCAGCCGCTCGGCGCCCGGCATCAGCGGGACGCCGCCGGCGAGCAGGTCCACGAAGCGCTCGTTGACCATCACGCCGAGGTCGGCCGGGGCGATGTCCACGCCCGTACGGCCGACCAGGTAGTCCATCACCCTGGTCATCGGGCCGCCGACCACGTGGGCGCGGTCCGCCTCGTCCAGCCGGTGGCCCAGCTCCTCGAAGAGCGAGACCTCCGCCTGCCACCAGAAGTCCTCGGTGTCGACGAGCGTCCCGTCCATGTCCAGCAGCACCGCCTGGAGGCCCCGGTCGTCCCCGTGGTCGAGCACGCGCGTGGCGGTGGTGGTGGAGGTCATGGCGGGCGTCCTTCCGTCCGGGGCCCGGGCGAACCCGGGGATGGCACGGGCCGGCCCGCTGGTCAGCGGACCGGCCCGTTCAGGATCATCCAGAATACGCCCGCCCCTCCCGGAAAGAGCGAACGCGACGGGGCGACCGGATTACCGGGCGTTGAAGTACTTCGCCTCGGGGTGGTGGATCACGATCGCGTCCGTGGACTGCTCCGGGTGCAGCTGGAACTCCTCGGAGAGCACCACGCCGATCCGCTCGGGCTTGAGCAGCTCGGCGATCTTGGCGCGGTCCTCCAGCTCGGGGCAGGCCCCGTAGCCGAGCGAGAAGCGGGCGCCGCGGTACTTGAGCGCGAACATGTCCTTGACGTCCTGCGGGTCCTCGCCGGAGAAGCCCAGCTCGTAGCGGACCCGGGCGTGCCAGAACTCGGCCAGCGCCTCGGCCAGCTGGACGGAGAGGCCGTGCAGCTCCAGGTAGTCGCGGTAGGAGTTCCCGGCGAACAGCTCGTTGGCCGCCTCCGAGATCCGGTTGCCCATGGTGACGACCTGCAGGCCCAGCACGTCCCGCTCGCCGGACTCCTCCGGGCGGAAGAAGTCCGCCAGGCAGAGCCGGCGCCCGCGCCGCTGGCGGGGGAAGGTGAAGCGGGTGCGCTCGGTGCCGTCCTCCTGGAAGACGATCAGGTCGTCGCCCTTGGAGTTGGCCGGGTAGTAGCCGTAGACCACGGCGGCCTCCAGCCAGCCCTCGGTCTGCAGCCGGTCCAGCCAGGCGCGCAGCCGCGGCCGGCCCTCGGTCTCCACCAGCTCCTCGTACGAGGGGCCGTCCCCGGCGCGGGCGGCCTTGAGGCCCCACTGCCCCTTGAACAGCGCGTCCTCGTCCAGCCAGGAGGCGTAGTCGGCGAACGGGATGCCCTTGACGATGCGGTCGCCCCAGAACGGCGGGGCCGGCACCCGGTTGTCCACCACGACGTCCGAGCGGATCTGGCCGAGGTTGACCTCGGGCTCCGGCTCCTCCACCTGGACGCGGGCGTGGCGGCGCTGCTTGAGCTCCGGCAGGGCGGCCCCGGGGACGCCGCGCTTGACGGCGATCAGCGCGTCCATCAGCCGCAGGCCCTCGAAGGCGTCGCGGGCGTAGCGGACCTCGCCCTCGTAGATCTCGTGCAGGTCCTGCTCGACGTAGGCGCGGGTCAGGGCCGCGCCGCCGAGGATCACCGGGTAGTCGGCCGCCATCTTGCGCTGGTTCAGCTCCTCCAGGTTCTCCTTCATGATCACGGTGGACTTGACCAGCAGTCCGGACATCCCGATGACGTCCGCGTTGTGCTCCTGGGCGGCGTCCAGGATCGCCGAGACGGGCTGCTTGATGCCCAGGTTGACGACGTTGTAGCCGTTGTTGGACAGGATGATGTCCACCAGGTTCTTGCCGATGTCGTGGACGTCGCCCTTGACGGTGGCCAGCACGATGGTGCCCTTGCCCTCGCTGTCGGACTTCTCCATGAACGGCTCCAGGTGGGCCACCGCCGTCTTCATCACCTCGGCGGACTGGAGCACGAACGGCAGCTGCATCTGGCCGGAGCCGAAGAGCTCGCCGACCACCTTCATGCCGGACAGCAGGGTGTCGTTGATGATCTCCAGCGCCGGGCGCACCGTCAGCGCCTCGTCCAGGTCGGCCTCCAGGCCGTTGCGCTCGCCGTCGATGATGCGGCGCTGCAGCCGCTCGTCCAGCGGGAGCGCGGCCAGCTCCTCGGCCTTGGAGGCCTTGACGGAGGCGGTGGAGACGCCCTCGAACAGCTCCAGCAGGCGCTGCAGCGGGTCGTAGCCGTCGCGGCGGCGGTCGTAGACCAGGTCGAGGGCGGCCTCGCGCTGTGCCTCGTCGATCCGGGCGATCGGCAGGATCTTGGAGGCGTGCACGATCGCCGAGTCCAGGCCGGCCTCCACGCACTCGTGCAGGAAGACCGAGTTGAGCGCCACGCGGGCGGCCGGGTTGAGGCCGAAGGAGATGTTGGACAGGCCCAGGGTGGTCTGCACCTTCGGGTGGCGGTGCTTGAGCTCGCGGATCGCCTCGATGGTCTCGATGCCGTCCCGGCGGGACTCCTCCTGGCCGGTGGCGAGGGTGAAGGTGAGGCAGTCGACCAGGATCGAGCCCTCGTCGATGCCGTAGTCGGCGGTGAGTTCGGCGATCAGGCGCTCGGCGATCTCCACCTTGTGCGCGGCGGTGCGGGCCTGGCCCTCCTCGTCGATGGTGAGGGCGATCAGGCCGGCGCCGTGCTCGCGGGCCAGCGAGGCGATCCTGCCGAAGCGCGAGTCCGGGGTGTTGCCGTCCTCGTAGTTGACGGAGTTGAGCACCGCGCGGCCGCCGATGGCCTCCAGGCCGGCGCGCAGCACCTCCGGCTCGGTGGAGTCCAGCACGATCGGCAGGGTGGAGGCGGTCGCCAGGCGGGAGGCGATCTCCTTCATGTCGGCGACGCCGTCGCGGCCGACGTAGTCCACGCACAGGTCCAGCAGGTGGGAGCCGTCCCGGATCTGGTCGCGGGCGATCTCCACACAGGCCTGCCAGTCGCCGGCCAGCATCGACTCACGGAACTTCTTGGAGCCGTTGGCGTTGGTGCGCTCGCCGATCGCCAGGTACGAGGTGTCCTGACGGAACGGCACGGCCTGGTACAGCGAGGCGGCGGCGGGCTCGGGCTGCGGGTCGCGGGCGGCGACCGGGCGACCCTGGACGCGCTCGACCACCTGGCGCAGGTGCTCGGGGGTGGTGCCGCAGCAGCCGCCGACCAGCGAGAGGCCGTACTCGCGGGTGAACACGTCGTGGGCGTCGGCCAGTTCGGCCGGGGACAGCGGGTAGTGGGCGCCGTCCTTGCCGAGCACCGGAAGGCCCGCGTTCGGCATGCAGGACAGGCCGATCCGCGCGTTCTTGGCCAGGTAGCGCAGGTGCTCGCTCATCTCGGCCGGGCCGGTGGCGCAGTTCATGCCGATGTAGTCGATGCCCAGCGGCTCCAGGGCGGTGAGCGCCGCGCCGATCTCCGAGCCGAGCAGCATAGTGCCGGTGGTCTCCACGGTCACCTGGGCCAGGACCGGCAGGTCCAGCCCGGCCTCGGCCAGGGCCTGCTTGCAGCCCAGGATCGCGGCCTTGGTCTGGAGCAGGTCCTGGCTGGTCTCGACCAGCAGCGCGTCGGCGCCGCCCGCGATCAGGCCGGCCGCGTTCTCCCGGAAGCCCTCGCGCAGGACCTCGTACGGGGCGTGGCCGAGGGTGGGCAGCTTGGTGCCGGGGCCGATCGAGCCGAGCACCCAGCGGACGCGGCCGTCCACGGCGGTGTGGGCGTCGGCCGCCTCGCGGGCGATCCGGGCGCCGGACTCGGAGAGCTCGAAGATGCGCTCGGGGATCTCGTACTCGCCGAGGGCGGAGAAGTTGGCGCCGAAGGTGTTGGTCTCGACGCAGTCCACGCCCACCGCGAAGTAGGCCTCGTGGACGGAGCGGACGATGTCGGGCCGGGTGACGTTGAGGACCTCGTTGCAGCCTTCGAGGTTCTGGAAGTCCTCCAGCGTCGGGTCCTGCGCCTGGAGCATGGTGCCCATCGCACCGTCGGCCACCACCACCCGGGTGGCGAGCGCCTCACGCAGCGCGTTCGCGCGGCTCTGCGGGGTGATGGACGGAACGGCTGATGTGGCCATGGGGCGTCTCCCTGGTGCGACGGCTGTCGGCTTTGCGCGCCCGCTTGGTCGGACGCGCACCTGGCCAGGGTATCCGGCTCCCGGCCCGGCCTGCCGACCGATTCCGTATCCTGAACGTTCGATCGCGAAGGGGGAGCGACCGCATGACGTCGGTCAAGACCGTCGGGACACGCGTCGGACGGGCCCTGGCGGCCCCGTTCAGGGCGCTGCGCGAGCGCTGGCGGCGGTGGTCGCGGTGGCGCCGGGCGCTGCTGGTGCTGGCCCTGGTGGCCGCCGTCCCCGTCGCCGCGCTGGGCTCCGTCCTCACGATGTTCCGGCTGCACTACTCGGGTGAGCCCTCCCCCGAGGCCCGCACCCGGGGCAAGGACGCGGTGTGGCTCGGCCACGCCTGGGTGGACGGCCGCAAGACGGAGGCGGACGTCCAGGCGCTGGCGCGGCAGCTGGCCGGTACCGGCATCCGGGACCTGTACGTCCACACCGGCCCGCTGGAGCACGACGGCTCGCTCCCGGCCACCGTCCACCCCCGGGCCCGCTGGTTCACGGACACCGCGCACAGGGCGCTGCCCGGCATCCGGCTCCAGGGCTGGCTGGGCGACGAGGTCAAGCCCGAGAAGGACGCCCTGGACCTCGACGACGCCCCCACCCGCGGGCGGATCACCGCCTCCGCCCGGCAGGTGCTCGACCAGGGCTTCGACGGGGTGCACTTCGACATGGAGCCGATCCGCCCCGGCACGGCCGGCTGGCTCTCGCTGCTGGACGCCGTCCGCCCGGTGACGGCGGCGCGCGGGGCGGTGCTCTCCGTCGCGGCCCCGCAGATCGACCCGGTCCCCGGGCTGCACACCGCCGCGATCTGGCTGACCGACCACGGCAAGTGGTGGGACGAGGGCTACTTCCGCGAGACGGCCCGGCGGGTCGACCAGATCGCGGTGATGAGCTACGACACCTCGATGCCCACCGAGCCGCTGTACGGCGGGTACGTGGCGCAGCAGACCGAGCTGGCCCTGGCGGCGACCCCGCCCGGGGTCGACCTGCTGATGGGCCTGCCGTTCTACTGGGCCGACGAGCCCGGCCACCACGGGGACGCCGAGACGGTGCGCGCCGCCGTCCGGGGCGTGCGCCTGGGCCTGGGCCGGGAAGACCTCTCGCGGCGCGATTTCGGGGTCGCGCTGTACGTGGACTTCGCCTCCACGCCCGAGCACTGGGCGGCGTACCGGCGGGGCTGGGTGGACGCGTCCTGACCTGACGGTCCGTCAGCTCGCGAGGTGCCGATATCCAGTGGATCACCGTGGCGGGCTCCCCCAGACTGTCTCGGTGGCCAGCCTGCTACGCGCATCAAAGCCCGTAGGCTGGGCAGGTAGGGACCGTGGAGCGAGGAGTTCCACGGGCGACGAGAGGTTCGACCGTCGGCGACCGGCCGATCGGCGCCCCGGCCGGGGCGACCGCGGCAGGCCACCGACCGGAGGGAGACGCTGGGTGATCGAGCTGGAAGATGTTCCCGAGTTGATCGACCCGGTGATGGTCTGCGCCTTCGAGGGCTGGAACGACGCCGGCGACGCCGCCTCCACGGCGCTGGCGCACCTGGACGAGACCTGGGGCGGCAAGGTGTTCGCCGCGCTGGACGCGGAGGACTACTACGACTTCCAGGTCAACCGGCCGACGATCTGGCTGGACGGCGGCATCCGCCGGATCACCTGGCCCACCACGCGGCTCTCGGTGATCCGCGTGACGGAGCCGACCACGCGCGACGTGGTGCTGGTGCGCGGCATCGAGCCGAGCATGCGGTGGCGCTCGTTCTGCAACGAGCTGCTGGGCTTCGCCCACGAGCTGGGCGCGGAGCTGGTGGTGATCCTGGGCGCGCTGCTCGGCGACACCCCGCACAGCCGCCCGGTGCCGGTCAGCGCGGTCACCTCCGACCCGGAGCTGGCCCGCCGGCTGGACCTGGAGGAGAGCCGCTACGAGGGCCCGACCGGGATCGTCGGCGTGCTCCAGGAGGCCTGCACGCACGCCGGGGTGCCGGCCGTGACGCTCTGGGCGGCCGTGCCGCACTACGTCTCGCAGCCGCCGAACCCGAAGGCGACGCTGGCGCTGCTCAACAAGCTGGAGGACCTGCTCGACCTGCGCATCCCGCCGGGCGAGCTGGCCGAGGACGCCCGGGCCTGGCAGCTCGGGGTGGACCAGCTGGCCGCCGAGGACAGCGAGGTCGCCGAGTACGTCCAGCAGTTGGAGGAGGCTCAGGACACGGCGGAGCTGCCGGAGGCCTCCGGGGACGCCATCGCCCGGGAGTTCGAGCGCTACCTGCGGCGGCGGGAGAACGTCGGGCCGACCGGCGAGAAGCCGGTGTCCGGGCACGCCACCGCGGCGGAGCGGCCGGCCGAGCCGGAGGCTCCGGGCGGCGCGGGCCGGGAGAGCCAGGACGAGGACGAGTAGCGGTGCGGATCGACGCCGAAGGGGCGCCGGGACCGATGGTCCCGGCGCCCCTTCGGCGTCGTGTCGTGCCGTGCTGTCAGAGCGCGACGCCCAGCAGGGCGTCCACGGTGCGGCTGACCAGGCCGGGGGCGCCGGTGTCGGTGCCGCCCCCGCTCTCCTGGAGGGCGGCCCAGCGGTCGACGGCGGCCAGCGCGGCGGGCGCGTCCAGGTCGGCGGCGAGCGCGGCGCGGACCTCGGTGAGCAGCTGCTCGGCCGAGGGGCCGTCCGGGCGGGAGACGGCGGCGCGCCAGCGGGCGAGGCGCTCGACGGCCTCGTCCAGGACGTCCTTGGTCCACTCCCAGTCCGCACGGTAGTGGTGCGCGAGCAGGGCCAGGCGGATCGCCGCCGGGTCGACGCCCTCGCGGCGCAGGGCGGAGACGAAGACCAGGTTGCCGCGGGACTTGGACATCTTCTTGCCGTCCAGGGCGACCATGCCGGCGTGCACGTACGCCTGGGCGTACGGGTGGGCGCCGGTGGCCACCTGGGCGTGCGCGGCGCCCATCTCGTGGTGCGGGAAGGAGAGGTCGCTGCCGCCGCCCTGGATGTCGAAGGACATGCCGAGGTACTTCAGCGCGATGGCGACGCACTCGATGTGCCAGCCGGGGCGGCCGTGGCCGAGCTCGGTGTCCCAGGCGGGCTCGCCGGGGCGGGCGGACAGCCAGAGCAGGGCGTCCAGCGGGTTGCGCTTGCCCGGGCGGTCCGGGTCCCCGCCGCGCTCGGCGAAGACGGGGCGCATGGCCTCGCGGGTGAGACCGGAGACCTCGCCGAAGTGCGGGTCGGAGTCGACGGAGAAGTAGATGTCCTCGTCGACCTTGTAGGCGGCGCCGGAGGCGAGCAGCTTCTGGACGATCGGGACGATCCACGGGATGGACTCGACGGCGCCGATGTAGTGGGCCGGCGGCAGCATCCGCAGCGCGGTCATGTCCTCGCGGAACAGGGCCGTCTCGCGCTCGGCCAGGGCCGTCCAGTCCACGCCGGTCTCGACCGCGCGGACGAGCAGCGGGTCGTCGACGTCGGTGACGTTCTGGATGTACAGGACGTCGTGACCGGCGTCCTTCCACACCCGCTGCACCAGGTCGAAGGTGTTGTAGGTGGCGGCGTGGCCCATGTGGGTCGCGTCGTAGGGGGTGATGCCGCAGACGTAGATCCGGGCGGTGCCGTCCTGCGGCACGACCTCGCGGACCGTGCCCGCTGCGGTGTCGAAGATGTGGAGGGGGAGCCCCTGACCAGGCAGGGCGGGAACCTCGGAGGCGGGCCAGGCATGCATGGGATCGACTTTAACCTTGAGAACATTTGAAAGCCTAACCAGTAACGAAGATCGACTGGATTCGCTTCCTGTCGTTGCCTGACCGCTTTGCGACTGGTAAAGCGCGCTCCGGGGGACTCTCCGGGACACGCTCCGGAACAGGGATGAGCGCCCGGCCGGCCCTGCCGCCGACCGGGCGCCCGGCTGCCCCGGGCTGCGGGTGGAGCCGCTACACCCGCTGCCAGAGGGCAGGTACGTTCGGCGGCTCCCAGCCGACCAGGGCGGTGTGCGCCTGGATGCAGACGTAGGAGCTGCCGGAGTAGGTGACGCGGTCGCCCGCGTTGTACGACCGGCCGGCCGTCCAGCTGCCGCTGGGCGGGGTGGTGGTGGGCTGGCCCGTGGGCGTCCCGGTGGGGGTGCCGGTGGACGTCCCGGTCGGGGTGGGGGTGCCCGGGGTCTGCGGCACGTCCAGGACGAAGTCGAAGCTCGCGTCCTTGCCCGGGCCGTTCTGCCGGATCGTCATCAGCAGCCGCGCGTCGTAGATGGTGTCCGTGTTGTTGCGCGGCTCGTTCGGGAAGTACAGCTGGGTCGTGAGGATCGGGCGCCCGGGGGCCTGGACCTTCACGTGGATGTGCCGGGTGCGGCCGGGGTAGAGGCCCGGGACGATGGTGTCCAGCCGGTAGGCGCCGTTGGCGTCGGTGAACTGGTGACCGCGGAAGGTGTAGCCGCTGTTGTCGTAGTTCCCGTTGTCGTCGGCCTGCCAGAAGTCCAGCAGCACGCCGGAGATGGGCAGGCAGGCGCGGCCGAAGACGTACCCGCTGACGGACAGCCGGGTGCCGGGGCCGTCGTTGACCATGGAGCTGCGCAGCGGCGAGTTCGGCTTGAAGTACGGGCCCTCGATCTGCTCGACCGTCGGGTCGTCGTTGTCGTGGCACTGCGGGGTGAACCCGGGCGCCTGACCGGTGCCGACCTGCTCACGGGCCAGCGCCACTCCGCCGCCGATCAGCAGCGGGGCGGCCCCGATCATGGCGGCGGCCTTGAGGACGGTCTTGCGGCTGATCATGCCGTCGGACGGGGGCATGGCGCCTCCATTCCTGCGTGTTGGGGGGTGGGGGCGGCCCTTGCCATGGTGGGGGCATGACAAGGACCGGACCGGCCGCCCGTCCCCGTGCGCTGGAAGGACCGCCGGTGGCCAGTAGAGAACCTACGGGCCGTCCGGCGAGGCCGCGATGGACATGATCCGGGGATCGTGGTGATTTCCGTCGACCCTCGCGCGGAACTCCCCCGGGGTCATCCCGGTCTCCCGGCGGAAGAAGCGGCAGAAGTAGGCCGGATCGGCGAAGCCCGACTCCCGGGCCACTTGACGGATCGTCAGGTCGGTACAGGCCAGCAGCCGTTTCGCCTCCAGGGTCTGCTGGCGGCGGATCAGCCCGCCGGGGGTGCGGCCGGTGGCCTGCTTCACCAGGCTCTGCAAGTGGCCCGGGGAGACGCCGAGTTCCTGCGCGGTGGAGGCCACCGAGTGCCGCACTCCGCCCGGTCTGGCGATCAACTGGGTGAAGGCGGCCGCCAGTTCGGCCGGGCGGCTGGCCACCGCCGGCTGGTCGTCGGGGGTGCGGGCGCGCATCGCCCGGACGATCAGGATGTGCAGGCTGGCCCGCAGCACCCCCTGGTAGCCGGGCGCCCTCGTGCGGTACTCGTGCTCCATGTCGGCGAGCAACGAGCCCACGGCCTCGGCGTGTTCGCCCAGGGCCACCGCCGGGCGGGCGGCCAGGGCGCGCAGCGCGGCGAGGTCCTGCGGGTTGCCGAGCAGGAAGTCCTCGTTGAACAGCACCACGCGGCCGGTGAGTTCGTCCGACTCCGACCAGTAGTGCACCTGGCCGGGGGTGATGACACACAACTGCGGTGGCGCCAGGCGCCGGTGGACGAGGTCCAGCACGTGGGCGCCGCGCCCGCCGGTGACGTGCACGATCTCGTAGAAGGAGTGGCGGTGCGGGAAGCCCGCGCGGGAGAGCGGGCCGATCGCGTCGAAACTGCCGATGGCGAAGGGGAGCAGATGGGGCAGCGGGACCTGGAGCCGGTGCATCGGCAGGTCCGGTGCGGTTCGGGGGGTGGGGGTGGTCCGTCGCACGTCCATCGGAGCAGTGTGCGACCGATCCCGTGACAGGTCCAGACCATAGGGCAGGGACCGGCCCCGGGAACGCGATCAGACCGGCGGCCAGGGGATCGCCGGCCAGTCCCGGGAGGGCAGCGGGTGGCGGCCTGAGTCGCGCAGGTCGGCCACCCGGGCGCGGGTGGCGTCCAGTTCATCGGCCGTCAGGTGCGGGGCCAGGCGCTCGGCGAGGCGCCCGTCGAGCTCCTCGGCCAGGCGGGCCAGCACCACCAGCGCCTCCTCGGGCAGCGGGTCGCCCGCCCAACCCCACAGCAGGGTGCGCAACTTGCCCTCGGTGTTGAAGGTGACGCCGTGGTCGATGCCGTACACCCGGCCGTCCGCCGCGGGGATCAGGTGCCCGCCCTTGCGGTCGCCGTTGTTGAGCACCGCGTCCAGCACGGCCAGCCGGCGCAGCCGGGCGTCGTCGTGGTGCACCAGCAGCGCGGTGCGCCCGCCCTCCACCTCGGCGTGGACGATCGGCAGCCAGCCCTCCTCCGGGCCGCGCGGGTCCTGGAGGGCGAGCAGCGGATCGGCCTGCGGATCGGGCTCCACCCACAGCTGCACCATGCCCGGGCCGTGCGGGCCCCCGCGCAGGACGGTCGGCGGGATCAGCGCCCAGCCCGTCGCCGCGGACACCTCGTACGAGGCGACCTCGCGGCCCGCCAGGGTGCCGTCCGGGAAGTCCCACAGCGGGCGCTCGCCGGCCACCGGCTTGTAGACGGCCTGCGCGCTGAGCGAGCCGTGCGCGACGGTGCAGTACAGCGCCGCGTTGGAGGCCTCGGTGAGCCGGCCGTGGACGGTCAGTTCGCCCTGGCGCAGCAGGGCCAGGGCGGTGGGGACGTCCGCGGCCAGGGCGGCCGCGGACGCCGGGTCCGCCTGCGGCGGGGTGTCGGTGTTCAGCGCCGGTAGCCGTTCGCGCGCGGGCACAGGTGGCCCTCCGGGTCCAGCGGCAGGTTGCAGAACGGGCAGGGCTTGCGCCCGGCCGCGACGAGGTCCAGCGCGCGCTTGGCGAACACCCGGGCCATCGCGCCGGAGAGCCGCACCCGCAGCATGTCCGGGCCGCTGTCGTCGTCCTGGAAGACCGCCTCGGTCTCGTCCTCTTCCTCGTCCTCCTCCTCGACCAGCGCCTGCGCCTCGACCACCAGGCAGCTCTCGGCGCTGTCCCAGGCCAGGGCCATGGTGCCGACGCGGAACTCCTGCTCCAGCGGCAGGTCGAGGGGGGCGGTGTCGAGCAGGTCGTTCGGCGCGGTGGCCGGGATGGCGGTGTCCCCGCCGCTGCGCCGCAGCGCCTCGTCCAGGACCTCCTCGATCCTCTCCGCGAGCGCGGCCACCTGTGTCTTCTCCAGCAGCACGCTGGTGATCCGCCCCCGGGCGCTGGCCTGGAGGTAGAACGCCCGCGCGCCGGGCTGGCCGACGGTGCCGGCCACGAACCGTTCGGGCTGGTCGTAGAAGAAGACCTGACGGGGCACGCTCTCGCTCCGGATCGTGTTCGGTCGTGGCGATCCTGGGGATCACCGGGGTCGTGGCGACGTCTCGTGTCGGGCGCGCCCGCGCGGCCGCCCCCTGGGGGGCGCGCACCGCCGGAAGTGCCCGTCACTCACCCTACGACCTCCGGGCCTTCGCCGGGGACCCGAACAGCCCTGGCACGGCCCGGCTCAGGCCGTGCCACCGACCACGGCGTCGCCGGCCGGAGTGGCCGGGGCGGCGTGGGGCCGGGGCGCCAGGGAGGAGAGGTCCCCGGTGTCCCCCATCCTCAGGACGAAGGGCCGCTGCGGGGTGTAGCGGATCGCGGTGACGGAGCAGGGCTCGACGCTGATCCGCTGGAAGTGGTCCAGGTGCAGGCCGAGCGCGTCCGCCACCACGGCCTTGATCACGTCCCCGTGGGAGCAGGCGATCCAGACCGCGTCCTCGCCGTGCTCGGCGGCGACCTCGGCGTTCCACTCGCGCACCGCGTTCACCGTGCGGTGGCTCAGCTCGCGCAGCGACTCCCCGCCGGGGAAGACGGCGGCGGCCGCGTGGTCCTGGACGGTGCGCCACAGCGGCTCCTTGGCGAGCTCGGCCAGCGGCCGACCCGTCCACTCGCCGTAGTGGCACTCCCCCAGCCGCTCGTCCGCGGCCGGCCGGCCCAGCTCGGGCCGGGCGGCGACCAGCGGGTCCAGGGTCTGCCGGCAGCGCTCCAGCGGGCTGCTCACCGCCTTGACCAGCGGGACCCCGGCCAGCCGCTCGGCCAGCGCGGCGGCCTGGGCCCGCCCGGTGTCGTCCAGGTCCACCCCGGGCGTCCAACCGGCCAGGATCCCGGCGGTGTTGGCGGTCGAGCGGCCGTGACGGACGAGCAGCAAGGTGGGCATGGGGATCAGCCTACGGCCCCGGGTGATCCCTACGCGAGGTCCGCAGGTCCCTACGCGAGGCCCGCGCGCTCCAGCGCCTCGACACCCGTGCGCAGCGCCTGGACGCGCTCCTCCAGGGTGAAGCCGGACGGGGCGAGCGTCAGGGTGGTGACGCCCGCGTCGGCGTAGGCCTGCATGCGGTCGGCGATGCGGGCGGTGTCGCCGATCAGCGAGGTGGCGTCGATCAGGTCGTGCGGGACGGCGGCCGCGGCGCCCGCGTAGTCCTTCGCGAGGTACTTCTCCTGGATCTCGTCGGCGGCCCGCTCGTAGCCCATGCGCCGGGTGAGCTGGTTGTAGAAGTTCTTCTCCTTGCTGCCCATGCCGCCGATGTACAGCGCCGCGTAGGAGCGCAGCCCGTCGACGGCCGCCTCGACGTCCTCGCCGACGGCGATGTTCACGGTGGGGCAGAGGTCGAAGCCGTCCAGCGTCCTCCCCGCCTTGGCGCGGCCGGCCGTCAGGGCGTCGAGGGAGAGCGAGGCGTGCTCGGGCGAGAAGAAGATGCCGAGCCAGCCGTCCGCGATCTCGCCGGTGAGCTCCAGGTTCTTCGGGCCGATCGCGGCGATGTACAGCGGGATGTGCTCGCGCACCGGGTGCACCGTCAGCTTGATCGGCTTGCCGGGGCCGCCGGGCAGCGGGAGCGTCCAGTTGGCGCCCTCGTGGACGAGGCGCTCGCGGGACATGGCCTTGCGGATGATCTCCACGTACTCGCGGGTGCGGGCCAGCGGCTTGTCGAAGCGCACGCCGTACCAGCCCTCGGAGACCTGCGGGCCGGAGACGCCGAGGCCGAGGCGGAAGCGGCCGCCGGAGAGGGTGTCCAGGGTCGCGGCGGTCATCGCGGTCATGGCCGGGGTGCGGGCGGGGATCTGAAAGATGGCGGAGCCGACGTCGATCCGCTCGGTCTTCGCGGCGACGAAGCTGAGCACCGTCGCGGCGTCCGAGCCGTAGGCCTCCGCCGCCCAGCAGACCGAGTAGCCGAGGCGGTCCGCCTCCTGGGCCACGGCGATGTTGTCGGCGTCCATGCCGAGTCCCCAGTAGCCGAGGTTGATACCGAGTCGCATCTGCCGCACCTTCCAGTCAGGGGTTGCCCGCGAGCGTAGCCCCGCCCGCCGCGGCGATGCTACCGACGAGTAGGCGTGGCGTGGGTCACAGGGGCGCCTTGCGCGTCCCGCGCGTCCTGCGGGTCTCCGCCCCTGCCCGGGCACCGGCCGCTACGCTCAGCCGACGTGGGGAGCGCTCTCCCCACCTGCGCGTTTACAGGGCTACCGGGGGGCTCCCCGGCCGGCCACCGGTCAGTGGAGGGCCCGTCCGATGGAACAGCGTCACCTCGGCCGCACCGGTCTGCAGGTCTCCCGGCTCGGCCTCGGCACCATGACCTGGGGCCGCGACACCGACGAGCACCAGGCCGCCGAGCAGCTCAAGGAGTTCGTCGACGCCGGCGGCAACCTCGTGGACACCGCCGACGTGTACGCGGACGGCGGCGCCGAGTACCTGATCTCCCGCCTCACCGACAGCCTGATCCCCCGCTCCGAACTCGTCATCGCCACCAAGGCCGGCAGCGTCCCCGAAGCCGCCCGCCGCTTCGACGGCTCGCGCGGCCACCTCCTCGCCGCCCTGGACGCCTCCCTGCACCGGCTCGGCACGGACTACGTCGACCTGTGGCAGGTGCACGCCTTCGACCCGGCGACCCCGGTCGAGGAGACGCTCAGCGCCCTCGACATCGCCGTCACCTCCGGCCGCGCCCGCTACGTCGGCGTCTGCGACTTCAGCGGCTGGCAGCTCGCCAGGGCCGCCACCTGGCAGCGCGCCCACCACGGGCGGGTGCCGCTGGCCGGGGCGCAGCTGGAGTACTCCCTGGTGCAGCGCGGCATCGAGCGCGAGGCGCTGCCCGCCGCCCTGGACGCGGGAGTCGGTCTGCTGGCCGGCTCGCCGCTCGGGCGCGGGGTGCTGACCGGCAAGTACCGCCACGGCGTCCCGCAGGACTCGCGCGGCGCCTCCCCCTACCTGGCCGGGTTCGTGCAGCCCTACCTCGGGGAGCGCTCGCGGCGGATCGTCGACGCCGTCGCCACCGCCGCGGACGGGCTGGCGAGCAGCCCCCTGGCCGTCGCCCTCGCCTGGGTCCGGGACCGCCCCGGCGTGGCGAGCGCCCTGGTCGGGGCCCGTACGGTGACGCAGCTGCAGGCGGTGTTGTCGGTGGAGGCGCTTACGCTTCCGGATGAGATCCGCGGCGCGCTGGACGACATCTCGTCCCCGGTGCACCGCTACCCGGACCAGGGCTGGAGTGAGCTCTAAGCCCCGGTGGAGCAGAACGTGCAGTGGAGTGACCCTTGGAGCGGACGACGATGACTGAGACGGGCGGCGGCGCACCCGAGGGGGCCGAGAAGGCGGCGAAGTTCGCGGCGCTCGCCGAGCAGATCCGGGGGATGGCGCCGTTCAAGACGCCGGGCACGCCCCCACCGGTCGAGCTCCCGGAGCCTGCGGCCCCCTCCGACGAGGCGGACCAGCAGGAGGAGACGCCCGGCGAGACGCCGGAGGCCGTCGAACCCGCGCCCGCCCCGGCCGTCCCGCGCCCCGCCGCGCCCGCACGGGCCAGGGCCGCCGCCCCCGCCCCGGTGGACGCCGACGCGCTCCGGGCCGCCGCCGAGGTGCTGACGGCCGGCGGCGCCCCCGCCGAGCTGGCCGCGCCCGCCGTGGCCGCCCTCGGGGGCGAGGCCGCCGAGCGGCTGCGCGAGGACCCGTGGGCCGTGCTCGGCCTGCCCGGTGTCCGCCCGGACCACGCGGACGGCTTCGCCCGCGGCCTGCTCGGCGCCGAGGCCCGGCCCGAGGACCCGCGCCGCGCCCAGGCCCTGCTGCTGTGGCTGCTGGCCCAGGCCTCCGTCCGCGGGGACTCCGCCCTGGACGCCACCGAGGTCGCCGCCGAACTCGGCCGCCAGCGCGTCCCCGACCCGGTCGAGGCGATCACGGCCGCCCTGGAGGACGGTCAGGTGCTGTCCTTCCAGGAGGAGCTGACCGGCCCCGAGGGGCGCACCCCGGCGGGCGAGGACGAGGAGGAGGTGCCGACCCGCAACCTCCTCGCCCTGGAGACGCTGGCGATGGCGGAGGACGCCCTCGCCGAGAAGCTGCTCCAGCTGATGGCCGTGTACCTCCCGGGCGAGGACGAGGAGTCGGGCGCCTCCCCGGCCGACTGGGAGGCCGCCGCCGAGGCCGCGCCCTCCTCCTCCGCCAAGGCGCTGATCCGGGCCGTCTCCGACGCCGCCCTGGTGCTGCACTCGGGCGGCGAGGCCGCCCGCGCCGAACCGGCCGCCCTGCTGACCGCCGCCACCGGCCTCGGGCTGCGCGTCTGCGCCGCCGCCTGGACGGACCAGGGCCGCGACTCCTTCGCCGCGCTCACCGGACCCGACACCCCGGTCGTCACCCTCGCCGAGCTGCTGTCCGGCGCCGCCGGCCCCGGCCGCTCCGCCGACGGCACGCTGGCCCTGGACGTCCTGGTCGTCCTGGACGCACCGCTGCTGGACGTCGAACTCGCCGCCACCGTCCTGGAGTCGCTCGCGGACGGCACCCGCCTGGTGCTCAGCGGGGACCCGGGGCAGCTCTGGTCCCCCGGCCCCGGGCGCGTCTTCGCCGACCTCCTGGCCGCCAAGGCCTGCCCGGCCGTCGCCTCCCGCACCCCGGACTTCGGCCCGATCGGCGAGCTGGTCTCGGGCATCGGCATCGGCGAGCTCCAGCCCGTCGAGGCGCCGGACAAGGAGGTGGTCATCCTGACCGCCAAGGACGGCGGCGAGGCCGTCCACCGGGCGATCCAGCTGCTCACCGACTCCATCCCGCGCGCCCTCGGCATCCCCGCCGAGGAGGTCGTGCTGCTCACCCCCGGCCACGGCGGCCCGGCCGGCACCCGGGCGCTCAACGCCGCGGCCAAGGCCCGGCTCAACCCCGGCCCGGGCCGCTTCGGCGGCTTCGACCCCGGTGACCGCGTGGTCGACTCCCCCGCGCCCGGCGTCGTCCGCCCGGCCCGGGTGCTGGACGGCGACGCCACCGGCCTGCACCTGGAGTACGCGGACGGCTCGCGCCGCACCGTCCCGCCCGCCGAGGCGGGGCGGCTGCGGCACGGCTGGGCGCTGACCGTCCACCAGGCGCTGGGCCGCCGCTGGCCGGGCGCGGTCGTGGTGCTGCCGGAGGACGCCGGCCCGGCGCTCACCCGGCAGTGGGTGTACACGGCCTTCGGCCGGGGCGAGCGGCACCTGTCCGTGGTGCACGCGGCGGGCCCGGCGCTCGCCCAGGCCGTCGCCGAGCGCCCGGCGCAACCGCGCACCACCCGCCTGCGGGCCGTGCTGGCCGAGAACGCGGTCGCGGCCGACTGACCGGCCGCGGGCCGGGGGGGGGGGGGGGGCGGCCCCGCCCCCCCCCCCCCCCCCCCCCCCCCCCCCCCCCCCCCCCCCCCCCCCCCCCTCCGTACNCGGGGGGTGGCGGTGCGCCGGGCGCACCGGCCCACCCCCCGGGGGGGGGCGTGGGGGCGGGTGACGGGGGGGGGGGCGGGCGCCCGGCCCCCCCGGGGGGGGGGGGGGGCCCCGCACCCCCGGGCCCCCCCCTCCGCACGTGCGCGCGACCTCAGTCGTCGGGCTCCTCGTCGTCGTAGACCTCGCTCACGTCGAACCGGCAGATCAGCAGCCTCGGGTCCGCGTGCTCGAAGGGCTCGGGCAGCCACTCGCCCGGGTCGGTCGGCTCGGCCGCCGCGACCCAGAGCGTCGAGTCCGCCTCCTCCAGGCCGAACTCCTCGCTGCGGGCGGCGATCTCGTCCGGCTCGTACTCGCCGAACAGCACGCCGAGCGCGGTGTTGACCCCGCCTTCGCCGCCCGGGGTGAGCGAGTCGTCGAGCCGCTCCGCCTGGGCGCGCAGCCGCTCCGGATCGGCGACGTGGTAGTCGCGGCGGATCAGCACGCTGATCGCCTCGGGCTGTTCGGGGCCGTGGTAGCCACCCGGCCCCTCGTCCCCGGGGATCTCGAAGGGGGTGACCTCGTCGTAGGCCTCGTAGAGGAGTTGGTCGTAGGCGATCGCCGCCGTCGCGAGCTGCTCGTAGGCGGCGGACACAGCGGGATCATCCGCTGCGCTGGGGCTTGACACCGCTTCCAGATGACGGTCGATGGCGGCCTTGACCGCCTCGGCGGCGGCGCGTACCTCGGCAATGGTGGGCTGCGCGGCATCAGACATGGTGCAGACGCTATCTCCCCTCGGCGTCGGGACGCACAGCGGTTGTCACCTACGCCCTGGATTTCACCGCAACTTCCCCCCTGATGTCCGATCCGGACCGTTCTGTCCCCGCGCCCGGCGGGCGCGGGGGGCGCGGGGAGGGCCGTCCGGGTGCGGCTACGCGCGCCGGGATCGGGGTATCCCCTCCACGGAGGCAACAGAACTGATGCACTGTCAGACCAGGCCGGGCCGGACCGCCCTCCCCAGCACCGGAGGACGGCCGGAAATACCCGGGCCGACCGTCCGAGGCACACCGTAAGGTTGCGTGCAGCCGATCCCCAGGAGGAGCGTCTTGATCCCAGCGAAGCCGGTCCGGCAGCCGGAGTACGAGTACCAGTCCCTGCGCATGCCGCGCGGCACCACCCGCAACGCGGCGCGCCAACTGCTCACCGAGCACGCCGAGTACGGGCACTGGGAGCTCGACCGGCTGCGACTGTACCCGGACGGCAGCCGGACGGTCCGGCTCAAGCGCAGGATCATCCGGCAGGTCCGCAGCTGGTAGGCCGCCGCACCGCGCCTTCACGCACCCGAGGCCGCCCGTTCGTCGGGCGGCCTCGGGTGTTTCGCTGTTCAGGGCGTACGGCTACCGGCTCAGCGGGCGCCGGCGCGGGAGCGGCGGTAGAGCACGCCGCCGCCGAGCAGCAGGGCCAGACCGGCGGCGCCGAGCAGTTCCACGCCCCCGGCTCCGGTGGAGGCCAGCTGGCTGCCGGGCGCGGTGGCCGCGGCGGCGGTGCGGGCGGCGGCCGGGGCGGCCTGGACGGTGGCTCCGCTGCTCGCGACGGCCGGGGCGGCCGGGGTGACGCCCTCGGAGGGGCCGCCGCCCCGCGAGGTGCCGGGGGTGTCGCCGGGCGGCGGCGTGTGGCCCTCGGGGCAGTCGTCGCCCGGCGCCGGGGCGGGCGCGGGGTGGGCGACGGTGCCGCAGGAGTTGCCGAAGGCCGGGTTGGCGGCGCCGACGACGTCCACGGAGTTGCCGCAGGCGTTGACCGGGATGTGCACCGGCGCCTGGACGCTGTTGCCGGAGAGCACACCGGGCGAGCCGGCCGCCGTACCGGAGGCGGAGGAGCCCGCGGTGGTGCCCCGGTTGCCTCCGGTGCTCGATGCCCCCGTTCCCGCGCCCGGCTGCCCGGACTGGCCGCCCTGGGCGGGCTGCGGGGCCGCGTGGCGGCCGCTCGCGTTGGCACAGCGGTTGCCGAAGGCCGGGTTGAGCGCGCCGATCACGTCGACGGTGTTGCCGCAGGCGTTGACCGGCACCTCGACCGGCACCTGGACCGAGTTCCCGGAGGCGACGCCCGGCGAGCCGGCCGCGACCCCCTGCGCCTCGGCACCCGCGTAGGCGTAGCCGGCGGTCGAGGCCAGCACACTGCCGGTGGCCACGGCCGTGAGGATGCCCTTCTTGGCTACATTCCTCATGTTTTCCCCTGACATTTCGAGACGACGTGGTGACCCTGCCGCGGGCCCTGCCGGGCATATGTGCACCGGCGCCCGATCGGTTGACATGACCTGTCGGAAAGTCGGAATTTCCGTATATCCGGAAATCACCCAAGGCCTTCGACTGCACAGGAGTTAACGACGGCCAAACGGTGAGGTTGAGCCGAATGAAGCGGCTTCACCCGATCGAGGGACGTTTGCCGTCGCACGGAAGTGCGGTCCCCCCGGACGCGCGCACGGCCCCGGGCACGCGAACGCCCCCGGTCGGCGCGTCCGCCGCCCGGGGGCCGGGGTGAGTCCGCTCAACGGGCCTCAGCGGCCCGGAGGTCGACTCAGAAGTTGGCGCAGTGGTTGCCGAACGCCGGGTTCAGCACGCCGATCACGCTGATCGTGTTGCCGCACAGGTTCACCGGGATGTGCACCGGGATCTGGACCTGGTTGCCGGACACGACGCCCGGGGAACCGGCCGCGACGCCCTCGGCACCCGCGCCGCCGTGAGCGGACGCCACGCCGGCGGCGGCGATCACGAGGCCACCGGTGGCGGCGGCGACGGCGGCGATCTTCTTGACCTTCATCATTCCTCCTGTATGGACAACGCAGCCCGTTCGGCGGGCTGCACAGGGATGAACGACGCTGCGGCGAACGGGGTACGGAACATCTGTGCCGTTCACTCTCAACGGTGATGATTCGCACGCATGACCGGCGCTGAATTCCAAGAAGAATCGTTTCTGTTGATCTCTTTCAGCCCGTCCCACAATCATGCGCTCCGACAATGCGCCCGGCCCGCCCCCGACGCTTCGGGAGCGGGCCGACCGAGTCGCCTGATCAGGCAGGAGCAGCGGGGGCGCGGGAGGGCGCGGGAGGCGTCAGCAGGCGTCGATGAAGCGGTCCAGGACCCGGACGCCGAACGTGAGCCCGTCCACCGGCACGCGCTCGTCCACGCCGTGGAACATCCCGGCGAAGTCCAGCTCCGGCGGCAGCTGCAGCGGCGCGAAGCCGAAGCAGCGGATGCCGAGGTCCTGGAAGGACTTGGCGTCCGTCCCGCCCGACAGGCAGTACGGCACCGCGCGGGCGATCGGGTCCTCCGCGCGCAGGGCGGTCTGCATCGCCTCGACCAGCGCGCCGTCGAAGCCCGTCTCGATCGCCTTGTCCGAGTGCAGGCTCTCCCTCTTCACGCGCGGGCCGAGCACGCTGTCCAGCTCGGCGAGGAACTCCTCCTCGTAGCCGGGCAGGAAGCGCCCGTCCACGTGGGCGGTGGCCTGACCGGGGATCACGTTCACCTTGTAGCCGGCGCCGAGCATGGTCGGCTGGGCGGTGTTGCGGAAGGTGGTGCCGATCATCTTGGCGATGCCGCCGAGCACGCGGACGACCTCGTCCATGTCCTCCGGGTCGAGCTTGTAGCCGAGCACGTCGGACAGCTCGTCCAGGAAGGCCCGCACGCTGGGGGTGATCCGCAGCGGGAACGTGTGCCGGCCGAGCCGGGCGACGGCCTCGCACAGCTCGGTGATCGCGTTGTCGTCGTTGGCCATCGAGCCGTGCCCGGCGCGGCCCTCGACCGTCAGGCGCATCCAGTGCATGCCCTTCTCGGCCGTCTCCACCAGGTAGAACCGGGCCTGGTCGTTGACGGTGAAGGAGAAGCCGCCGACCTCGCCGATGCCCTCGGTGACGCCCTCGAACAGCTCCGGGTGCTTGTCCACCAGGAAGCGGGCGCCGTAGGTGCCCCCGGCCTCCTCGTCCGCGAGGAAGGCCAGCACGATGTCGCGCGGGGGCTTGCGGCCGGTGCGTAGCCGGTCGCGGACCACGGCGAGGGTCATCGCGTCCATGTCCTTCATGTCGACCGCGCCCCGGCCCCAGACGCAGCCGTCGGCGATCTCGCCACCGAAGGGGTCGTACGTCCAGTCCGCGGCGTTGGCCGGCACCACGTCCGTGTGGCCGTGGATCAGCAGGCCGGGGCGGGAGCGGTCCTCGCCCTCGATCCGGACCACGGTCGAGGCCCGGCCCTTGGCCGACTCGAAGATCCGCGGCTCCAGGCCGAACTCCGCGAGCTGCTCGGCCACGTACTCGGCCGCCTTGCGCTCGCCCGGGCCGGAGCCGTCACCGTAGTTGCTGGTGTCGATCCGGATCAGGTCGCGACAGATCTCGGCGACCTCCGACTCGGCCGTCACCTTCGGCGCCCCCGACTCGCTCCGCTCGCTCACGGTCACTCCTCGTCTTGGGCCCGCACCGACGCACCAGTGCGCCACCCCCGGGACCTGCACCCGGGTCGTACGAGCACGTCCGCCCATCCTCCCCCAGCCCCCGCCCCGGTTCCACCCCCTCGACCGTGGCCGAAACCCGCTGGTCACACCGCCGCCACAGTCGCCGGGGCCGGGCACCGGGAGTTCGCAGAACCGTTTTGGGAGCTCAAGCCGATCTTTGCTACAGTTACATCTGTCAGCGCGACGGACGAGAGATCGGAAGCCGCGAGGACGACACCCCGTCCGGGTGGCGGAATGGCAGACGCGCTAGCTTGAGGTGCTAGTGCCCTTTATCGGGCGTGGGGGTTCAAGTCCCCCCTCGGACACCGAAGAAGCGGGTCAGGAGATTCTCCTGGCCCGCTTTTCGTTGTGCCCCGGTACGGCGTGCCCCGGCGCGGCAGCCGGTAGGACGGCCGTGGAAAGGCGACGGGCAGGCCCAGCGGCTGCTGGACCTGCCCGGGGTGGCCGTCGGCTACTTCGCCAGCCAGGAGAGGAACGAGCTCCACAGGCCTCCGCGCTCGGCCTTGCGGGTCGAGGTCGGGACCTCCTCGCGGGCGGGCGCCTCCTGCCGGGGCTGGGACGCCGGGGCGCGGTGCACGGGCTGGACGGCGGTGAAGCGCGTGGGCAGCGCGGTCAGGGACCGGCTGAACGGGCCGGGGCGCCAGCTCAGGCTGTCCGCCGGGACGGCGAGCTCGATGTCCGGCAGCCTGTTGAGCAGGTTCTCGATCGCCGTCACGGTGATGTGGCGTGCCGTCTCCTTGGACGGGCAGGCGTGCGGACCCGCGCTGAAGGAGAGGTGCGCCCGGTTGCTGCCGGACTGCCGCGCCGCGGCGAGCGTCCGGTCGTTGTTGGCGGCCGCGATGCTGACCAGCACCAGGTCCCCGGACTGCAGCTTCGTCCCGGCGAACTCCATGTCCGTGGCGGCGTAGTGCGGCAGGAAGTTCGTCAGCGGCGGGTTGCCCCAGAGGGTGTCGTCGAGGGCCTCCGAGATCAGGCCGCCCTTGTGGGCGTACTGGTCGTGGGTGAGCAACCGGTGCATGGTGTTGCCGATCAGGTTGCGCAGCGGCTCGGAGCCCGCGCCCAGCATGACCCCCAGCTCGTAGACCAGCTCCTCGTCGGAGAGGCCGACCTCGTGCTTCATCAGCCAGGAGGCGACGTCGTCGCCCGGCTTGACCCGCTTGAGGGCCACCAGGTCGGCGCTGGCCTGGAACAGGACCTCGACCGCCTTGCCGGCGTTGACGCCGTCGAACATGCCGGAGATGCCGAACAGCACCCGGTCGCCGATGTCGGCGGGGCAGCCGAAGAGTTCCGTGAAGACGAACAGCGGCAGCTGCTTGGTGTACTCGCCGATCAGGTCGGCGGAGCCTCGCGAACTGAACTGGGCGATCAGGTAGTCGGAGATCTGCTGGGTGCGCTGCGCCACACGGCGGGAGTCGATCTTGGCCAGGCTGTCGGTGACGGCCTGGCGCAGGCGCAGGTGCTCGACGCCGTCGCTGAAGAGGCAGTTGGGACGGTAGGCCAGCAGCGGCAGGACGGGGCTGTCGGCGGGGACGCGCCCTTCCTTGAGGGCGCGCCATCGGCGGGCGTCCTTCCGGAAGGAGGACGGGTCCTGCAGCATCTGCAGCGCCGTGCCGTAGTCCGTGATCAGGGTGGCGTCGACGCCCGGGGCCAGCTCGACGGCCGTGGTGGCGCCGAACTGCCGCATGTAGTCGTAGTAGGCGTGCGGATCGGCTGCGAACTCCGGGCCGTACAGCGGTACTCGGGCGCCGGTGCCGTGGGCCGGGCACCCGGGCGGGGGCACGAGTGCGGTGGACTCAGCGTCCATTTCTGCTCCTAGTTGGCACGATCCAGCAAGTGGCGGACCAGTGTGATCAATGCGTCGGCCGAGGACTTCTCGTCCCGGGCGTCGCACGTGACGACGGGGGTGTCGTCCAGGAGGTCCAGGGCGTCGCGCAGCGCATCCTCCTCGTAGGCCGGGGTGCCGTCGAAACGGTTCACCGCGATCGCGTAGTCGAGCCCGTACTGCTCGATCAGGTCGATCACGGCGAAGGAGTCCGCGAGGCGGTCCGGGTCGACGAGCACCAGGGCTCCGAGGGCGCCGCGCGCCATGTCCTCCCACATCTGCACGAAACGCAGCTGCCCGGGCGTTCCGAACAAGTAGAGGACGACGCGGTCGCTGAGGGTCAGGCGGCCGAAGTCCATGGCGACGGTGGTGGTGGTCTTGCCCTTGACGCCCTTGAGGTCGTCGACCGACTCGCCGGCCCGGGTCATCCGCTCCTCGGTGGAGAGCGGGGTGATCTCGGAGATCGACCCGATGAACGTGGTCTTGCCCACCGCGAAGTGCCCGACCACGAGGATCTTCACCGCGGTCTGGGTCGCCCCGCCGCGAACGTAGGACCTCTCATCCAAACTTGGCCTGGAGACCATTCAGCACCTCCTCAAGGATTCGCGCGTCCACCAAAGAAGCACGCTCGACTGGCGGCCGGACGATGAGGAAACCGCCCTCGGTGAGCCCCGAGAGGAGGATCCGCACCACTCCGAGGGGCAGCCGGGTGTGCCCCGCGAGTTCGGCCACGGTGAGGTAGCCCGCCTCGCATAACTCGAGGAGGCTCTGCTCCTCGGGGGTCAGCCGGCGGGTCGGACGCTGCTGCTGCGTGTCCGAGACCGTGACCAGGGTGATGAGGGAGAGCTGCTCGTCGTCCGGCAGGCCCCGGCCCTTGGTGATGACGTACGACCGCACCAGGGGCGGGGCGTCCGGCGTCTGGTCCCCGGGGGTCGTCATTGGAACGCGCCGAGGTTCTCGCGCGGCGGCGCCATCAGCGCCTTGCCGAGCTGGCCGACGAGCTGCTGCATCCGGAAGGTGATGTCGGCCATGTCGACGTCCGGGGAGGCGGAGACGCCGAGGTAGGCGCCCTCGCCTGCGGAGATCAGGAACACCCAGCCGCCGTCGAACTCCACCAGGGTCTGGCGCCACTGGTGCTGGGAGCCGTTGCAGAAGAAGGCCAGCGAGCGGCTCAGCGACTGCACGCCGCTCATGCCGGCGGCGACCCGGTCGGCGTCGTCCTTGTCGAAGTCCTTGGTCCGGGCCATCAGCAGACCGTCCGCGGATATCAGGACGGCATGCAGGGCACCGGGAATCTCCAAGGCACTGTCAAGCATCCATGACAGATCGTTGTTCACGGGACCTCATGTCCTTCACTGCTCACAGCAGGTGTGCTGGTCGTCGTTTCCCCGCCGCCCGGGCCGGTGGCGCGGCCGGACTGGGTGCCGCGCTGGAAGGCGCCCATGATCGCGGCCGTCTCGGCGCCGGTGCGGGGGCCGGGGGCGACGCGGGTGGCGCCGGCCGGGGCCGCCGCGCCCGCGGTCGGGACGACGGACATCGGGCGCTTGCGGCGGCGCTTGGGGAGGCCGTCCGGGCCCACGCTCGTGGCGGCGGAGGCCTCGAAGCCGCCCCAGCCGGTCTCGGCGACACCGGTGACGCCGGTCGTGGCGGCCGGTTCGACGGGCTTCGCCTCCGGCATGCCGGTGAGGAGCTCGTGGGGCAGGAGCAGGACGGCGCGGACGCCGCCGTAGGGCGAGGAGGAGTCGACCGACACCTCGAAGCCGAAGCGCTCGCACAGGACGCCGACGACGGCGAAGCCGAACTGCGGCGGGTTCCCGAGCGCGGAGACGCCGTGCACCCTCTCGCTGGTCAGGAGCCTCTCGGCGCGGACGCGCTCCTCGTCGTTCATGCCGATGCCGGCGTCGTCGACGACGATGCAGATGCCCTTGGGCACCGTGCGGATGTTGATCTCCACCACGGTGTCGGGGCTGGAGTAGCTGGTGGCGTTGTCGAGGAGCTCGGCGAGGGCCAGCGCCACCGGCTCGACGGCGCGGCTGGTGATGCCGAAGTCGACCTGGGAGAGGATCTCCACCCGGCGGAAGTGGCGCACGCGGCCCTGGGCGCTGCGGACCACGTCGTAGATGGACGCGACCTCGCGCTGGCGGCCCAGCCAGCCGTCGCACAGGACGGCGATGGACTGCGCACGGCGGCCGAACTGGGAGTTCGTGTGGTCGATCTCCAGCAGGTCCTCGAGGATCAGCGAGTCGCCGTACTTGGTCTGCAGCCGGGAGAGGATCAACTGCTGTTCGGCGGCCAGGCCCTGGAGCGTGCGCATGGCCGACTTGAGGACGGTCTTCGTCTCCTCGTCGGCACGCTCGTGGGCGTCCTCCACGGACTGGGAGAAGTCGTTCTCCAGTTTCGTGTAGTGGCTTCTGAGTCCCTCGTAGTCCTGTCGCGCAGCTGTCGCCGTCCTGCGCTGTCGGACGATGACGGCGATGGCGCCGAGGAGCACGATGAGGAGAGCCCAGAGGACTGGGTTCTTTAGGGAATACGTCATAGGACTCTCTTCAGGAGACTGGCAGCCAGCTGCTGAATTACCGTCGATTCGGGGGTGGTTCGGCGGACCGTCCGGGCCGGGTTCGTCTCCCGGACCGTCCCTGCGACCATGCGTCTCGCGCCTGCCCTACCCCCCGGCAAGCGCCGTGATCATATCATCGGATGAAAAGCGTTTAAGCGGCCTGCCAAGCCCGTACAGGACCTTGACGCCGGTTCAGTTCGTCGCTCAACTACCAGGTCGCGGCGGTCGGCGGGACCCTATCCGACCAGAACATGACACCCGAGGCAAACGCCCTGCTCCCACCACTGATGTGAACGTGGTGTGCGCCCCTCGGGTTCGAACGAGGGGCGCGGGCCCGCGTCGGGCCGTGGGGTCAGTGCCGCCCGTGGGCCGGGCGGGGGGTGCCCGGCTGGTGCGGGACGGACGAGCCCAGGGCGTGCCCGGTGCGGTCGTCGGTGTGCCAGGACTGCGACTGGAAGGCGAGGAAGACCGCCGCCCAGCGGTTCTCGGCCGGCAGGTGGATCAGCAGCCCGCCGTCCTGGTAGACCCCGTCGTCCGAGGTGAACCGTCCGCTGTTGCCCTGGTTCATGTGGACGTCGTGCACGCCGTTGCCCGGCAGGAAGCCGAACACCTTGTCCGGGACGTCGGGTTCGGGCCCGAAGCGCTGACCGAGGACGTACAGCCGCGCGGAGGTGTCGGCGATCGCGCGCTGGACGTAGTGGTCGAGCAGGTCGGCCAGGTCGTTGTTCGGGCCCGGGGCGTCCGGCGGCAGGACCTGCATGGCGGACCGGTCGAACAGGTGGCCCCGGACGAAGTCGAGGCTCGCCGTGCCCGGGCGGGAGGGCAGGGCCGTCCATCCGCTCCCGGCGGGCGGGAGCAGGGAGGTGACGGGGTGGCGGAAGTCCTCGGACGCGAAGTGGAGCAGGTCCGGCGGGGACTGCTGGGAGAGGACGTTGACGGCCGCCCGGTAGTCGACGCCCTGCTCGTCGCGCAGGTGGATCTGGTAGTGCGGGGTGTCGGTGGCGCCCTCGCGGCGCCGGTCGACGGCGGTGCCGGCGAGCACCCCGTAGTCGTTGATCGGCATGGGTGGGGTTCCTCGGTCGTTCGACGACCGGGCGGCCGACGGGGCCTCCCGGTCTGGAGTGCCTCCGTTATGGCGCACCCAGCGGGTCGGCTCACGGCGAATCGACGGATGTTCACTTTCCGTCCCCCGTACGGGTTTTCGACTCACGCGGTGTTGACGGGATCGCCACGCTTCCTTTCCCCGACCCGCCCCGGGAGTCCCCCACCCACCCCGCACGCGCCGGCGTGGCGACGGTGAGGACCGCTAGTTGTTGCCGAGGGCGCTCTCGATGCCCTGGACCATCCGCCACAGCGGGGCCTTGCGGCTGGCGACCAGCACCACCACGTCGTCCTCGGGATCCTCGCCGGCGCCGGAGCCCGAGGAGGGGCGCTCGCTCCAGGCGTCGGTGACGAAGGCCATCGCCGCGTCCACCTCGGCGACCCAGTCGCTCTCCCCGCCCGAGCGCAGCCAGGTGCGCAGGGCGTGGTTGTGCGCGGCGACCACGGCGGCGGCGATGACGTCGGCGCGCAGCGGGCCGTCCGGGCGGTCGGCGTAGCGGCCGCGCAGGTAGGCGGCGAGGGTGTGCTCGTAGCGCCAGACCACCGAGAGCTCGTAGGCGCGCAGGCCGGGGACCTTGCGGGTGAGGCGGTAGCGCTGGACGGAGAAGGAGGGCTGCTCGGCGTACATCCGCAGCACGAGGCGGGCGGCGCCGCAGGCGTGCCGGACCGGGTCCTCCTCGCCGGTGCCGGAGTCGAGGAACTCCGTCATCTCGGCGAGGCTGCGCTCGTGGTCGGGGAAGACCACGTCCTCCTTGGCCGGGAAGTAGCGGAAGAAGGAGCGGCGGCCGACGCCGGCGAGGGAGACGATGTCGTCGACCGTCGTCTGCTCGAAGCCGCGTTCCAGGAACAGCTCGAAGGCCGCGGCCACCAGCGCCTCGCGCATGGCCGGCTTGGAGGGCCCCTCGTTCATGGCCTGGTCCTGCTCTTCCTTCTCGCTCATTCCCGGGAACTTAACACCGCGGCGCGGTGTCGCCCCGGTCGGCCGGGCCGCTGCGGGCGCCCGGCCGGCCGGAGGGGGTGTCACCGTTACGGCAGGTTGCGGGCCATGACGATGCGCTGGACCTGGTTGGTGCCCTCGTAGATCTGCGTGATCTTCGCGTCCCGCATCATCCGCTCCACCG
>NZ_JBIWOW010000049.1:0-34696 GCF_044767945.1 Kitasatospora sp. NPDC101183 | reverse complement strand
CAGGGGGGACCCTGTGGGAGAGTAGGACGCCGCCGAACAATCATTGTGAAGAACCCCCGTCCGGGACCCGGACGGGGGTTCTTTGCGTTTCCGGCAATCCGGCAATCCGGCAATTTCGTATTCCGCAGTCCTGCATTTCCGGCTCCCGCCGGCCCCGGTGTTGCTCGGTCCACCGACAGGTGGTGTTAGGTCCACCCCGGATTTGGGGTGGCACGACCAGTGTGCGCGCGGGGTCGTTCGTGAACACTGAGAGTCGACGATCGACCCCGGCAACAGGAGCTCCCGTGACGACAGAGACTCGAACGAGTGGTGCGTCCGTACGCACCCAGACCGAGGCTGCCCTGACGGCGGGCGGTCGGGGGCTGGCGAGGCTGGCCGTGCTGTCGCTGGCGGCGGCGCCGGGCTTCCTGCTGCCGCTGTTGGCGGGCTGGGTGGGCGCGGCCGCCACGGTCGGGATCTTCCACAGCTTCGAACTGGTGGTGTTCCTCGCCCTCGCCTCGGGGCTGCTCGCGCTCGCGGTGGTGGCCGGCCTCTTCGTCCGCCGGACGGCGGAGGGTACGCGCCGGCAGCTGGAGCGCTGGTTCGGCGTGCGGATGCCAGTGGTCTACGGGCCCCGCCCGGAGCTGGAGTCGGACGAGCGAGGGCACTGGTGGACGGGGTACTCCTACCACCGCTCCCACACGGTGGCGAAGCTCGCGCAGCTGCTGCACTGGGCGTTCCGGGACAAGGCGACCAGGAGCGAGATCCTCTGGCTGGTGGTCAATCCGGTGGCCGTGGGCGCCCTGGCCGGTCCGGTGGCCTTCCTGCTGCTGGCGGGGCTCTACTACATGCCGTTCTGGATGGACCTCATCGGTCGCGGTCGGCCGAGTCCGGACCCGGGGACGGCGGTGATGAACCTCGTGGTCGGCCTGGCCCTGATCGCGGGCGGGGTGCTGATGGCACCGCTGGCGGTGCGGGCGTACGGGCTGGTCGCCCGGCGGGTGCTGGACCAGGACGGCCGGGCCTCGCACGCCCAGCTGACCAGGCGGGTCGCCCAGCTGACCGAGACCCGGGCGGACGCGGTGGGCGACCAGGCGGCGGAGCTGCGGCGGATCGAGCGGGACCTCCACGACGGCGCCCAGGCCCGGCTGGTGGCGATCGGCATGACGCTGGGCACGATCGAGCACCTGATGGAGACGGACCAGGGCGCCGCGCGCACCCTGCTCGCCGAGGCCCGGCAGTCCTCCGAGCGCGCCCTGCAGGAACTGCGGGACCTCGTGCGCGGGATACACCCGCCGGTCCTCGCCGAGCGCGGACTCGGCGACGCCGTCCGGCTGTTGGCGCTGGACTGCGCGCTGCCGACGGAGGTGTGCGTGGACCTTCCGGACCGCCTGCCGGCCCCGGTGGAGGCGGCGGCCTACTTCAGCGTCTGCGAGTTGGTGGCCAACGCCGCCAAGCACTCGGAGGCGGACCAGGCCTGGGTGGACATCCTCTACCGGGCCGGGTTCCTGCGGATCACGGTGACGGACGACGGCGTGGGCGTGGCCGATCCGTCGAAGGGGAGCGGACTGCGCGGCATCGAGCGGCGATTGGGTACCTTCGACGGTGTTCTCACCATCGACAGTACGTCGGGCGGTCCCACCACCATCACCTTGGAGTTGCCGTGCGAGTTGTCCTCGCCGAGGACCTCTACCTCCTTCGCGAAGGCCTGATCCGGCTGCTGGAAGCGCACGGCTTCACCATCGCGGCCGCCGTGGAGACGGGCCCCGAACTGCTGGACGCCCTGCTGACGCACCGCCCGGACGTGGCCGTGGTCGACGTGCGGCTCCCGCCGACGCTCACCGACGAGGGGTTGCAGGCGGCCCTTGCCGCGCGGCGGGAGATCCGGGGCCTGCCGGTGCTGGTGCTCTCCCAGCACGTCCAGCAGCTCTACGCCCGGGAGTTGCTCGCGGACGGCACCGGCGGCATCGGGTACCTGCTGAAGGACCGGGTGTTCAACGCCGGGCAGTTCATCGACGCCGTCCGCCGGGTGGCGGCGGGCGGCACGGCGATGGACCCGGACGTGATCGCCAAGCTGATGGAGACCACCGCGCGCCGCCCGGGCCCGCTGCTGCGGCTGTCCCCGCGCGAGCGGGAGGTGCTGGAGCTGATGGCCGAGGGCTGTTCCAACTCGGCCATCGCCGCCCGGCTCTCGGTGAGCGACGGCGCGGTGGCCAAGCACATCGCCAACATCTTCACCAAGCTCGAACTCGCCCCGGACGAGGACGCCAACCGGCGCGTGCTGGCCGTGCTGGCCTACCTCAACGGCATGGCGGGCCGGGCCGCCTGACGGCCTCCCCCGTGACGTTCCAGGCTGCGGAAACGCTGGTACAGGCGTACGAGTAAACTCCGGTGGGCCGAGCCCGGAGGGACGCTCCGCGCCGCCCGGTGCCCGACGAAGCGGGGACCGGCCGCCGAGCAGCGTACGGGCCGCAGCCGACATCCAGGGGTTGATAGACGTAATGGCACGCCCAACGCTCACCAAGGCCCATCGGGCTCTGCTCGGCCTGGTCGCGGCCGGCGCCTTCATCATCTCGGGCATCGGTTTCGCGGGCTCGTACAACGCGGTGCGCGAGCTGGCGCAGGAGAAAGGATTCGGCTCCTTCTCCTACGCCTTCCCGATCGGGGTCGACGCCGGCATCGTCGTCCTCCTCGCGCTCGACCTGGTGCTGACCTGGCTGCGGATCCCGTTCCCGATGCTCCGCCAGACCGCCTGGCTGCTGACCGTCGCCACCATCGCCTTCAACGCGGCCGCCTCCTGGGGCGACCCGCTCGGGATGGGGATGCACGCCGTCATCCCGGTGCTCTTCGTGGTGGTGGTGGAGGCCTCCCGCCACGCGGTGGGCCGGATCGCGGCGATCACCGCGGACCGCCACATGGAGTCGGTCCGCGTCATGCGCTGGATACTCTCCCCGGTGCCGACCTTCCGGCTCTGGCGGCGGATGAAGCTCTGGGAGCTGCGCTCCTACGACGAGGTCGTGCGGCTGGAGCAGAACCGCCTGGTCTACCGGGCGCAGCTGCGCTTCCGGTACGGCCGCGGCTGGCGTCGGTCGGCGCCGATCCAGGCGCTGCTTCCGCTCAAGCTGGCCAAGTACGGCGTCCCGCTGGACCCGGCGCTGCTCGACCGGCTGGACGACGAGGGCCGCGAGCGCGAACTCCCGGAGGCCCGGGAGCCCCAGGTCCTCCACCCCCAGGCCGAGCTGACGGTGTGGGAGCGGGTGACCGGCGAGCAGCACCCGGCCACGGCCGTCGGCCCTGTCACGGCGCCGGTGAGCATGGCGAAGACCGCGAAGGCTGCGGAGGCCACGGTCGCCGAGGAACCGGCCGAGGCCCAGCAGCAGCCCGAGCCCGCCCAGGTACCGGCGGCAGCCCAGACTCAGGCTCAGGTCCCGGCTCAGGTCCCGGCTCAGGCTCAGGCTCAGGTCCCGGCCCCGACCCCGGCGCAGGCCCCCGCGCAGCAGCAGCACCCCCAGCCCCCGGCCCCCGTCTCGCAGGTGCCCGTCGAGGTCGCCGGGTCGATGCTGGCGAAGCTGGCCGCCGCCCGCCACCGCGTGGCGGCCGAGCGGGAGGGCGTGCCCCCGGAGGAGGCCGCCCAGCCGCGCGACGACGTGTCGGACGTCTGGACGGCGCGCCAGCCCCGCGCCGTCGTCGAGCCGCCCGCCCCGGCCCCCCGGACGCCCGGCCAGGGCTCGCCCTGGTTCAGCGCCTCGCCGGCCGCCGAGGAGCCCGAGCCCGCCGCCGCCCCCGAGGCGTTCGTGGAGTCCGAGCCGCAGGAGCGGCCCGCCCCGCGCCGCCCGTCCACGGGCCTCGACCCCGATCTGGCGTACGAGGGCCTGGTCTCCTACGTCGACGCCCACGACGGTCAGCACCCCGACGCCCGGAGCTTGGCCCACTGGCTGTCCATCGAGCACGGCGCGACCGGCAAGGGGCAGGACGGCTCCGTCCACCCCAAGGAGGTCGAGGAGCTCGCCCAGGAGCTGAACCAGCGCTACGCCGCCGCCGGAAGGGACTGACCGGGAAGGACTGACCGGGGGACTGACCGAACCCCCGCCTCCCGCGGGGCCATTGACGCCCGACCCGGCCGGGGCTACCTTCGCTTCAACAAATTGTTGAAGCGCTGGTCCGGCATGGAGGGAACGCGATGTCCCAGGTCGAGGTCGACGGTCACGGTCCGACGGCTCCCACGGGCGGGGCCACCTTCTCCGCCGACGCCCGCGCCGCCGTGGAGGCGCTGCTCGCCCCGGTCGATACCGACCTGGCACGCCGCTACCCGGGCGACCCGGGCACCCGTCAGCCGGTGCACACCGTCTACGTCCCGGCCGACGCCTTCGGCGCCGACACCGTACGGGACTGGGGCCGCCAGGCCCTGGAGGCCTTCGACACCCACGCCGCCACCCCGGCCGACCTGGCCCGCGCCCTCGGCGTCCCCGAGGACGCCCTGCTGGCCGACGTGCACGCCCGGGTCCGCGCCAAGCTGGAGCGCGAGCCGGTCGAGGACCTGCGGATCGACTTCGAGGACGGCTACGGCCCCCGCCCGGACGCCGAGGAGGACGCCGACGCCGTCCGCGCCGCCCGCCTGGTCGCCGCCGCGGTGGCCGGGGGCACGGTCCCGCCGTACGTCGGCATCCGCGTCAAGTGCCTGGAGGCGCCCGTCCGCGCCCGGGGCATCCGCACCCTGGAACTGTTCCTCGCCACGCTGCTGGCCGAGGGCGGCCTCCCCGACGGCCTGGTCCTCACCCTCCCCAAGGTCACCTACGCCGAGCAGGTCACCGCCCTGGTCCGGCTGCTGGAGGACTTCGAGCGCCGGGCCGGACTGCCGGAGGGCCGGATCGGCTTCGAGATCCAGATCGAGACGACCCAGGCGATCCTCGGCGCCGACGGCCGGGCCACCGTCGCCCGGATGATCGAGGCCGCCGAGGGCCGCGCCACCGGGCTGCACTACGGCACCTTCGACTACAGCGCCTCCTGCGGCGTCGGCGCGGCCTACCAGAGCATGGACCACCCGGTCGCCGACCACGCCAAGGCCGTCATGCAGGTCGCCGCGGCCGGCACCGGCGTCCGCCTCTCGGACGGCTCGACCAACGTGATCCCCACCGGCCCCGCCGAGCGCGTCCACGCCGCCTGGAAGCTCCACCACGACCTCGTCCGCCGCTCCCTGGCCCGCGCCTACTACCAGGGCTGGGACATGCACCCCGCCCACCTGCCCACCCGCTACGCCGCCGTCTACTCCTTCTACCGGGAGGGCCTGGAGGCCGCCGCCGCCCGGCTGGCCGCGTACGTCGCCAAGGCGGGCGGGGACGTCATGGACGAGCCGGCCACCGCCCGCGCGCTCAGCGGCTACCTGCTGCGCGGCCTGGACTGCGGCGCCGTCGACCCCGCCGAGGTCGCCGCGCTCACCGGCCTCGACCGCGCCCGCCTGGACACCCTCGCCGGCCGCTGACGCCCGACGGCCTCCAGGAGCCGCATCCGGAGCGCCAACTAGGCTGGCGGTGCCGCCCCGCACCCACGGGGCGCGCCGCCAGCCTTCGCCGCTCCCGGGAGAACCACCGCGCATGTCCGCCACGCCGGAACCCACCGCCAGGCCGTACCTCACCATCCGGCGGGCCGGCAGCCACGAGATCGAGATCAAGAAGTCCCGGTTCATCTGCCACCTCGCCCGGGTCGCCGACGAGGAGGAGGCCCAGGCCTTCATCGCCGGCATCCGCAAGCAGTACTGGGACGCCCGGCACAACTGCACCGCCTTCGTGGTCGGCGACGACCAGCGCCGCGAGCGCTCCAGCGACGACGGCGAGCCCGGCGGCACGGCCGGCGTGCCGATGCTGGAGGTGCTGCGCCGGCGCGGGCTGACCGACACCGCCGCCGTGGTGACCAGGTACTTCGGCGGCATCAAGCTCGGCGCGGGCGGCCTGGTGCGGGCGTACGGGAGCGCGGTGTCGGAGGCGGTGGACGGGATCGGCCTGCTGGAGCGGCGGCCGGTCGCGCTGCTCGCGGTGACGGCCGACCACGTCCGGGCCGGGCGGGTGGAGAACGACCTGCGGGCCGCCGGGTACGCGGTGAGCGGCCTGGAGTACGAGGCCGCCGGGGTCCGGATCGAGGTGGGCGTGCCGGAGCCGGAGGTCGCGGAGTTCCACACCTGGCTGGCCGAGGCGACGGGCGGCACCTCGGTCGCCGTCCCGGCCGGGCGCACCTTCGTCGAGGTGCCGGTCTGAGAGGTGCCGGTCCGAGCGGCGTCGGTCCGAGCGGTGCAGGTCTGAGAGGTGCCGGTCCGAGCGGCGTCGGTCCGAGCGGTGCCGGTCCGAGCGGGTGGCGCACCCCCCGCGCCGACCGCACCCTCCTCGCCGACGGCACCGGCCCGCACCGATTTTCGGACACAGATTCGGCCAGTCGTCCCGGGCCCGTTACGGCCCCACCGCGCGCCTGCCTAGCCTGATCCGGCCGCCGGTTCGGGAGATCGCCGGTCCGGAAACGGGAAGCAGGAAGCCGAGTCCGCCATGCCCCACGTCCAGACCATCACCCTGCCCCCGGGCGCCGGCACCGGCTGGCACTACCACCCGGGCCGGGTCGACGTGGTGGTGCTCTCCGGCACGCTGACCCGCACGCTGCACGACGGACGGACCGTGGTGAGCCGCGCGGGGGAGTCCCTGGTCGAGGAGGCCGGGCCGCGCCACGTCCACCAGGGCCGCAACCTCGGGACGGACCCGGTGGTGCTGATCGCGAGCTACGCCGCCCCCCAGGGCCGCCCGCTGGCCGTGCCCGTCCCCGAGCCCGCCTGGAGCCGCAGCGCCCCCGCGGACGGCTGAGGCCGGTCGCTCCCCGTCACCGAGGGGCCGCGCCACGCGGACGGCGGCTTGAACAGATTCACCCGAACGTAGGGACGTACCCCGGACTCGGAACTTCGGCTCCGGGTTGTGGCGTTTCCTGAGCAAGGTTCCGGCAGAACCGGACGAATGACCCATCGATGGAGGACACCAGACCCCACGCCGCACCACGGAGGTACGCGCATGGCCTCAGACCGCTTCCCGACGCACACCGGCGCCGACCTGCCCGGGCCCCGCGGGTCCGCGACGCCGTACCGGATGACCGTCACCACCACCCTCCCGCACGCCGAGGCCGTCGCCCTGGCCGACGGGAGACTCGCCTCCTGGCTCAAGGAGGAGGGCTGCGAGGAGCCCCCGCCGACCCCCGGCACCATCGTGGGGGAGCCCGGCCGACATCCCGCCGCCGAACGCCTCAGGCTCGGCGACCGCATCCTGCTCGACCGCGACCAGGGTCCGCTGCGCGGTGGCGCGGCCTCCGGGCGCTACGACCGCCGCCGCCTGCGCACCCCGGCCCCGCACGGCACCCGTCAGCTCACCCTCACCGTGGCCACCGCCGCCGGCGGCCCCACCTGGGTCCGGCTGGAGGCCGAGACGCACAGCACCGGCAGCGGCGTCCGCACCCCCTGCCGGGTGCCGGTGCCCGACCTGGCCCGCACGCTCCTGCCGCTGCTGGACGCCACCGACGGCCCGGCCGCCGTCCACCCCGGCCCCAAGGTGGTCACGGCCGGAGAGGTCGACGACCTGATCGACGAGCTCTGCGATCCGGAGCGCCGGCTGCCCACCGTGGTCGCCAGCGTCCCGGTGAACCAGCCGCTCGACGAGTGGGTCGAGCGGGTCGTCCGCCCCCTGTGCCGCCAACTGCCCGGCCTGGCCACCGCCTACGTGCTGGACGCCGAGGCCCGGGTCGGCTTCAACGTCGCGCTGGAGTACCACAGCGTCTACGGCGGGGCCGTGCGCACCTACCTGCCCGAGGTCGACCCGGCCTCCCGGCAGGACGGCGCCCGGCACCCGGTGCTCGTCCGGGGCCGAATAGAGGAGGACGTGCGCCGCGCCGCCGCGATGATCGCCCGCGAGCCGCGCCGGCTCGCCGCCGACCTGCCGCTGCCGCCGACGCTCGCCGCCGTCCCCGTCCTGCGCGTCACGGCCGCGCCGCCGACCCCTCCCGGGGGCCAGGAGGCCGCACTGGCCCGCGAGGAACGGCAGGACCGGGCCGAACAGCAGGCCAGGGCCGACGAGTTGGAGCGCGTCCGGCACACCCTGCGCCAGGAGCGGCAGGACCGCCGCGAGGTGCGCGAGACCCATGAAGGCCGCCTGCGCTCCGCCGCCAGGGCCCTGACCGGCCGCCACTGCACCGCCGCCGCCCCGGGCTCCGCCGCCCGCGCCGCGCAGCCCGCCGGGCCGTCCGACCCGGAGGGCAAGCCGGGCACCTTCACCGAACTCATGGCCAGACTCGGCGAGTTCCCCCTCCTCAGCTTCACCGGGGACCAGAAGGCCGCGCTCGCCCTCGACGAACTCCGCTGCGCCGGCGCCGGCTGGGCCCGCCTCACCTGGGACGGCCTCACCGCCCTCCAGGAGTACGCCGAGGCGGCCGTACGCGGCGCCGCGCGCGGGGACTTCAAGCAGTGGTGCGAGCACACCCCCGACGGCTGCCACCACTTCCCGCCGCGCAAGGCCGTACGCGGGGAGTCCCGCACGGTGTTCAGCCACACCAAGTGGAAGCGCGAACGGATGCTGCCGGTCCCGGAGTTCGTGGACGCCTCCCGCCGCGCCTTCATGGGCGCCCACCTGCGCATCGGCGGCGGCCGCACCGCGCCCCGGCTGCACTACCTCGACGACTGCTCCGGCAGCGGCCGGATCTACGTCGGCTACATCGGCCTGCACCTCACCAACACCCGCACCAACTGACCCCGACCGGCCGGGCGCCGCCCGGCGCCCGGCCGAAACCCATCAGCACCGCGACGAACTGGGAGGCTTGGCTGACCACCGGGCCGCGTTCGGTGGACAATGTCCGGCAGGGGCGGGGCCGCACGGCCGACGACGGCCCCGGGCAGGTGCCGGACGAGCATGGGGGAACGACCACCGATGCAGTACTCAGCAGACGGCCAGCCCGACGGCACCGCCACCGTCGAGATCCCCCAACCCGGCTTCCTCGCCTCGGTGTTCCGCGACCTCGGCGCCGACCCCGGGGTCGAGGTCGGCCCGGAGGCCGGCCTCGGCACGCCCGCCGGCCCGGAGGCCCCCGCGAAGGGCGACGGCCCGGACGAGGCGGTCGCCGCCCACGCCCGCGCCGCCGCCCTCACCCACCACCGCACCGTCACCGTCCGGGCCGAGCACGACCGGCTGGCCGACCTGCTGCGCCGCGCCGCCCTGCCCGTCTCGGCCATGGACTTCGAGAGCCAGCTGCGCCACTACGAACCCCGTCCCTACCCGGCCGACGGGCCCGTCGCCGAGGCGGAGGCCGAGCCCCGCTGGGAGGACTTCGCCCCCGCCGAACCTCCCGCCGCCGACCCGGAGGCCGCCCCCACCCGCCGCCTCCTCGACTCCGGCTACCAGCGGGAGCTGGCCCAGGCCCGGCTCACCCACCAGCGCGCCCTGCGCGAGTGGCGCACCCGCCGGGCCGAGGCCGGCAGCCCGGCCGTCGACGACGCCCGGCGCGCCCACCAGGCCGCCGAGGAGGCCCGCTCCCGCGCCGTCCAGGAGTACAACGAGAGCCTGGAGGAGTGCCGTCGGGCCTACCGGCAGGCCGAGCCCGCCGCCGTCGAATCGCTGATGGAGCGGGCGCTGGCCGCCGCCGAGACCGCCACCCAGGACCTCCCCGCCCCCTGCCGGGCCGTCTTCCGCCCGCTCACCCGCACCGCCGTCCTCGACCTCGACCTGCCGCCGCTGGACCTCGTCCCCTCGCTCACCGGCTACCGGCTCGACCCCGCCGGCGACATCGTCCCGGTGCCCCGGCCCCCGGCGGACCGCGCCACCGACTACCTGCGCCTCGTCGCCCGCCTCGCGCTGCGCGCCCTCCAGGCCGCCGACGCCGTCGACACCGACGAGATACTCGCCGGCGTCGTCCTCAACGGCTGGCTGCGCGAACCCGGCGCGGACGGCCCGCTCTGCCTGGTCAGCGTGGACGCCGACCGCGACGCGCTGGCCCGCACCCGGCTGCTGCCGCCCGCCGCGCCGTACGAGGAGCGCGACGACGAGGGCGTCTACGCCGACGCCGAGCAGGACGAGGCCCTCGTACGGCTGCGTCAGCTCGGCGCCGCCGTCACCCCGGACCCGTACGCCCGCACGGCCGTGCAGCCCGCCGCCCTGGCCGGGGCCACCGTGCCCGCCGCGGCGGACCTGTCCGCCAACGAGTTCGCCCAGCTGGTCCGCGACCTGCTCACCCGCGGCGGTCTCGCCGAGTGGAGCGTGCGCCTGCGCGGCCCGGCCGGTCTGGTCGCCACCGCCGAGGGCGCGCCCGCCAGCGCGCTGCCCGGCCGCTGGGTGGTCTGGGCCTCCCGGGGCGCCGAACCCGTCACCGCCGAGCAGATCGCCACCCTCGGCGAGGCCGTCCAGGAGGAATCCGCCGAACGCGGCCTGCGGCTGACCACCGGCCGCTTCGCCGAGGACGCCCTGGACCTCACGGCGGGGGAGGACCACCGCCACCTCCACCTCATCGACGGCGACGGCCTGCGCGAACTCGCCCGCACCCACCTCGGCCTGCCCCTCACCGCCGGATGACCGACTCCCCCTCACCCTGACGGCCCGCCCGGCGGGCGCCCCACCCCCGCCCGGCCGGAGGCTGGGCCTCGGGGCCGTCCGGGCGACGGCACCCTGGCGATCCCGCTCGAACGGCCGTCCGGTACGGTCGGCCGTCGGCCCGACCACGGGCGGACCCCGGGGGGAGAGGAATGGGCAGACCACACGAAGGTGCCGGGCCGTCGGCGGAGGCGGGCCGATGACCGCCGTGGCCGTCGCCGCCGGGGCGTTCCTGATGACGCTGATCGGCGGCTTCGTCGCCCAGCGCACCCGTGACCGCCGCCACCTCGTCCTGGGCTTCGCCGCCGGCCTGATGCTCGGCGTCGTCGTCTTCGACCTGCTGCCCGAGGCCCTGCGCCAGGCCCCCGAGGAGATTCACGGGGTGCCGCAGGCGCTGCTGCTCTTCGCGGCCGGGTTCCTCACCATCCACGTGGTCGAGCGGGCCGTCGCCATCCACCGCGGCCACGAGGGCGAGTACGCCGCCCACACCCACGGCCACCAGCACGGGCACGGCCACCGCGACCGGCACCAGGGCGTCGGCCTGACCGCCGCGTTCGCGCTCGTCGGCCACAGCGTGATGGACGGCTTCGCGATCGGCGCCGCCTTCCAGGCCGGCACCACGGTCGGCACCGTCGTCGCCATCGCGGTGGTCGCCCACGACTTCGCGGACGGCTTCAACACGTACACGATCACCCGGCTCTACGGGAACAACCGCCGCCGCGCGCTCACCCTGCTCGCCGCCGACGCCCTCGCCCCGGTCTCCGGCGCCGCGATCACCCTGGCCTTCACCATCCCGGAGCACCTGCTCGGCCTCTACCTGGGCTTCTTCTCCGGCTTCCTGCTCTACCTGGCGACCTCCGACATCCTCCCCGAGGCGCACAGCCCGCACCCCTCCCGCAGCACCCTGCTGTGCACCCTCGCCGGGGTCGGCTTCATGTGGCTGGTCATCGGCCTGGCCACCTGAGCGGGTGCCTGAGCTCAGGCGCGGCTCAGCGCCCCGGGTGCGCCGGGCGGCGCGGCGGGCCCTCCGCCAGGAACCGGGCCTCGGCCGAGCGCAGCGCCCGCAGCACCACGGCCTGGTCGTCGGGGCTCACCTCGCCGAAGTACTCCTGCGCCACCTCGTCCCTGACCTGGCCGATCCGCTCCACGGCGGCCCGCCCGGCCTCGGTGAGCAGGATGCGCACGGCCCGCCGGTCGGCCGGGTCGGGGCTGCGCTCGACCAGGCCCGCCTCCTCCAGGGCGTCCACCACCGTGGTCGCCGAGCGGGGGGCGATGTGCAGCTTGTCGGCGAGGTCGCTCAGCCGCATCGCGTCCGGCAGTTCGCAGCCGGGGGCGTGGGCCAGCGTGCGCAGGGCGCGCCCCTGGCCGGGGGTGAGGCCGTACGGCTCCAGCCGCTCGCTGGTGCGGCGGCGGATGCGCTTGATCGCCCGGGTCATCGCGTCCGCGAGCTCGGCGGCGTCGGCGGCCTGGAACGAGGCCTGGTCGGCGGCCTGGTCGCCGACGGGGGAGCCACCGGGGGAGCCGGTCGGCGTGGTGGTCATGGGCGGGTCTCCTCGGCAGGCGTCCGCCCAAGCGTATCGGCGCCGGTCCGGGCCCACGCAGGCCGCCGGAGGGGCGGGGCACGGCATCGGCCGGAAAGATGTTGAGTCAGACTCAGTATCTGCGCTAGCGTGAGTCCAAGTGAGGGGACCCTAACTTCCCCTCCCCGACCCTGGAGGGCCCATGCCCCGCTCCGAGGCGCGCGTCGCCACCGACCGCTCCGCCCGCTACGCCAAGCAGCTCGCCGCCCACATGGGCCGCAAGATCGAGGCCACGTTCTCCGAGGAGACCGGCCGCGGCACCCTGGTCTTCGGCGCAGGAACCGCCACCCTGGAGGCCGCGCCGGACGCCCTGCTGCTCGTCGTCGAGGGCGAGCGCGAGAACCTGCCCGGCCTGGAGGACGTCGTCGGCCGCCACCTCGTCCGCTTCGGCGCCCGCGACGAACTCGTCGTCGCCTGGCAGCGCGACAACGGCGAGCCCGGCATGGTTCACCGCAACGACGAGGCCCCCGAGGCCTGAGGCGCCGCGGCGCCCGGCCGGGGCAGCCACCGGTCGAGCGCCCACAGCACCAGGGCGGCCAGGCACCAGCTCGCCGCCACGTCCAGCAGCCAGTGGTAGTCGCTCCACACCAGCCCGGCGCCCACCCCCAGTGCCAGCAGCGCGGCGCCCGCCGCCAGCCACCGGGCCGTCCGCGGCCGCGCCGCCCGGGCCAGCAGCAGCGCCGCCACGCCGTACGACAGCGAGGCCGTCGCCGTGTGCCCCGACGGGTACCAGCCCCACTGGCCCGGCTCCAGCGGATCGCCCAGCGGGCCAGGACGGGCGAACGCCGCCTTCGCCGGGACCACCAGCAGCGGGATCAGCACCGCCGTCAGCGCCGCCACCGGCAGCGGCGTCCACCAGCGCGCCGCCCCCGCCCGGCGCCACCACCGGGCGGCCAGCAGCCCGGCCGCCAGCAGCACCGGGATCGCGGGGAGGCTGCTGCCCAGGTCGGAGAGCGCGTGGCCGAGCGGGTCGAGCAGGGAGTTCGGACGGGCCCCGTGCACCGCCCGCCGGACGGCACGGTCCACCCCGAGCAGCGGGCCGTCCACGGCCACCTGCCAGGACACGGCCAGCAGCACCAGGGCCGCCGTCACCGGAACCGCCACCGACCGGGCCACCCGGGCCGGGACAGCGGACAGCCGCCCCGGAGCCGGGGGGATGGCTCCGGGGCGGCTCTGATGATCGCCGCTCCGCGCGCCCCGGGGGGTGTGGGTCGGGCGGTCGGTCGATCGGCCTCTCGATGGCGTGGGCTCGCTGTCCATCTGCGATGACACTACGTCAACAGCCCTTCCGCGCCGAGCGCCTTCAGCGATTCCCCACATCATCTTCACCCCGCCCGGGAGGCCCCGGTTCCGCCCCGTTCCTCCCCCGTTCCGCCTCCGCGCGACCGAACGGCCCGCGGGGACAGGAGTCCCCGCGGGCCGTTCAGCGCTGTCCGGACAACCCTCCGGAAGGGGGTCACGACCTGGAGGCCGTCACCGCTCAGACGGCGGCGAAGGCGCTCTCCAGGATGTCCAGGCCCTCGTTGAGGAGGTGCTCCGGGATCACCAGCGGCGGCAGGAAGCGCAGCACGTTGCCGTAGGTGCCGGCGGTCAGGACGACCAGGCCCTCGGCGTGGCAGGCCTTGGCGATGGCCGAGGTGGCCTCCGCGTCCGCCTCCTTGCCGCCCGGCTTCACCAGCTCGACGGCGATCATGGCGCCGCGCCCGCGCACCTCGCCGATGCAGACTCGATCGGAGGTGGCGTACTTCTCCTGCATGGCCCGCAGACGGCCGAGCATGACCTCGCCGATGTGCTGCGCCTTGCCGACGAGGTCCTGCTCCTTCATCGTCTCGATGGCACCCAGCGCGGCGGCGCAGGCCACCGGGTTGCCGCCGTAGGTGCCGCCCAGACCGCCCGCGTGCGCGGCGTCCATGATCTCGGCGCGACCGGTCACCGCGGCCAGCGGCAGACCGCCGGCGATGCCCTTGGCGGTGGTGATCAGGTCCGGGACGACGCCCTCGTCCTCACAGGCGAACCACTGGCCCGTGCGGCAGAAGCCGGTCTGGATCTCGTCGGCGACGAACACGATGCCGTTCGCCTTCGCGAACTCCACGATCGCCGGCAGGAAGCCCTTGGCCGGCTCGATGAAGCCGCCCTCGCCCTGGATCGGCTCGATGATGATCGCGGCGACGTTCTCGGCGCCGATCTGCTTGGTGATGACCTCGATCGCCTGCGCGGCGGCCTCGGCGGCGCAGTTCTCGGAGCCCGTCAGCCAGCGGTAGGGGTAGGCCACCGGCACCCGGTAGATCTCCGGGGCGAACGGGCCGAAGCCCTGCTTGTACGGCATGTTCTTCGCCGTCAGGCCCATGGTCAGGTTGGTGCGGCCGTGGTAGCCGTGGTCGAACACCACGACGGCGGGGCGCTTGGTGTAGGCGCGGGCGATCTTCACCGCGTTCTCGACCGCCTCGGCGCCCGAGTTGAACAGCGCGGTGCGCTTCTCGTGGTCGCCCGGGGTCAGCTCGTTCAGCTGCTCGGCGACCGCGACGTAACCCTCGTACGGGGTCACCATGAAGCAGGTGTGGGTGAAGGCGGCCAGCTGCTCGGTCGCCCTGGCCACCACGGCCTCGGCGCTGTTGCCGACATTGGTCACGGCGATGCCGGAACCGAAGTCGATCAGCGAGTTGCCGTCCACGTCCTCCAGCACACCGCCGCCGGCACGGGACACGTACACCGGCAGGGTGGTGCCGACGCCGGCCGCCACCGCACCCAGCTTGCGGGCCTGCAGCTCCTGCGACTTCGGACCGGGGATCGCGGTGACCAGACGGCGCTCCTGCGGGAGCGGCGTTGCGGCGCTCATGGGGTTCTCCAGACTTCTCGGCTCGGTGCTTCGCAGGCTACGGCCGCCCCCGACGGCCGGGCATGCGCCACTCGGTAGCACTGCGCCGTCCGACTTGTCCGGCACGGCCAGCACGCCCGCCGCGCCTACCCAGGAACCCCGCTCCACTACCCTGAGCGCGGGCGTGTCGCCGACGCGGCGGCATGGGTATGGCGGCACCGACGACGGTCGGGCCGGGCGTGCGAGGGAGCGGGGCCGTACATGGCACAGGACGGGGCACACCACCACGGCGACCACACCACCACCAGCCCCCCCACCCACCTCCCCCACCAACGCCCGGGGCCCCCGGCCTTCGACCTCCCCGCCTGGGCCTGCGCCCCCCGCCCCGCCGCCGAACCCGGCGTCTTCCGGCTCGGCTACCGTCGGATCGACCCCGACAAGTCGGAAGCGGCCCGGGTCGCGGCCTGGCCGCTGCTGCTCCGGGCGGGGCTGAACGCGGTGGTGGGGTGGTTCGCCTATCTGTACGGAACACAGGTTCTGACGTACGTGTTGGTGTGGTTCGGCGGACAAGCGGGCATCGGACCGCTCGCCTCGCCCTCCGAGGCCGAAGCCATGTTCACGCTCCTCGTGGTCAACGTCGTGGTCATCGGCATCGTCGTCAAAGTATTCGGCCGCATGGGCCGCTGGACCGAGGTGTGGCGCCGGTACGCCGCGCCGCTGCTGTCGCGGACGGTGACGCAGGAGCAGCCCACCCGGCAGCAGGAGGAGGCGCCGGTCGCGGAGGCCGGGCGGCGGGACCCGTGGGACGGGCTGCGCCGGGGCGGGGCGGCCGCCGCGGCGGCGCGGCTGGACGGTGAGCCGGTCGGCGACGTCGACTACGTGCGCATCCAGCGGGCCTGGGAGTCGGCGCAGGCCGACCACGTGTTCGTGCCCGCCTTCGTCGAGCAGGTGGCCGCGCGCGGCGCGGCGGCCTTCGCGCACCCCTCGGAGGTGCGCGAGCTGCCCGGGCGCGCCGAGCAGCACGACCTGCTGACGGCCCAGGTGCGGATCGGCACCGCCCAGGACGTGCCCAAGAACCCCCTCGGCCACCGCTCGGCCGGTTTCGCCCTGGACCAGACGGTGCTGGGCACCTCCCTGCTGGCGGTGGGCCCCGCGGGCACCGGGAAGACGGCGCGCCTGGCCCGCCCGGTGGCCGAGGCGCTGTGTCTCCAGGCGCTGTCCGGCACCGCCTGCGCGGTCGTCGTCGGGGCGTCGGACGCCGACCTCGGCCCGGACGGCTGGTACGACGTGGTGATCGCCCCGGGCGACTCCTCCTCCGTGTACGGGCTGGACCTGTACGGCGCGGCGCTGGACCCGGACGAGGGCGCGGCCCGGCTGGCCGACGCGCTGCTCCCGGACGAGCTGACGGCCCGCGCCGAGAACTCCCGTACGGCGCTGCAGCAGGTGGTGGGCCCGTTCCACGCCGCGCACGGCCGCTACCCGGGCGTGCGCGAGCTGCGCGCCCTGCTGGCCGGGGAGCCGGACGCGCTGGGGGCGCTGGTGAAGGCGCTCGGGGCGGCCGGCAGGCTGTCGGTGTACGAGCGGGACCTGGAGCACCGCGAGCGCCAGCGCGGCCGCGCGGACGACCCGGGGGCGCTGCTCGCGGACCGGCTGGCCCTGCTGGACCGGCCCGCCTTCGAGGGCGCCTTCGCCACGGACGGCACCGGCCGCCCCCCGTTCGCCATGCGCGTCCTGGACCACCCGCTGCGCGTGCGGGTGAAGCTGCCGGAGCGCAGCCACCCGGAGGCGGCCCGGATGCTGTCGCGCCTGGTGGTGGGCCAGTTCGTGCAGGCGGCCGGGGCCCGCGAGGACCGTTCGCTGTTCGCCGGGCTGGTGGTGGACGACGCCTCGGCCGCGCTGGACGCCCTGGCCGTGCGCGGTCTGCAGCGGCTGCGCGGGGCCAACGCGGGCGCGGTGCTGCTGCTGCGCACCCTGGTGGACCTGCCCGAGGCGCTGCGGGCGCCGCTGTTCGGCGCGGTCGGCTGCCGGATGGCCTTTCCGGGGATCGCGCCGTGGGACGGCCGGCTGTTCTCGGAGGCCTGGGGCACCCACCTGGTGCAGGAGACGGCGGTCACCCACACCCCCGACACCTCCGGCGGCGTCGTCCGTCGCGCCGGCAGGCTGGGGCGGAAGGCGCTGTCGGGTACCACCGCGCAGACGGAGTCGGTGACGACGCGGGACGTGGAGCGGCTGCGGTGGTCGCCGTCGGATCTGGCGCACGCGTTGCCGGCGGGGCACGCGGTGGTGTCGCTGACGGCGGTGTCGGGGGAGCAGGTGCCGCCGCTGCTCGTGGACCTGCGGGGCTGAGCGGGCGGGGGAAGTCGCCTCGAAGGTGGATTCGGCAGTGCGGGTTGTCCGGGGCGTCCATAATGAAGGGGAGAGACCCTCATCAGTCCCACATCCCTCTCCTCGCCCGGCCGCAACGGCGCGGTCAGGTGGAAATCCCTCGAAGGTGCCATGCCCCCCACACTCGCCTCCGTCGTCCGCAACAGTTCGCTCCATCTGACGGTCCTCGCCGGTGCGGACCACCTGGAGCGGCCGGTCCGCTGGGTGCACACCAGTGAGCTGGACGATCCGACGCCGTTCCTGGAGGGCGGCGAGCTGCTGCTGACCACCGGGATCAAGCTGGGCCGGACGGCGGCGCGGCTGCAGGCGTACGTGCACCGGCTGGCCGACGCCGGGGTGGTGGGGCTGGGGCTGGGCGTGGGGCTGTCGCACACGGAGGTGCCGCAGCCGCTGGTGGAGGCGGCGCAGCAGCGGGGGTTGCCGTTGCTGCGGGTGCCGGAGCCGACGCCGTTCATCGCGATCAGCAAGGTGGTGTCGGCGGCGCTGGCCGCGGAGCAGTACGAGGCGGTGACGACGAGCTTCGAGGCGCAGGAGGAGCTGACCCGGGCGGCGCTGGGCAAGGACGGCACGACGGCCGTGGTGCGCCGGCTGGCGGCGCGGCTGGGCGGCTGGGCGGCGCTGTACGACGGGTCGGGGGCGCTGTCGGTGGTGGCGCCGGACTGGGCGGCGCGGCGGGCGGGGCGGCTGGCGGCGGAGGTGGACCGGCTGCGGCGGCGTCCGGCGCCGTCGAGTGCGGCGCTGCAGGGGCGGTCGCCGGGGATAGACACGGCGGACGAGGACTACGTGGTGGTCCAGTCGCTGGGGGCGGACCGGCGGGCCCGGGGTTTCCTGGCGGTGGGGACCGAGGACCGGATCACGCCGACCGAGCGGTACGTGCTGAACGCGGCGGTGGCGCTGCTGACCCTCACGCTGGAGCGCTCGCGGGAGCTGCGGCAGGCGGAGGAGCGGATGGGCGCGGCGCTGCTGCGGATGGTGCTGGCCGGGGAGGTGGCGACGGCGCGGCAGGTGGCGGCGGGGCTGTTCGGCGGGCTGCCGGAGGGTACGGCGCGGGTGCTGGTGGCGGGGGCCGGTTCGGCGAGTGCGGACGCGGCGGAGGCGCTGGGCGAGCTGGGGGACCGCGCGGAGCAGGCGGGCGGCCGGGTCGGCGAGAAGCTGCTGGTGTCGCGGGAGGACGGGGCGCACGGGCCGCGGCTGGTGGTGCTGGCGCTGGACAACGGCGCGGTGCACCGGGCGTGCCTGGGTGCGGTGGAGGAGAACGAGGGGCTGTCGCTGGGTGTGTCGGCGCCGTCCGCGCTGGAGGACGCCGGGACGGCGTACGCGCAGGCGGAGCGGGCGCTGGCGGTGGCGCTGCGCGGCGGCCGGCGGTCGGTGGACCATGAGGAGGTCGGCGCGGGTTCGCTGCTGCCGCTGCTGGGCGAGGACGCGGTGACGGCCTTCGCGGAGGGGCTGCTGCGGCCGTTGCGCGAGCACGACCGGACGGCGCGCGGCGACCTGGTGGCCTCGCTGCGGGCGTGGCTGTCCCGGCACGGTCAGTGGGACGCGGCCGCGGCGGACCTGGGGGTGCACCGGCACACGCTGCGCTACCGGATGCGCCGGGTCGAGGAGCTGCTGGGTCGGTCGCTGGACGACACGGACGTGCGGATGGAGCTCTGGCTGGCGCTGCGTTCCGGCGAGGAATGAGACAGGCCTAGGACGGGATGGAGTGGCCCCGGGGCGGAACGCTCCCAGTTGGCCAATCCGGTCGCCGCGCCGCCGCGCCTACCCTCGGGTTCGGGTCCCACGCCCGTGGGCCGTACGACGACGAGGAGAGGGCCGGTACCACGGTGACCACCACGTACGAATTCTGGCTGGCCGGCCGCCGGGCGAGCGGCGACGCCGACTTCGAGGTGCACAACAGCTGGGACGGCCGTCCGGTCGGCAGGGTGAGCGTTCCGACCGAGGCGCAGGTCGAGGAGGCGCTGGACGCCGCCGTCGCCGCGCTGCCGGTGTTCGCCGCCACCCCGGCGCACCAGCGCGCCGCCGCCCTGGACCACGTGGCGAAGCGGCTGACGGAGCGCACCGAGGAGATCGCGCAGCTGATCACCGCGGAGAACGGCAAGCCGATCAAGTGGGCGCGCGGCGAGGTCGGCCGGGCCGTGTCGGTGTTCCGCTGGGCCGCCGAGGAGGCGCGCCGCACCAACGGCGAGACGATGCGCCTGGACACCGACCCGGGCGGCACGGGCCGCTTCGCGGTGGTGCGCCGCTTCCCGCGCGGCGTGGTGCTGGGGATCGCCCCGTTCAACTTCCCGCTGAACCTGGTCGCGCACAAGGTCGCCCCGGCGATCGCGGTGGGCGCCCCGATCATCCTCAAGCCGGCTCCGGCGACCCCGCTGTCGGCGATGGTGCTGGGCGAGATCCTGGCCGAGACGGACCTGCCGGCCGGTTCCTGGTCGGTCCTGCCGGTGCCGAACGACCGGATGCCGGCCCTGGTGCAGGACCCGCGCGTGCCGGTGATCTCCTTCACCGGTTCGGACAAGGTCGGCTACCAGATCATGGACTCGGTGCCGCGCAAGCACTGCACCCTGGAGCTGGGCGGCAACGCCGCGGCCGTGGTGCTCGCCGACTGGTCCTCGGAGGCGGACCTGGACTGGGCGGCCACCCGGATCGCGATGTTCGCCAACTACCAGGGCGGCCAGTCCTGCATCTCGGTGCAGCGGGTGATCGCGGACGCCTCGGTGTACGACGCGCTGGTGGAGAAGGTCGTCGCCAAGGTGAAGGCCCAGGTGACCGGCGACCCGAACGACGCCTCGACGGACGTCGGCCCGCTGGTGGACGAGAACGCCGCCAAGCGCGTGGAGTCCTGGGTGGAGGACGCGGTCGCCAAGGGCGCCAAGGTCCTCACCGGCGGCACCCGTGAGGGCGCGACCTTCGCCCCGACCGTGCTGGCGGAGCTGCCGGCCGACGCGATCCTGGCCACGGCCGAGGTGTTCGGCCCGGTGCTGTCGCTGCACCGGGTGGACGGCGTGGACGAGGCCTTCGCGGCGGTCAACGACTCGGCCTTCGGCCTGCAGGCGGGCGTGTTCACCCACGACCTGCAGACGGCGTTCCGGGCGCACCGGGAGCTGGAGGTCGGCGGTGTGATCATCGGCGACGCGCCGTCCTACCGCGCCGACCAGATGCCGTACGGCGGCGTCAAGGACTCGGGCGTGGGCCGCGAGGGCGTCAAGTACGCGATGGACGACTACACGGTCGAGAAGGTCCTGGTCCTCACCGGCCTCGACCTCTGATCAGGACGATCCCCGTGGGGCCCCGGTTCGGACGAACCGGGGCCCCACGGGCGTTCCGAGGGCGCTTCGAGGGCGCTCCGGGGGCGTGTCAGGCGCCGTGCCCGGCTGCGGCGGCCACGGCCTCCTCGACGGTGGCGTCGCCGGCCACCAGCTCCAGCGTCCGCCCGGCGGTGGCGGGCTCGTGCAGCAGCGCGGCGAGGACGGCGGCCACGTCGGCCCGGGGGACGGCGCCGCGGCCGACCGAGGGGGCGAGGCGGACGAGGCCGGTGCCGGGGCCGTCGGTGAGCCGCCCGGGGCGCAGCACCGTCCAGTCCAGGGCGGTGCGGGAGCGGACGGCGTCGTCGGCGGCGCCCTTGGCGCGCAGGTAGGTCTCGAAGACGGCGTCGGCGGGGTGGTGGGCCCGGGCGTCGGCGCCCATCGAGGAGATCATCAGGTACCGCCGTACGCCCGCGAGTTCGGCGGCGTCGGCGAGCAGGACGGCGGCGTCGCGGTCGACGGTGTCCTTGCGGGCGGCGCCGCTGCCGGGGCCGGCGCCGGCGGCGAAGACCACGGCGTCGGCTCCGGCGAGGAGTTCGGCGAGCGCGGCGGGGGTGGTGGCCTCCAGGTCGAGCAGCAGCGGCTCGGCTCCGGCGTCGGTGAGGGCCCGGGCCTGTTCGGGGCGGCGGATGATCCCGGCGGGGCGGTCGCCCCGGTCGGCGAGCAGCCGTTCGAGTTTCAGGGCGATCTGTCCGTGTCCCCCGGCGATGACGGTGCGCATGGCTCCGACGGTAGCCGCAGCCGTGGGAAGCCGTCCTGCCGTGCGAACCCGTCCTGGGGAGGGACGCGGACAGGACACAATGGGCGCATGACTTCGCTCGCCCACCCGCAGCTGCGTTTCACGCCCACCGTGGCGGACCCCTCCGGCCCCCGGGAGCTGGTGATCCTCGGCTCCACCGGATCGATCGGCACCCAGGCGATCGACGTGGTGCTCCGCAACCCGGACCGCTTCCGGGTGGTCGCTCTGTCGGCGGCGGGCGGCCGGGTGGAGCTGCTGGCCCAGCAGGCGGTGCGGCTGGGCGTGCACACCGTGGCGGTGGCCGATCCGGCGGCCGAGCCGGCGCTGCGCGAGGCGCTCGCGGCCGAGGCCGGGGGCCGGGCTCTTCCGAAGGTGCTGGCGGGTCCGGACGCGGCCACCGAGCTGGCCGCGATGGAGTGCCACTCGGTGCTGAACGGCATCACCGGCTCGATCGGGCTGCGGCCGACGCTGGCCGCGCTGGAGGCGGGCCGGGTGCTGGTGCTGGCCAACAAGGAGTCGCTGATCGTCGGCGGCCCGCTGGTGAGGGCGGTGGCGAAGCCGGGGCAGATCGTGCCGGTGGACTCCGAGCACGCCGCGCTGTTCCAGGCGCTGGCGGGCGGCACCCGGGCGGAGGTGCGCAAGCTGGTGGTCACCGCCAGCGGGGGCCCGTTCCGCAGCCGCACCCGCGAGCAGTTGGCCGGGGTGACCCCGCAGGAGGCGCTGGCGCACCCGACCTGGGCGATGGGCCCGGTCGTCACGATCAACTCGGCCACGCTGGTGAACAAGGGCCTGGAGGTGATCGAGGCGCACCTGCTGTACGACGTGCCCTTCGACCGGATCGAGGTCGTGGTCCATCCGCAGTCGGTGGTGCACTCGATGGTGGAGTTCACCGACGGTTCGACCCTGGCGCAGGCCAGCCCGCCGGACATGCGGATGCCGATCGCGCTGGGCATCGGCTGGCCGGACCGGGTGCCGGACTCCGCCCCCGCCTGCGACTGGACGAAGGCCGCGACCTGGGAGTTCTTCCCGCTGGACGACGAGGCCTTCCCGGCCGTCGAGCTGGCCCGCGAGGTGGGCACCCTGGGCGGCACCGCCCCGGCCGTGTTCAACGCCGCCAACGAGGAGTGCGTGGACGCCTTCCTGAACGGCCGCCTCGCCTTCACGGGAATCGTGGACACTGTTGCGAAGGTCGTCGCCGAGCACGGCAGGCCGGCGGCGGGAACTTCCCTCACCGTCGAGGACGTCCTGCACGCGGAGGACTGGGCCCGCGCCCGGGCCCGCGAGCTGGCGGCGGGCTGAACGGCGCCGCCACCGAACCACGGAACGCGGTACGACGAGACGATGAGCGGAGCGCCATGACGGAGGAGCAGCGGTGGTAGTGGTGATGACGGCGGTCGGCATCCTGGTCTTCGTGATTGGGTTGCTCATCTCGATCGCCTGGCACGAACTCGGCCACCTCTCCACGGCCAAGCTGTTCGGCATCCGGGTCCCGCAGTACATGGTCGGCTTCGGTCCGACCCTGTGGTCGCGGCAGAAGGGCGAGACCGAGTACGGCATCAAGGCCATCCCGTTCGGCGGGTACATCCGGATGATCGGGATGTTCCCGCCGGGCGAGGACGGCCGGATCACCAAGCGCAGCAGCTCGGCGGTCCGCACGATGATCGAGGACGCCCGCGAGGCCTCGTACGAGGAGCTCCAGGAGGGCGACGAGAGCAGGCTCTTCTACACCCGCAAGCCGTGGAAGCGCGTCATCGTCATGTTCGCCGGGCCGTTCATGAACCTGATCCTCGCGTTCGGGCTCTTCACGACCGTCAACATGGGCTTCGGCGTGAACACCGCCGTCCCGACCATCGACACGGTCTCCCAGTGCATCGTCAAGGCGGGCCAGCCCACTGACACCTGCCCGGCCGGCGCCCCGCCGACCCCGGCCGCCGCGGCGGGCCTCAAGCACGGCGACAAGGTGCTCAGCTTCGACGGGGACCGCATCCGCGACTACGCCCAGCTCCAGGCGGACATCCGCGAGTCGGCCGGCCGCACGGTGACGATCCTGGTCGAGCGGGACGGGCAGCAGGTCGCCCTCACGCCGACGATCGTCGCCAACCAGGTGCAGAAGTTCGACGGGAACAACCGTCCGGTCAAGGGCCAGACCGTGGAGGCGGGTTTCCTCGGATTCACTCCGAAGAGTGAAGTCGTCCGGCAGACCTTCGGGCAGTCCGTCGACCGGATGTACGACATGGGCGTGTCCGGCGTGAAGTCCCTCGCCGCCCTTCCGGGCAAGGTCCCCGGGCTCTGGAACGCCGTCGTCGGCGACGGCCCGCGCGACCCGGACTCCCCGGTCGGCATGGTCGGCGCCGCCCGGGTCACCGGCGAGGTGTTCTCCTCGGACCTGCCCGCCAGCCAGATGATCGCCACCTCCGTGTTCATCCTGGCGACGATCAACCTGTCGTTGTTCCTGTTCAACATGCTGCCGCTGCTCCCGCTGGACGGCGGCCACATCGCCGGCGCCCTGTGGGAGTCCGTCCGGCGCGGCGTCGCCAAGGTGCTGCGCCGGCCCGACCCGGGACCGTTCGACGTGGCGAAGCTGATGCCCGCCGCCTACGTGGTGGCGAGCGTTTTCATCGGTTTCACCCTCCTGGTGATGGCGGCGGACCTGGTGAACCCGGTCAAGATCAGCTAGGTGGTGCGGGTACGGCGGGTGTGCTGCGGCCCTCGGCCGTGCCGTACCGTGGAGGCCGGGTGCGCGATCGTCAGCGCGCCCGGCCTCGGCCGTCTCCCGGCCGGGCGGTCGACCACACCTCAACCCCGGGGAACCCTGCGCACATGACCGCGATCTCGCTCGGTATTCCGTCCCTGCCGCTCAAGCCGCTCGCCAAGCGCCGCCACTCCCGGCAGATCATGGTCGGCAATGTCCCGGTCGGCGGTGACGCCCCCGTGTCGGTGCAGTCGATGACCACCACCGTCACCTCGGACATCAACGCCACGCTGCAGCAGATCGCCGAGCTCACCGCGTCCGGCTGCCAGATCGTCCGCGTCGCCGTCCCCTCGCAGGACGACGCCGACGCGCTGCCGATCATCGCGAAGAAGTCGCAGATCCCGGTCATCGCGGACATCCACTTCCAGCCGAAGTACGTCTTCGCCGCGATCGACGCCGGCTGCGCCGCGGTGCGCGTCAACCCGGGCAACATCAAGGCCTTCGACGACAAGGTCGGCGAGATCGCCAAGGCCGCCAAGGACGCGGGCATCCCGATCCGCATCGGCGTCAACGCCGGCTCGCTGGACAAGCGCCTGATGGAGAAGTACGGCCGGGCCACCCCGGAGGCGCTGGTCGAGTCCGCGCTCTGGGAGTGCTCGCTGTTCGAGGAGCACGACTTCCGCGACATCAAGATCTCGGTCAAGCACAACGACCCGGTCGTGATGATCCAGGCCTACCGCCAGCTCGCCGCCGCCTGCGACTACCCGCTGCACCTCGGCGTCACCGAGGCCGGCCCGGCGTTCCAGGGCACCATCAAGTCCGCCGTCGCCTTCGGCGCGCTGCTCGCCGAGGGCATCGGCGACACCATCCGCGTCTCGCTCTCCGCGCCGCCGGCCGAGGAGATCAAGGTCGGCAACCAGATCCTGGAGTCCCTGGGCCTGCGCGAGCGCGGCCTGGAGATCGTCTCCTGCCCGTCCTGCGGCCGCGCCCAGGTGGACGTCTACAAGCTCGCCGAGGAGGTCACCGCCGGCCTGGAGGGCATGGAGGTGCCGCTGCGCGTCGCCGTCATGGGCTGCGTGGTGAACGGGCCGGGCGAGGCGCGCGAGGCGGACCTCGGGGTGGCCTCGGGCAACGGCAAGGGCCAGATCTTCGTCAAGGGCGAGGTCATCAAGACCGTGCCCGAGTCGAAGATCGTCGAGACCCTGATCGAGGAGGCGCTCAAGCTCGCCGAGAAGATGCAGGCCGAGGGCGTCGAGGCCGGGGAGCCGGTCGTCGTCGCGGGCGAGTAACCGGCCGCCGGCGGGCGGGTTCGAATTTCCGGAGGCGGGGCCGTTCCGTTCGGGGACGGCCCCGCAGCCGTAGCCGGATGGGGCCACGGAGTAGGGTGCGGCGAAGTCGTCCCAGTGAGGTGCTGTCTCGATGATCGATCGAGGTGTGATGCTCCCCGGCGCTTTCCAGGCCGCCCGGGCCCTGGCCGCCACCCGCGTCCTGGAGCCCGCCGATCTCGCGGACGCCCTGGAGATCCTCCACCGCGATCCGGTCGCCAACGCGTTCGTCGCGACCAGGGTCGAGGCGGTGGGGCTGGACCCGTGGCGCCTCGGCGGGGAGATGTGGGGCTGGTACGACGGGGACGGCGTCCTCGACGCGCTCTGCTACGCCGGGGCCAACCTCGTCCTCGTCCACGCGGGGCCGGCGGCCGTGGCCGCCTTCGCCGAACGGGCCCGGAGGCAGGGGCGGCGCTGCTCCTCGATCGTGGGCCCGGCCGCGTCGACGGCCTCCTTCTGGGCGCTGCTGGAGCGCAGTTGGGGGCCCGCGCGTGAAGTCCGGGCGCACCAGCCGCTGTTGGCGACCTCCACGCCCTCGCCGGAGATCGCCCCCGACCCGCTGGTGCGGCGGGTGCGCCGCGACGAGGTCGAGGCGATGATGCCGGCCTGCGTGGCGATGTTCACCGAGGAGGTCGGAGTGTCGCCGCTGGCCGGGGACGGCGGGCTCCTCTACCAGGCCCGGGTGGCCGAACTCGTCACCACCGGGCGGTCGTTCGCGCGGTTCGACGAGGACGGCCAGGTGGTGTTCAAGGCCGAGATCGGCGCGGTCACGGCGGGCGCGTGCCAGATCCAGGGCGTCTGGGTCGCCCCGGAGCACCGCGGGCGCGGGCTCTCCGAGACGGGCATGGCGGCGGTGCTGGACGTCGCGCTGCGGGAGGTGGCGCCGGTGGTCTCGCTGTACGTCAACGACTTCAACCTGCGGGCGCGGGCGGCCTATCGGCGGGTGGGGTTCCGCGAGGTCGGGGCCTTCATGAGCGTGCTCTTCTAGGGCGGAGTGATCTCCTGGCGGCCTTCTCCAGCGTGGGCGGGCGGCGGGTAGTAACGTCCGGGGCATGGATCAGCTGACCGGGGTGACGATCGGGGCCATCGACCTCGCGGCCTGGGCGCCGCAGGCGCTCGACGTGCAGGCGCTGGCGTTCGGGCTCACGCCCGAGGAGGTCGCGGTCCGGCTGCACATCGTGGGGAGGCACGCCCGCCAGCCCGGGGTGATCGCCTTCGGGGCGATGAGCGAGGGCCGGCTGGTCGGCTTCGGGTACGGGATGCCGAACCAGCGCGAGCACTGGTGGAGCACGGTGATCGAGCCGTACCTCGACGCGCAGGGCCACGGCGACTGGCTGGACGGGGTGTTCGCGATCACCGAGCTGCACGTGCTGCCTCGGTTCCAGGGGCAGGGGATCGGCTCGCGGCTGATCCGGCTGCTGTGCGAGTCCTCGGGGCTGGACCGCAGCATCCTCTCCGCGATCGACGCCGAGACGCCCGCCCGCAGGCTCTACCGGGCGCTGGGCTACCAGGACTTGGCCCGGGCGGTGCGCTTCCCGGCGACGGACCGGCTGTACGCGGTGATGGGCGCCCACCTGCCGTTGCGAGCACGCGGCTAGGGCAGCGCGCCCGCGAACTCCAGGTACAGCTCGGCGTCGCGCTCCCGCCCGGCGGCGAGGGAGCGCAGGGCGAGGTCCACGGCCCGCAGCAGGGTCCAGCCGCGCAGCCGGTCGCGGTCCACCTCCAGGGCCTCGGAGAGCCGGCCGAGACGGCGGCGGACGGCGCCGGGGACGCCCGGGGAGCCGATCAGGTTGTCGGCGCGGTCGAGGACGAGCCGCGCCAGGTCGTACGCGCGCTCCCCGGCGACGGGCCTCGGGTCGATGGCCAGCCAGGGGGAGCGGTCGGCGGCCAGGACGTTGCCGTGGTGGAAGTCCCCGTGCAGCAGCAGGGTTTCGGGCTCCTCGGCGGCGAGGGCGGCGGCCGTCTCCAGGGCCTCCTCCGCCAGTGCCTCGGCGGCCTCGGCGACGGGATGGGCCCGGTGGGCGGCCAGCCGTGCGGCGGTGTCCGCGACCCGGGCGGCCGTGCCGGGGAAGGGGTGGCCGTCGGGGAGCGGCACCCAGAGCCGGTGGAGCAGGCTGGTGGCCTCCAGCATCGCCTTGGGCTCGGCGAGGGAGCGCAGCGGGATGTCGCCGTGGAGGCGCTCCAGCAGCAGGACGCCCTCGGCGGGGTCGGCGTCCAGGAGGAGGACGGCGCCCCGGCCGGCCCAGTGGGCGAGGGCCTCGTGCTCGTGGACGGTCTCCGGGGTGCGCAGGCCGGTCTTGAGGACGGCGGGGGAGAGGTCGTCGCGGTGGACGTACGTGATCAGGCTGAGGCTGCCGCCGGGGTCGAGGGTGCGCTCGACGGTGAGGTCCCAGTGGTCCAGGTGGGCGGCGACCAGGCCGGGCAGGGCGTCCAGCCAGCGGCGGCCCTCCTCGCCGTGGGCGGCGGTGACGGTGCGGGTCAGCCAGGTGGGGACGGTGGGGTGGGGCGTTGCTCCCGACATGTCGTCCATTGTCGCCGCTACGGGGTCGCGGGGGCGGACGAGGCGGTGGGCGACGGAGTGGTGGGGGACGGAGTGGCGGGGGACGGGGCGGCGGCGTCCGGGATGCCGGGGAAGGCCGTGGCCGGGGCGCCCCAGCGGCGGGCGCGGACGGCGGCCTCCTGGAGGGCGGTGGCCGCGGTGGGGCGGTGCGGCCCGGGGAGGGCGGCGACGAGGTCCGCGTAGACGGCGGTGAGCCCGGTCTCCAGGTGGGCGGCGAGCCGGGCGGCGGTGGCGGCGTCCTGGACGGGGAAGGGCAGGCGGTAGCCGCCGCCGGCGGGGGTGGGGGCGGCGCCGAGGGTGGTGAGCAGGCGCTGCCAGGAGTCGCGGCGGGCCTCGTGGGCGGCCAGGGCGGTGCGGGCGTCGGCGCGCTGCTGGTCGTCGGGCAGGCGGGCGCCGACGACGCCGTAGCCGTAGACGGCGGCGTGCTCGGCGCCGAGGGCGCTCTGCAGCGCGGCGAGGCCGGCGGTGTCGGGGGAGGCCGCCGGGACGGGGGTGGCGCTGCCGGTCGGCTTCGCCGTGGGCAGGGGCACCGTGATCGGGGTGGCGACGGTGGCGTCGAGGGCGGAGGCGTGCAGCAGGGCGGCCGCGGCGACGGAGGCGAGGAGGCGGGCCAGCGGCCCGGTGGCGGCGGCCAGGTCGGTCAGAAGGGCCTTGGCCAGCTGGAGTTCCCCGGAGACCAGGACGCTGGTGGGCGTGACGTCCGGTGCGGTGGCCGGGGAGGTGGTTGAGGTGCTCGCGCCCGGCGCCGCCGGCAGACCCTGGGTGAGGGCGGCGCGGTGCTGGGCGGTCTCGGCGTGCAACTGCTGGAGCAGGGCGGCCTGCCCGGGCGCGGGGTGGGCGGTGTCGTACACCGCGAGGACGACGTCGGTGGCGCCGACGGCCCGCGCGCGGACGAGGGCGTCCGGGTCGGGGGTGGCCGCGGGGGAGGCGGAGCCGCCGTCCGAGCCGGTGCAGGCGGCCAGCGCGGAGAGGCCGGCGAGCGTGCCGAGGGCGAGGAAGGTCCGTCGGCTGGGTGGCTGCATCGGGGTCACTCCGGGGTGGGGGCGCGAGGACGGCCTCCCCGCCCCCGTGGCGTGAATGATTACAGAACCCACACGTTCGGGGCCGGGGAAGGGCGGGTGTGAGGTTGCTCGCAGTGACTGGCGTGTCCGGGGCCCGGCATGGTGCGGAATCGGTGGTTGGCCGTTGCACCGGCTAGGCTTTGGGCCGAGCTGCCGTGACCCGTGGGGTACGGAGCGACCTTCTGACAACAGCAGACGCGGCCGAGGAGTCCACCCGGATGAGCACCACCCACACCGATCGGCTGCGAGAACTGTTGGAGCCCCTGGCCGCGCAGGCCGGGCTGGACCTGGAGGACGTCAGGGTCACCAAGGCGGGCAACCGCCGTCAGGTGCAGATCGACGTCGACACCGACGAGGGCGTGGACATGGACGCCGTCGCCGAGTTCAGCCGGGTCGTGGGCGACGCCCTGGACGCGTCGGACGTGCTGGGCGACGAGCCCTACCTGCTGGAGGTCGGCTCGCCGGGCGCCGAGCGCCCGCTGGCGCTGCCGCGCCACTGGCAGCGGGCCGAGGGCCGCCTGGCGCAGATCCACCTGGTGGACGGCGCCGAGCTGACCGCCCGCGTGCTGGCCGCCGACGAGGACGGCGTGCTGGTCGAGGTGCAGCCGGTCAAGGGCCGCGGCCGTCCGAAGGAGCGCCGCCTGGAGTACCCCGAGGTCGCCCGCGCCCGCGTGCAGGTCGAGTTCAACCGCAAGGACGACGACCCTCTCGACGAGGTGGACGAGGGGGACGACGGTGCGGAGTGACGCGACGGCCCGGCCCAGCATGACGAACGTGACGAAAGACGAGGAGGCGTAGCCGTGGACATCGACATGAGTGCCCTGCGCACGCTGGTCAACGAGAAGAACATCCCCTTCGACCTGCTGGTCGAGTCCATCGAGTCGGCCCTCCTCACCGCGTACCACCGCACCGAGGGCTCGCGCCGCCGCGCCCGCGTGCACCTGGACCGCCAGAGCGGCCACGTGACCGTGTGGGCGACGGAGGACCCGGCGGAGCTGGACGAGGGCGTCGAGCCGAAGGAGTTCGACGACACCCCGAGCGGCTTCGGCCGGATCGCGTCCAGCATCGGCATCCAGGTGATGATGCAGCGCCTGCGCGACGCCGCCGACGACCAGACCTTCGGCGAGTACGCGGGCAAGGAGGGCGACATCGTCACCGGTGTCGTCCAGCAGGGCAACGACCCGAAGAACGTGCTCGTCGACATCGGCAAGCTGGAGGCCATCCTCCCGCCGCAGGAGCAGGTGCCGGGCGAGGACTACCGCCACGGCACCCGGCTCAAGTGCTACGTCGTCGCGGTGCGCCGCGGCGTGCGCGGCCCGTCGGTGACGCTGTCGCGCACCCACCCCAGCCTGGTGAAGAAGCTCTTCGCGCTGGAGGTCCCGGAGATCGCCGACGGCAGCGTCGAGATCGCCGCGATCGCCCGTGAGGCCGGCCACCGCACCAAGATCGCGGTCTGGTCGCGCCGGGCCGGGCTGAACGCCAAGGGCGCCTGCATCGGCCCGATGGGCTCCCGGGTGCGCGCGGTGATGGGCGAGCTGCACGGCGAGAAGATCGACATCGTGGACTGGTCCGAGGACCCCCGCGAGATGGTCGCCGCCGCGCTGTCGCCCGCCCGGGTGAGCAGTGTGGAGATCGTGGACCTGGCCCAGCGCTCCGCCCGGGTCGTCGTGCCGGACTACCAGCTCTCGCTGGCGATCGGCAAGGAGGGGCAGAACGCCCGCCTGGCCGCCCGCCTGACCGGCTGGCGCATCGACATCCGCCCGGACACCGAGGGCCAGCCGGAATCCGCCGGCGAGTAGTCCGTGTCGTCGTAGCCGTCCCGCCGGTCACCGTGATCGGCGGGGCGGCGCCATGTCCCTTCGGAGGGGTAGACTTGCCTTCGTCTGGCCGGACGCATGTCCGAGCACGCCCGGAACGCACCTGCGTGGGCTGCCGCAAGCGCGCGGCCAAGCACCAGCTGTTGCGTGTCACGGCGGTCGAGGGCGAGTGCGTCCCCGATCCCCGTGGCGCACTTCCGGGCCGGGGCGCGCATCTGCACCCCGATCCGGCCTGCCTCGACCTCGCGGTCCGTCGCCGGGCGTTCCCCCGGGCCTTCCGGCTCCAGGGCACGCTCGACACGGCGCGACTGCGCGGGTTCATCGAGGAGAGGGCGGACGGCGCCTCGGAGTCCTCGGAGTCCTGAGGGGCCACGCCCCGTACCGCCGCCACTCGAAGCGGCGGGAGAACCACCGCAACAAGCACGGCGGGCAGCCGCACGCCGTGCCACCAGTCAGGTACCTCGCGATGTGGAAGTAGGTCGAGATTGCGATGAGCACTCGATGAGTACGCGATGAGTACGCGATGGGTACGCCCATGAAGTAGCGACAGTCCGGCGGACGAGACCCCGGACTCATAGACAGGAGTGAAGTGGCTAAGGTCCGGGTTTACGAACTCGCCAAGGAGCTTGGTTTGGAGAGCAAGGCCGTCATGGCCAAGCTCACCGAGCTGGGTGAGTTCGTCCGTTCGGCGTCCTCGACGATCGAGGCGCCGGTCGTGCGCAAGCTGACTGACGCGCTTGGTGTGGCCCCCACCGGTGGTGGCGCTGCCAAGCCGGGCCCGCGGAAGACCGCGGCGCCCTCCCCCGCCGCTTCGGGTGCCCCGAAGCCGGCTCCGACCCCGGGTCCGCGCCCTGCCGCGACCCCCGGTCCCCGTCCGACCCCCGCTGCCGCGGCGCCCGCCGCCCCGGCCGCACCCTCCGCCGCCGCCCCGAAGGCCGGCGCGCCGACCCCGGGCCCGCGCCCGGCCGCGCGTCCCGCCACCCCGGCGGCTCCGGCGGCCCCGGCCGCGCCCGCGGCCGAGTTCTCCTCGCCGGCTCCGGCCGGCGGTGACGCCCCGCGTCCGGCCTCCCAGGCCCCGCGTCCGGCGGCCCAGTCCGGCAGCGGCGCCCGTCCGGGCCCGCGTCCGGCCGGCCCGCGTCCGGGCAACAACCCGTTCACCTCGGGCAGCGCGACCGGCATGGCCCGCCCCGGCGACCGCCGTCCCGGCGCGTCGGGTGGCCGTCCGGGTGCTCCGGGTGCGCAGGGCGGCGACCGTCCGCGTCCCGGTGGCGACCGTCCGCGTCCGGCCGGTGCCCCCGGTGCCGGCGCCGGTGCCCCGCGTCCGGGTGGCGACCGTCCGCGTCCCGGTGGCGACCGTCCGCGTCCGGCCGGTGCCCCCGGTGCCGGCGCTCCGCGTGCCGGTGGCCCGGGTGCGGGTGCCCCGCGTCCGGGTGGTGCGCCGCGTCCCGACGGGATGCCGCGTCCCGCCGGTCCGCGCCCCGGCGGCCCGACCCCGTCCGGCATGCCGCGCCCGAACCCGGGCATGATGCCGCAGCGTCCGGCTCCGGGCCCGCGCCCGGGCCCGGGTGGTGGCCGTGGTCCCGGTGGCCCCGGCGGTCGTCCGGGTGGTCCGGGTGCCGGCGGCGGTGCCCGTCCCGGCTTCCAGGGTCGTCCGGCCGGTCCGGGCTCGCGTCCGGCCGGTGGCGGCGGCTTCGGCGGCCCGCGTCCCGGTGGCGGTGCCCCGGGTGGCGGCGGCGGTTTCGGCCCGCGTCCCGGCGGCTTCGGCGGCCGTCCCGGCGGCCCGGGTGCCCGTGGTGGCACGCAGGGCGCCTTCGGTCGTGGCCCGGGCGGTCGCCCGGCTCGCGGTCGCAAGTCGAAGCGGGCGAAGCGCCAGGAGTACGAGGCCATGCAGGCCCCGTCCGTCGGCGGTGTGATGCTGCCCCGCGGCAACGGCCAGACGGTCCGCCTGTCGCGTGGTGCCTCCCTGACGGACTTCGCGGAGAAGATCAACGCCAACCCGGCCGCGCTCGTCTCCGTCATGTTCAACCTCGGTGAGATGGTCACCGCGACCCAGTCGGTCTCCGACGCGACCCTCGAGCTGCTGGCCGGCGAGATGGGCTTCGTCCTGGAGATCGTCAGCCGGGACGACGAGGACCGCGAGCTGCTGGAGTCGTTCGACATCGACTTCGGCGCCAACGAGGGCGACGAGGACCAGCTGGCCCCGCGCCCGCCGGTCGTCACCGTCATGGGTCACGTCGACCACGGTAAGACCCGACTGCTGGACGCGATCCGCAAGTCCAACGTCGTGGCCGGCGAGGCCGGTGGCATCACCCAGCACATCGGTGCCTACCAGGTCGTCACCGAGGTGAACGGCGAGCAGCGTCCGATCACCTTCCTCGACACCCCGGGTCACGAGGCGTTCTCCGCCATGCGTGCCCGTGGTGCCAAGTCCACCGACATCGCGATCCTGGTGGTCGCGGCCAACGACGGCGTCATGCCGCAGACGGTCGAGGCGTTGAACCACGCCAAGGCCGCCGGCGTGCCGATCGTGGTCGCCGTCAACAAGATCGACGTCGAGGGCGCCGACCCGACGAAGGTCCGCGGTCAGCTGACCGAGTTCGGCCTGGTGGCCGAGGAGTACGGCGGCGACACCATGTTCGTCGACATCTCCGCCCGCCAGGGCCTGCACATCGACCAGCTGCTGGAGGCCGTGGTCCTGACCGCGGACGCCTCGCTGGACCTGCGGGCCAACCCGGAGCAGGACGCGCAGGGCATCGCCATCGAGGCCCACCTCGACAAGGGCCGCGGCGCCATGGCGACCGTCCTCGTCCAGCGCGGTACCCTCCGCGTCGGCGACTCGATCGTCGTGGGCGACGCCTACGGCCGCGTCCGCGCGATGCTGGACGAGAACGGCAACAGCCTCTCCGAGGCCGGCCCGTCCCGCCCGGTGCTGCTGCTCGGTCTGACCTCGGTGCCCCGCGCCGGCGACAGCTTCATCGTCGTCGACGAGGACCGCACCGCCCGCCAGATCGCCGAGAAGCGCTCGGCCCGCGACCGCAACGCCGCCTTCGCGCAGCGTCGGGTCCGGGTGTCCCTGGAGGACCTGGACAAGGCCATCGCCGCCGGCTCCATCGAGCAGCTCAACCTCATCATCAAGGGTGACGTCTCCGGTTCCGTCGAAGCCCTCGAGGACGCCCTCGTCAAGCTCGACGTGGGCGAGGAGGTCGAGCTCCGGGTCCTGCACCGCGGTGTGGGTGCCATCACCGAGTCCGACGTGGACCTGGCGATGGGCTCGGACGCCATCATCATCGGCTTCAACGTGCGCGCCGAAGGCCGTGCGCGCACCGCGGCCGACAAGGAAGGCGTGGACGTCCGGTACTACTCGGTCATCTACCAGGCGATCGAGGAGATCGAGAACGCCCTCAAGGGCCTCCTCAAGCCGGAGTACGAGGAGGTGCGCCTGGGCGCCGCGGAGATCCGCGAGGTCTTCCGCTCCTCCAAGTTCGGCAACATCGCCGGTGTCCTGGTGCGCGACGGCATCATCCGCCGCAACGCCAAGGCCCGCCTGCTGCGCGACGGCAAGGTCGTGGCGGAGAGCCTCACCATCGAGGGTCTGCGCCGCTTCAAGGACGACGCGACCGAGGTCCGCGAGGGCTTCGAGGCCGGTGTGACCCTGGGGTCGTTCAACGACATCAAGGTCGAGGACATCATCGAGACCTACGAGATGCGCGAGAAGCCGCGCGCCTAGTCGGTGTCGGCCGGGGGGGGGGGGGGGGGGGGCGGGCCCGCCGGCCCCCCCCCCCGCGCGGGGGGGGGGGGGGGGGGGGTGACCCCCCCCCGGGGGGGGGGGGGGGCCGAACGCCCCACCGG